>JBEEOV010000022.1:0-17558 GCA_041191465.1 Pseudomonadota bacterium
CGATACCAGTTGCGCCTGAATGCAACAGTACTAAGACAAGCAGCATTCTTAGTCCACTTGGAAGAAAAATCCAATTGACTCCTTGAGAGAATTCAAGCGAGTCAAACAGCATCAAGTTCAACTTGAAAGCGAAAAAGTAAGCCACGGCGCAAGCAATCGCAAAAAGCGCTTTTGCACGTGGGCTTTCATAATCTGATGCAGTGTCTTGTTCCATTCCAAATGAATTCTGCACGCTTTTGCAACTGACATGTATGCAAAGAGTTACACATCAGTTACATGTCAAAATGACAGAGCAACTTAGTTAAGTTTAGTGGCTGCAAGTGACTTTTTCATCAAGTTGCCAAGACTATCAAAGTACTTGTCAGCCGTTTTTGTTGGAACGAGGTATTTCGTTCTACGGTTGTTGCCAGAGAAAATCTGTGACACTTGTTCTGCATCGCTAAACATTGGGCGATCCTCAAAAGCTAGATCCATCGCAGCAATCCTCAAGCCGCCTGATTCATGAATAGGGGCAATTGCTAAGCGAGATAGAAAATCATTGACCTGCGCTTCGATTGCTTGGCGAGTTTGAATATGGGGCTGCTCAAGTAAGTTGTCTTGTTGAACTACTGCAGAGATGGATGCGAATTCACCATGTAACTCCCACTTGATGATGATTCGATGGGGGGCTGCTTGTAATTCAATGATTCTGAAACTTTGACCATGATGAGGGTCGGCTGCTTGATTTAATTTCAAACTAATGGAGTTAATCCATTCAAGTTGTTTAATACGATCCGTGGCATTGAGTAGAAATGCCTGATTCAAAATACGATCTCTTGGCCATAAGGCAACAGGGGGTCTTGCATGAACTTCTTCATGCAGAACAGCTCTTAAAGGGTGATCGTATGTGCGCATAGTTGTGTACTTTATCTTATTGCCATGAAAAATGGCCGGTTGCCCAGCCATTTTTTGATTTTAGCGTTTGTAATGTTTCTAATTACTTCGCGCCGTCCAAAATCCACTTCACAACAGCTTTGGCATCAGCTTCGCTAATAGCAGCATTAGCAGGCATTGGAACTGGACCCCAAACACCTGAGCCACCAGCTTTTACTTTTTTAGCTAATTTATCCACTGCATCAGCTTGACCTTTGTATTTGGCAGCCACATCTTTGTATGCTGGACCAACAATTTTCTTATCAACAGCATGGCAACCCATACATGCATTTTTGGTAGCGATCTCTTTAGATGCGAATGCTGGCGCAGATGCTAACAAAGAGGCTGCTAGTAGTGTGCTGATTAATTTCATTTGTCTGATCTCCAATAGTGACATTAAGCTTTATTTCAGGTGCTTAGTATATGCAGAATTTATTGAATTTGTAGCTCTTGGCGACATTTATTTCATACAGTTCGGATAAATAAGTAACTGATTCGTATCAATTAAATCTTAAATACTGAGCCCCGTGGCAACTGTGAACTGTCTTGGTGCGTTTAAAATGCAGGGCATCTACAAGTCAGTCGACTTGCATCAAATTATTTTGGGAAATTATGGCCACATACAACACTGAAACAGTGCTGACAGTTAAGCATTGGAATGACACCTTATTTAGCTTTACGACGACTCGTAATAAATCCTTGCGTTTTCGCAATGGCCACTTTTTGATGATTGGTCTTGAGGTTGAGGGCAAGCCTTTGGTCCGTGCATACAGTGTTGCTAGTCCCAACTACGAAGAACATTTGGAGTTTTTGAGTATCAAAGTGGAAAACGGTCCATTAACTTCGCGTTTGCAGAACATCAAGGTGGGTGATCCTATCTTGGTGAGTGAGAAATCAGTAGGCACATTGGTGATTGATGACTTGAACCCAGGTAAGCATTTGTACTTGTTTAGCACGGGTACTGGTTTGGCACCATTTATGAGCATTATTCGTGATCCAGAGACCTATGAAAAATTTGAAAAGGTTGTCTTGATTCACGGCGTACGTTTGGTCAGCGAATTAGCCTACGAGGATTACATCCGTAACGTATTACCAAATGATGAATTTTTGGGTGAGATGGTGCGAGAAAAGCTGATTTATTACCCGACTGTGACACGTGAGGCATTCAAACACACAGGGCGTCTAACAACAGCGGTTGAGAATGGCCAATTATTTAAAGACATTGGTTTGCCTCCGCTTGACCCCGCTGTTGATCGCGGCATGATTTGTGGCAGTCCATCAATGCTTAAAGAAATTTCTGACATGTTGGATGCTAGGGGATTTAAGGTGTCTCCAAGCCTTGGGGTTTTGGGTGATTATGTATATGAGCGTGCGTTTGTTGAAAAGTAAGCTCAGCCTTAAAAGTTTTACACTTGTTTTGAGTACTAAATGCACTCAAAAAATGCCAAAACAAACAATAGTTACATTTGCGCTAAAGCCGCCCTATAAAAAGGAGCGGCTTTTTTAATAATTAAGGGTATTCCATAGGAGAATCCCTTATTGTGGGGCAGCAATCTTCTCTCTATATTGAATCAGTTAAACCTCTTATGAGGTCAATTGAATTTGAAGAAAAAGCGACCCATATGTCAGATGTCATACTTGAAGCGAAGCAGCTTACAAAAGAATTCTCAGGATTCGTGGCTGTTAGTGATGTCAACCTACAAGTCAAAGCCGGAACTATTCATGCATTGATTGGACCCAATGGTGCAGGCAAGACCACTTGCTTTAATTTGCTTACAAAATTTATCACGCCAACTGCTGGCCAAATTATTTATAAAGGTCAAGATATCACTCATAAGAGTTCTGCTGAAATTGCCAGAATTGGCATGGTGAGATCGTTTCAAATTTCTGCAGTTTTTCCTCATCTAAGTGTCTTAGAGAATGTTCGATTAGCTTTGCAGCAAAGAACGGGCACGTCCATGCATTTTTGGAAGAGTGAAAATACTCTCAATCATCTAAATGATGAGGCAATGACATACATTGAGCAGGTTGGCTTAGAAAACTACGCTAAAGATACAGCAGTGAGCTTGCCTTACGGTCGTAAGCGCGCCTTGGAAATTGCTACCACATTGGGCATGAGCCCAGATTTGATGTTGCTCGATGAGCCCACTCAAGGCATGGGGCATGAGGACGTGGAAAAAGTGACTCAGCTAATCAAGAAGGTGGCGGCTGGAAGAACGGTCTTAATGGTTGAACACAACATGAAGGTTGTATCTTCAATTGTTGACACGATCACTGTGCTACAACGCGGCAAAATCATTGCGAGTGGCAACTACGCTGAAGTATCCAATAATCCGCAGGTGATTGAGGCGTATATGGGTAGCTCTACAAATGCAACTTTGGGGGCGCACTAATGAGTCACACAGTTTTAAAAATTGATAACCTGCATGGTTGGTATGGTGAGTCTCATGTTTTACATGGTATCAATCTTGAAGTAACTGATGGTGAAGTCATTACTTTATTGGGGCGTAACGGAGCGGGGCGCACATCCACATTACGTGCCATTTGTGGTTTGATTGGAAAAAGAACTGGCAGTATTGAAATACAGGGTCAGGAGACAACCTCATTACAACCCCATCAAATTGCTCGTCTTGGTGTGGGGTATTGCCCTGAGGAAAGAGGTATTTTCACAAGCTTAAGTTGTGAACAAAATTTGATGTTGCCGCCTACGTTGGCTGAAGGTGGTATGAGTGTTGATGAAATCTACACCATGTTCCCTAACTTAAAAGAACGTCGCAATAGTCCGGGTGGTAGGTTGTCTGGTGGTGAGCAACAAATGCTCGCCATGGCCAGAATCTTAAGAACTGGGGCTAAATTACTTTTGTTAGATGAGATCACTGAAGGTTTGGCGCCAGTGATTGTTGAAAAGCTTGGTCAGGCTGTCATGGATTTGCGTCAGCGTGGTTTTACGATTGTTCTCGTGGAGCAAAATTTTAGATTTGCCGCTCCATTAGCTGATAGACACTATGTGATTGAACATGGTCAGGTGGTGAAAGTGGTTAAGCAGGAAGATTTGGCTAGCAATATGGCTGAGTTGAATGTTTTGTTAGGCGTTTAATTTGCAACTAGGAGACTGAGTATGAAACAAAAAGTGATTGCACAAGCTGTTACGGCACTTTGCTTATCAGCAATGGCTGTTGGCGCACAAGCTCAAAAAGTGAGTGATGATGTAGTTAAGATTGGTGTTCTGACAGATTTGTCAGGTGCTTATTCTGATTTGTCTGGCCAAGGCTCTGTTGTTGCAGCCCGTATGGCGATTGAGGATTTCTCAAAGAGCAAAACTGTGCTTGGCAAAAAGATTGAATTGATCTCTGCCGACCATCAAAACAAAGCTGACATCACTGCTAATAAAGCACGTGAGTGGTTTGATAAAGAAAAAGTAGACGTGATTGTTGACTTGGTGACGACTAGTGCAGCTTTGGCCGCAATGGAAGTGGCTGAACAAAAAAATAAAATTACTTTGATTTCTGGTGCTGCGTCTAGTGCTATTACTGGCGCAAAATGTACGGCAACGAACGTGCATTGGACATATGACACATATGCCTTGTCAGCTGGCACAGGTAATGCCATGGTTAAAGCTGGTAAGAAGAGCTGGTTCTTCGTTACTGCTGACTATGCATTCGGGCATAGCTTAGAGGGCGATACTTCTGCAGTTGTTAAGGCTGCAGGTGGTACGGTGGTTGGTTCTGTGCGTCACCCATTCCCAGGTAGCGACTTTTCTAGCTTCTTGTTGAAAGCGCAATCTTCAGGTTCTCAAGTGATTGGTTTGGCCAATGCTGGTGCTGACACGATTAACTCAATTAAGCAAGCCGCTGAATTTGGTATTTCACAAAAGCAAACAATTGTGCCTTTGTTGATGTTCATTACAGACGTTCATTCATTGGGCCTTAAGACAGCGCAAGGTTTGACAGTGACAGAGGGTTTCTATTGGGACTTTAATGACCAAACTCGTGCTTGGTCTAAGCGTTTCTTTGCACAACATAAGCGTATGCCAACAATGGTTCATGCTGGTGTGTACTCATCTGTGATGAATTATTTGAAAGCTGTTGAAGCAACTAAGTCTGACGACACTAATACTGTGATGGCTAAGTTGAGATCAACACCTATCAATGATGGTTTATTCAAAGGCGTGATTCGTGCTGATGGTAAGTTTGAGCATGATATGTACTTATTGGAAGTGAAGAAGCCTGCTGAATCTACAACACCATGGGATTACTACCATGTACGTGCAGTGATTCCAGCTAAGGATGCTACTTTGCCGCTATCTAAGTCAGTATGTAAATTGGTTAAGAAGTAATCTTTAGTCAGTACACGGAGTAACGCATTATGTTTGAATGGTTAGGCATTACGCCTCAAGGTTTAGTCGCTCAATTGCTGGTGGGGCTGATCAATGGTTCCTTCTACGCAATTTTAAGTCTAGGCTTGGCCATCATTTTCGGTTTACTGAATGTGATTAATTTCACACATGGTGCGCAGTACATGCTCGGTGCTTTTATTTCATGGATAGGGCTTACCCAACTGGGCAACTGGTTGGGTATGCCTGATCTATCTGTGAACTATTGGGTGGCATTGTTTTTGTCCCCGATTATTGTCGGAGCGATTGGCATTCTTATTGAAAAGACAATGCTCAAGCGTCTTTATCACTTAGATCATTTGTATGGCTTATTGCTGACATTTGGTTTGGCATTGGTGACCGAAGGGATGTTCCGTCATTGGTATGGTATCTCTGGTGAGAGCTATGGCGTGCCTGAGGCTCTACAGGGCGGCATTCAAATCGAAAGTCTAGGCTTATTTCTACCTAATTATCGTTTGTGGGTGATTGTTGCATCGCTCACTGTGTGCTTTGCTTCTCGGTATGTGATTGAAAAAACAAAATTAGGTAATTACTTAAGAGCGGGTACAGAAAATCCGAAGTTACTACAGGCTTTGGGTATCAATGTGCCACTGATGATCACATTGACTTATGGTTTTGGTGTCGCGCTAGCAGCGTTTGCGGGTGTATTAGCAGCGCCAGTGTTTCAGGTAAACCCT
This sequence comes from Pseudomonadota bacterium, assembly GCA_041191465.1. Lineage (GTDB taxonomy): Bacteria > Pseudomonadota > Gammaproteobacteria > Burkholderiales > Burkholderiaceae > Polynucleobacter. The sequence goes on from JBEEOV010000022.1 coordinate 5,983, forward strand.
ATCATGGGTTCGAACCTCATTATTGTGGTGTTTGCTGTGGTTGTGATCGGTGGCATGGGATCCATCATGGGTTCAATCGTGACTGGCCTAACTTTGGGCTTGCTAGAGGGTTTGACTAAAGTCTTTTATGCAGAGGCATCAGGTGTGGTGATATTTGTGATTATGGCGATTGTTTTATTGTTGCGCCCAGCAGGTTTATTTGGGAAAGAAAAATGAAAATAGATTCTCAAAAACTTTATTGGATATTGTTGGCGCTGTTGGTTTTATTGCCGCTACAAGATTTTATTTACATCGTATTTGCGATGAAGGTACTTTGTTTTGCTCTATTTGCCTGCGCGTTTAATTTGCTCTTGGGGTATACAGGCTTATTATCTTTCGGTCATGCGGCATTTTTTGGTGGAGCAGCCTATATCACTTCGCATGTTTGTAAAGAGTGGGGTTGGACTCCGGAACTGGGTGTTCTGGCTGGTATGACTTATGCAGGCATTACTGGTTATATTTTTGGTTCCTTAGCGATTAAGCGTCAAGGTATTTACTTTGCGATGATTACTTTGGCTCTATCGCAATTGATTTTCTTCTTGGCATTGCAATTACCATTCACGCATGGTGAAGATGGTATTCAGGGTGTGCCACGTGGTCACTTTTTAGGCTTCATTGATTTGTCATCTGATACAGCCTTGTACTACTTTGTATTGGCTATTTTTGTCCTAGGTTTTGCAACGATTTTGAGAACGATTCATTCGCCATTTGGACAGGTGTTGAAATCGATTCGTGAGAACGAGCCACGCGCCATCTCTTTGGGTTATGACGTGGCTAAGTTCAAATTATTGGCTTTTGTCATTTCTGCATCATTGGCTGGCGTAGCCGGCTCAACCAAATCATTAGTCTTCCAGTTAGCATCGCTCACGGATGTTCATTGGCATATGTCGGGTGAAGTTGTTTTGATGACAATTCTAGGTGGTATTGGCACCATTTTTGGGCCAATCGTTGGCGCTACTGTTGTGGTGGGCTTACAGAACTATCTAGCAGGCATTGGCTCATTCAGCACGATCGTGCTGGGTATTATCTTTGTGGTTTGTGTATTGGCTTTCCGCAGAGGTATTGTTGGTGAAGTGCAGGCCTTTTTAAGCCGGAAAAACTAGCCATCCCACATTCTTGAGCGTTGATAAAAAGGGTCTTAGGACCCTTTTTTCATAGGGTTTTCATGTAACAATAAAGACCATGATGGATTTAGGGGAATTCCTTTTAAATCTTATAAAGATATTGATGAAATGTCTAAGTAATAGAGCTAATTAAACATGATCAAAATTAAGTTGCAACCAAAAACATATGTTGTCACTGTGTTGTGGTTCGCATGTTTCTTATCATCAATTAATGCCAGAGCTGTCAAATTAGATAAGGCTGAGAGCGTAGATAAAATTTCGTGCACAACCCAAGCGCCGGCAAATTTGGATTTAAGACATGTATTAGAAAGAGCGATGCAGTGTAGTCCTGATTTGGCTGCTTATCGATTGGAGCACCAGTTAACAGTTGCTGATCGAGTGATTGCTGAGCAACGACCAAACCCAAATTTGACCTTGGGGGCTGACTCAATTAATCCGCATCCTAGTCAAAGTCCTCAGGGAACTAAGAAGATTGATGGTTCGGTCAGAATTGATCAGCTCATTGAGTTAGGTGGTAAAGCTAGACATAGAGCGAATGCTGCCACAGCTGCAGAGTTGGCATCCCAGTATTTCTTGAAATATGCCGAAAGAGCAGTTTTAGTCAATGTTGAGCAATTATTTTTTGATGGGCTTAGCGCTCAACAAAAAGAACGTGACTTATCAGATATTGTTGAGATGAACAAGAAGGTTTTAGAAACTGCCTCGATTAGATATAAGGCTGGCGATATTTCTAGAATGGACTTAAACAAAATCACTTTGGATATTTCTAGAGCTGAGAATGAGTACAAGAATGCTAGAGCTGAGTTATATAAAGCTAAGGCATCCATTGCTAAAGCGCTCGCATTTAATAAAACAATTAATCAAAGTACTTTAGCGGCAGATTGGCCCAATCATTCTCTAGATGTGCCCACTATTCCATGGGATAAGATTTTAAGTCGCGATGATTTGCAATCTCTTAAGAATAGAACTATTTCGGCCGAGAGTTCGCGTCATTTGGCTAGATCTTTAAAGGTGCCAGATGTGACAGTTGGTTTGCAGTACAACCATTTTCCTGTGACAGGCTCAGCACAAAATGGCACGATTAATACATACATGGTTAATTTAACAATTCCATTATTTGTGCGCCATCAATATCAGGGTGAGGCATTGAGAGCTGAAGCTGAATACTACAAAGCCAGAGATACTCAATATAGAGCTGAACGTGATGCGATGGTGGCGCTAGAGCAGCAAGAGGCTGAGTTACGCGCTTATCAAGATAGGCTCAATAAGGTTTTATTAGATATTTTGCCGGGGGCGGAGCAAATTGCAGATGCTGCCGAATTTGCATATAAAAAGGGCGCCATTGGCGTTTTAGAATTGGTCGATGCTCGGAGATCTTTAAGGCAAGCTAGAACGGAGGCGGCTCAAGTGAGAGCTGATTTTGCAAAAAGCTTGAGTGCATTTAAGTTGGCAATACAGATAGAAGAATAAAAATGAAAACATTAGGACAATTTCTAAAAGACTTATTTGCCTTATTTGTTTGGTTGTTGGGTGCTGTGAAAGCAACACTTGTTAAGTTGTTTAAGGCACAGAAAAATCAAATTCAGTCTAAGGCTTATGTAGAAAAATTTAGGTCTATAGAAGCTATAGTTATTCATCAGGTTCAAGAGAATTTACCTTCAGTTCCTAAAGGTTTTTGGCAGGCACATCACCGAAAAATTTTAAGAATCATTTACCTTTTAATTGTGGCAATGGTAGTTGTTAATTTTGCGCGTTGTGTTTATAAGCCCAGTCACATTAGTGTTGAGCCAGTTATTCAAGGTGATGCAGTTTCATTCCCTGGTGTAAAGAAACCTCTTAACGGTATTAAGTCGGTGTCATTGGAGTTGGGTGCTAGTCATACTTTGACCCTTCCTGGGCGCCTTGTCTGGGATGAGGATAAGACTGCCAAAGTCTACAGTCCCTTCGCGGGAAGAATTCATACTGTGGATGTGCAGTTGGGGCAAAAAATTGAAGGCGGACAAACTTTGGCCATCATTCAATCACCTGAGTTTGGGCAAGCGCAATCAGATGCTAAAAAGTCTGAGGCTTTGGCTGTCTTAGCAAAAGCTAATTTAACGCGCTCTAAAGAGTTGTTTGATCACGGAATCTTGGCTAAGAAAGAATTTGAACAAATTTCTGCGGATGCTGCACAGGCAATTGCTGAGTTTGATCGGGCCAGCTCCAGAATTAAATCTTTGGGTGCAGGATATAAAACTGTGGACCAAAAATTTCCATTAAAAACCACTATATCTGGTGTGGTGGTTGAAAGAAACGTTTATCCAGGTCGTGACATCTCCTCTGATTTGTCTAACGGCCCCATCTTCACAGTTACCGACCCTAAAAATCTATGGGCTGTTTTGGAGGCGTCGGAAGTGGATATTGGTAGATTTGCAGAGGGTGCAGAAGTAACTTTATTTAACAATGCAATGCCTGCAGAAAAGTTAAAGGGAAAAATTATTCATATTGCGGACTTCATTGATCCAGTCACCAGAACTGTCAAAGTAAGAGTATCAGTGCCTAATGACAGTATGAGACTAAAAGCCGAAATGTTTATTCAGGCTGAGATTCCTTTAGCTCGAGTGGAGGGCATTGTTGTGCCATCTAAGGCAGTCATTTTGATTGGTGATAAGCACTATGTGTTTCTTGAAACGGAGTTGAATCAATTTGTGCGTAAAGAGGTGAAGGTTGGATCTCAGTTTGCCGATAAAACTGAGATCACTGATGGGTTAAGCGCTGAAGATAGAGTAGTAGTCGAGGGGTCTTTATACCTCAATGAGATTTTACGAGAGCACGTTAAGGGTGAAGTTGGCAAGACAGGTTGGATAGAGGCAATTCAAACTTATTTCAACCAATTGATCAACAGAAATTAATCTAGGTGATCGCATGTTAGATCGGATTATCAATTTCGCCTTAAATCAAAAGTTATTCATTGGTTTAGGGCTCCTAACACTGCTCATTGCGGGTGTTATTTCATTCAAAAATTTGCCAGTTGAAGCATTTCCTGATGTCACAGATATTCAGGTGAACGTTATCACTCTATATCCTGGTAGGGCTGCAGAAGAAGTTGAAAAGCAAGTCACTATTCCCATTGAGATTGCTTTAGCAGGCATTCCTAATTCAATTCGAGTTTTTTCACATACTCAATTTGGGTTGTCATTTTTGATGGTGACATTCAACGACAAATCAACTGACCTCATTGCAAGGCAGCAAGTAATTGAGCGACTTAGAAAGGTTGATTTGCCAGAGGGCGTAAAGCCAGACATAGCGCCACTATCCACGCCCATTGGTGAAATTTATAGATTTAGATTAACGGGTTTAGGTCATACCACTCAAGAGTTAAGAACTTATCAAGACTGGGTGGTTGAGAAGCATTTGCGCCAAGTTCCAGGGATAGCTGATTTGGTAACCATTGGTGGGCAAGCTAAACAATATGTGGTTAATCCGAATCTTGCCAAGATGCGTGACTACAAAATTACCTTGGCACAACTATTTAACGCGATTTCTCGTGGGAATTCTAATGCTGGTGGTGGTCGGGTAGAGTCTGGTAGCCAGCAGTTCTTATTGCGATCCATTGGTATGTTTCGTTCCTCTGCTGATATTAGTGCAGTAGTAGTTGCTGAAAATAGGGGTGTGCCTATTTTGGTAAGAGATATTGCTGATGTGGTGGTTTCTTATGCGCCTCCACAGGGTTCCATGGCTCAAGATGAGAATGATGACATCGTAGTTGGCACGGTATTAATGCGTAAGGGCGAGAACCCCAGTAGAGTTCTGGCGGGCATCAAGGATAAGGTTGAAAAACTCAACGAAGAAATTTTGCCAAGAGGCGTGAAAATTGAACCCTACTATGATCGTTCTTGGTTAATTAATAAAACACTTAAGACTGTTTTTATTAATTTAATTGAGGGCGCACTTCTGGTGGTTGGCGTTCTTTATATTTTCTTGGCAAATGTTCGCGCTGCAGCAATTGTGGCGATTACCATCCCATTGGCGCTCTTATCCACTTTTATCGGTTTAACCATTGTTGGTATTCCAGCTAATCTTTTATCTTTGGGGGCAATGGATTTCGGCATCATCGTAGATGGCGCAGTCATTATTGTTGAAAACATCTTTAGACGCTTGGGTGAGCTGAGTGATCGTCAGATTAATGATGCTCATGAGCGCAAGAGAGCAATATTCAAAGCTGCATCTGAAGTGGGGCGACCCACACTATTTTCAATCATCATCATTATTGCTGCGCACATTCCCATTTTCACTCTAGAGCGTCATGAGGGAAAAATATTTGCACCAATGGCTTATACGGTGACTTCGGCGTTAATCGGTTCATTAATAGTATCTCTGACTGTGATTCCAATGCTGTGCCATCTTTTCTTGAAAAAAGACATCTCACATGAGGACACTAGTTTGATTCATTGGTGCAAGGAAAAGTATGATCGGATCTTGCGCCAAGCTTTAGATAATAAGAAGCAAGTGATCAAAATCGCCTTGGGTTTGATGTTGATGACCGTGGTTGTTGGTAAATTTTTAGGTAGTGAGTTTTTGCCAGAGTTAGACGAAGGAACAATGTGGGTTAACGTTGAGTTACCTGCCTCTGTTTCAATATCTGAGGCGAAAGAGCGAGCAAAAATGGTCAGAAGTATTATTGCTCAGACCCCTGAAGTTGCAACAGTAATTTCTAAAGTTGGTAGACCTGATGATGGCACAGACCCTAAATTAATTAACCAGTTGGAATTATTGGTTGATTTGAAGTCGGAAAATCAGTGGAGAATGTGGCACAAAAAGCCAGACATTGTTGCTGAGATTGATCGTAACTTGAAGGCTGTACCGGGTACGAAATTTAATTTTTCTCAACCAGTTCGAGACAATATTCTAGAAAGTATTTCACAAATTGATGGCCAAATTGTGATTAAAGTCCTTGGTGATGACTTGGCTAAAAATAAAGATATCGCTAGGCAAATTGTTAAGCAAGTAACTGAGGTTGAAGGTGTTAGCCGAGCTTTTGTGGATCGTGATGGAGAGTTGCCACAATTTATTTTGGAGATAGATAGGGCTCAAGCGGCACGCTATGGGCTTAATGTGGGCGACTTACAAGATGTTATTGAAACTTCGTTAGGTGGTAAGGCTGCAACGGAGTTGTGGGAAGGTGAGCGTCACTTTTCTGTCGTGGTTAGGTTGAAAGAGTCTGAACGATTTTTGGGTAACTTACCTGCCACATTGGTTTCAACACCCAATGGTGCACAAATACCTTTGTCTGAGGTCATGAACTTCAAAACAATTTCCGGTGCAATGAATATCAGTCGTGAAAATGGTCAGCGTGTAACGTCAATCGGTATCTTTATTCAGGGTAGAGATATGGGTAGTGTTGTGGCTGATATGAAAGATCGAGTGGCAAAAAATATTAGATCGAGTGATGTCAGCATTCAGTGGTCTGGTGAGTTTGAGAACCAAGAGCGTGCCATGGCAAGATTGGCTATTGTTGTGCCAATATCTATCTTAGTTATTTTCTTCCTATTATTTAATGCATTTAACTCACTTCAGAGTGCTTTTTTGATTATTTCAAATGTCCCGTTTGCAATGATTGGGGGCATATTTTTGTTATTTGTAACTGGGACTGCATTATCTGTCTCTGCGGCTATTGGTTTTATTGCTTTGTTTGGACAGGCTGTTCTAAATGGCGTTATTTTGGTAACTTACTTTAATCAGTTGCAAAGGGAAGAGGGTTTGAGTTTGAGGGATGCGGTTATTAAGGGTTCAGTGGAGCGCTTGAGAACCGTGTTGATGACTGCTTTGTTGGCCATGTTGGGATTGTTACCAATGGCACTTTCAACTGGTATTGGCTCTGAAACTCAAAAGCCTTTAGCGATTGTGGTGATTGGTGGATTGGTGACAGCTACGTTATTGACCTTGATTGTTTTGCCTGTGCTGTATGAGATGGTGTCGAATTACTCTGCAAGGCATCCATCTGACGATTGATCTGATCCTTGGCACTTATGTTGTAAAAAAAGCCCTAAGTTACCTTAGGGCTTTTTTATTAAGTCTGGCGGAGAAAGCGGGATTCGAACCCGCGGTAGGCTATGAACCTACGCACGCTTTCCAGGCGTGTGACTTAAACCACTCATCCATCTCTCCGTGAAGAGCGCAATTATATACGCCCCCATGATTTGACGAGCTTAGCTTATTCAGCCTCCGCCATGCCGCCAACAACGTGGCTAAAGCCACCGTCAACGTAGGTGATTTCACCGGTGATGCCGCTAGCTAAATCAGACATCAAGAATGCAGCTGCATTACCTACGTCTTCAATGGTTACATTGCGGCGCAATGGTGCATTGGCTTCAACGAAATCTAAAATCTTGCCAAAGCCTTTAATGCCTGATGCTGCTAGGGTCTTAATTGGACCTGCAGAAATACCGTTACAACGCACGCCTTTAGGGCCAACTGAGTTAGCCAAGTAACGAACGCTCGCCTCTAGAGATGCTTTAGCTAAGCCCATCGTGTTGTAGTTGGGAACAACCATTTGTGAGCCCAAATAAGTCAATGTCAGTAATGCTGACTTATCGTTAAGCATTGGCAACGCTGCTTTTGCCATCGCAGGGAAGCTGTATGCAGAGATGTCGTGAGCAATTTTGAATGATTCACGTGATAAACCATCCAAGAAGTCACCAGCAATCGCTTCACGAGGGGCAAAGCCGATTGAGTGGATCAAGCCATCAAACTTAGGCCAAGTTGCAGATAAGTCGGCAAATAGCTTGTCGATCTGTTCATCGCTACCCACATCACAGTCAAAAATGAGTTTGCTGTCGAATTCAGCAGCAAATTCAGTAATACGGTCTTTAAAACGTTCCCCTACATAAGTAAAGGCTAATTCAGCACCTTCACGGTGGCAGGCTTTGGCGATACCATAAGCAATAGAACGGTTAGAAAGTAGGCCTGTAAGGACGATTTTTTTGCCGGCTAAGAAACCCATTTTTGCTTCCTTTTATCTTTTTGATGCATTTGTTAATGTCTAATTACAATTGTTACACATGCTGATGATTAGACCCTTACTTCTTCCTGCCATTTTAAGCCTATTCATAATGGCTGGAACATGTCTGTCTGGCAGTGTCTTGGCTGCTCATGGATTTGCCCAATATGGTGATTTGCAATATCCCCCAGGGTTTAAACACTTCTCTTATGTCAACCCAAATGCTCCTAAAGGTGGCACTCTCAATTTGCCTAACCCAGATCGCAGAACCAGTTTTGATAAGTTCAACCCATTTTCATTAAAGGGTGTTACTGCTCCTGGCATTGCTCAACTGATGTTTGAGAGCTTGTTGATTGGTAGTGCAGATGAAATCGCATCATCTTATGGCTTATTGGCTGAGGATGTTACCTTGGCCAAGGATCAGTTGAGTGTCACTTTTCGTTTGAGAGCCAACGCTCGATTCAATGATCAGTCTCCTGTTTTAGCCAAGGATGTCAAATATTCTTTTGATACTTTAATGAGTAAATTGGCCAGTCCACAATTTAAGACTGTCTACGCAGATGTAAAGCAGGCGGTTGTGGTTTCTGAGCGAGTGATTCGTTTTGACTTTCATCGCAGAAATACAGAGTTGCCATTGCTTGTTGGATCGATGCCCATTTTCTCTGAGAAGTGGGGTAAAGATGCCACAGGTTCAGGTAAGCCATTTAATCAATTGACGTTTGAGAAGCCCATTGGCAGTGGTCCCTACTTAATTGAGTCGTATGACATTGGTAAAAGCATTATCTTTAAAAAAGATCCTCAATATTGGGGGGCTGATTTAAACGTTCGAGTGGGATTCTTTAACTTTGATCGAGTGTCCTATCGTTTATATAAAGACGATACAGCTAGATTGGAAGCACTCAAAGCTGGTGAGTTTGATACGTTGGTGGAGTATCGAGCCAAAAATTGGGCCAAGAGTTATGTTGGCCCTAAATTTAGAGATGGCACATTAAAAAAGCAGCATTTCTCGCATCGTAACGGTGCTGGTATGCAGGGTTTTGTGATGAACATTCGCAAACCTATCTTTCAAGATCAGCGTGTGCGTGAGGCTTTAACACTTGCGCTTGATTTTGAGTGGATGAATCGACTCTTGTTCTATGGGCAATACCATCGCATTGATAGTTACTTTTCAAATAGTGATTTAGGGGCATCTTATCAACCAGCGAGCGTGCCAAGTGCTGCTGAAAGAAAAATATTAGAGCCTTTGCAAAGAGCTTATCCCAAGCACTTTCCGACAAAAGCTTTGGGTCCTATGACTCTGCCTGTAACAACCGAGGCGCCATCTAGCTTGCGTCAAAATTTAAGGCAAGCAAGAGAGTTGCTGGCGCAAGCGGGCTGGGTTTATAAAGATGGTGCCCTCAGAAATGCCAAGGGCCAGGCTTTTGAGTTTGAGTTCATGGATGATGGCGGTGCGATGTCTCGCTTGGTGCTTGCTTATGCGCGCAACTTGGAAAAGTTGGGCATCAAAGTAGATATCAGAACCACTGATTACGCGTTGTACCAAAAACGTTTAGAAGAATTTGATTTCTTTATGACAAGCATGAAGTTTCCTGATTCGCAAAGCCCTGGTAATGAGTTGTGGGACCGGTATGGTAGCGAATCTGCATCTACAAAGGGTGCTGACAACATCATTGGCGTGCAATCACCAGTGGTGGATGCTTTGATTGGTGAAATCGTCAAAGCCCAAACTAGAAAAGATTTAATTACAGCCACAAGAGCTTTAGATCGAGTGTTGACCCACAGTTATTACGTGGTACCCCACTGGTATAGTCCAACCCATCGTGTGGCCTATAAATCAGATTTAGCTTTTCCGCAGCCCCCGAATTACTTTGCTGCAGAGTCATGGATACTTTCTACTTGGTGGCGTGTTCCAGTATCAACTAATAAAGCAGGAGTCTCTCAGTGAACGGTGCTTTATTCCGCTATATCTTTAAGCGTGTCTTATTAATGATTCCTACTTTGTTGGGTGTCATTACTTTGACATTTGCTGTGATTCAATTTGTGCCAGGTGGCCCTGTAGAGCAAATGATGTTGGAGCTCAAGGGGCGAGGTGAGGCGAGTGTGGGGGCGGGTGAGTCATCTGGCGGTGGTGACACTTACCGTGGACGACAGGGTGTTGATGAAGAGCGTTTAAAAGAAATTAAAGCCTTGTATGGCTTTGATAAGCCCGTACACGAAAGATATTTTCATATGCTCAAACGTTTTGCGATGTTTGATCTGGGCCAAAGTTACTATCAGCACAAAAGTGTTTGGGAGTTGGTTTTATCGAAAATGCCAGTCTCAATTAGCCTGGGGCTGTGGACCTTTTTGATTACCTACCTGATATCGATACCTCTGGGCATTAAGAAGGCAGTGCGAGCTGGCACACGATTTGATACAGCGACCAGTGTGCTGATCTTGATTGGTTACGCCATTCCTGGTTTTGTTTTGGGTGTGCTCTTATTAGTTCTATTTGGGGGCGGCAGTTTTCTGCAATTATTCCCTCTCAGAGGTTTAACTTCTGATAACTGGGCTCAGTTAAGTGTGATGGGTAAAGTCATGGATTACCTATGGCACTTAGTCTTGCCTATTACTGCTTCAGTATTGGGTAGTTTTGCCGTCATCACTATTTTGACCAAGAATTCTTTCTTAGAAGAAATTCGCAAACAATATGTGATCACTGCGAGAGCTAAAGGTTTAAGTGAAGATAAAGTTTTATGGAAGCATGTGTTTCGTAATGCAATGATTCCATTGGTAACAGGATTTCCTTCGGCATTTATTGGCGCATTTTTTACTGGGTCACTACTGATAGAAACCTTATTCTCCTTGGATGGCTTAGGTTTACTCTCCTATGAAGCAGTGGTTAAACGTGATTACCCAGTAGTTTTAGGAACCTTGTATCTTTTTACTCTGATTGGTTTGGTGACCAAACTGATTTCAGATATTGCTTATGTGTTGGTAGATCCGCGTATTCAATTTGATAGCCAAGGAGGTCGTGCATGAGTATGACCTTTGTGCGTCGGTTGCGTGAAAGTGATCAATGGGCCCGTTTTAAAGCAAATCGCTTGGGTTATTGGAGTTTGTGGATCTTTGTAGTTCTATTTGTATTAAGTTTATTTGCAGAAATTATTGCCAATGATCGACCCTTATTGGTCAGATATGAGGGAAGCTTTTACGTGCCCATCATCAAAGACTACCCAGAAAAAACTTTTGGTGGTGACTTTCCTACGCCCACTGATTATCTGGACCCTGACATAAAAAAAACTTTCAGCAAGAAGGGTAATTGGGCCATATACCCACTCATTGCTTATCGTTATGACACTCTCAATTACTTTGCCAAAGAACCCAATCCTGCATCGCCATCTCGGGATAACTTATTGGGCACTGATGATCGTGGTCGCGATGTATTGGCTCGC
>JBEEOV010000023.1:0-17167 GCA_041191465.1 Pseudomonadota bacterium
GTGCGTTAACAAGTCTTTAGCTTGTTCTGCTTTAGCTTCTTGATTGGCTTCAGGTTTGTTTTGACGTTGTTGGTTACGACCATTGCGCTGATTAGGCTGACGAGCTTCCTTGTTGTCAGACTTCTCTTCGCTATTGGTTGTATCACGACCCGCTTCGTTCTTGTTGCGATTGCGATTATTGCGATTGCGATTATTGCGATTGCGATCACCATTGCGGCCTTCGCGGTTACCTGCCTGACGTTTTTCAACTGGCTTAGCTTCTTCCTTGGCGCCAAATAGTTTCTTAATGAAACCAATTAAACCACCAGACGATTCTTTTTCACCAGCTGCTTTACGTTCTGCACGAGGCACGCTCGTAGGAGCTGGTTGACTTGGTCGAACACCTTTAACTGCAGCTTCTTGGCGAGGTTTAGCTTCCTCAGCTTTGCGATTAAGAATAGTGTCTGACTCAAGCTCTTTGCTGGCTTCCTCGGCCATGGCATAGCTAGCCTTTGGATCATCCAAGCGAGGGTCGTCATGACGCAAGCGCTCCAACTTGTAATGAGGTGTTTCTAGATGCTTGTTAGGTAGTAACAAGACATTGACTTTGAAACGACTCTCAATTTTGATCACTTCAGCACGTTTCTCATTCAATAAGAACGCTGCAACATCCACAGGCACTTGGCAGTGGATGGCTGCTGTATTTTCTTTCATCGCTTCTTCTTGAATGATGCGAAGAACTTGTAATGCAGAAGATTCTGTATCGCGGATGTGACCTGTGCCGTTACAACGAGGGCAAGTCACGTTGCTGCTCTCAGATAGGGCAGGGCGTAAACGTTGACGTGATAACTCTAGTAGGCCAAAGCGAGAGATCTTGCCCATTTGTACACGAGCACGATCATGACGCAAAGCATCTTTTAAGCGTTGCTCTACATCTTTTTGATTCTTTGAAGACTCCATATCGATGAAGTCGATCACGATCAAACCGCCTAAGTCACGAAGACGCATTTGACGAGCTAATTCGTCAGCAGCTTCTAAGTTAGTTCTTGCTGCTGTCTCTTCAATATCTGAGCCACGTGTTGAGCGTGCTGAGTTCACGTCCACAGACACCAAAGCTTCTGTGTGGTCAATCACAATCGCGCCGCCTGATGGCAACGATACTGTGCGTGAGTACGCAGTTTCAATTTGGTGTTCGATTTGGAAACGTGAGAACAAAGGCACATCGTCTTGGTAACGTTTAACGCGTGACATGTTGTCAGGCATCACCACTGACATGAATGAGCTAGCTTGCTCATAAATCTCGTCCGTATCGATCAAGATCTCACCGATATCTGGCTGGAAGTAGTCGCGAATCGCGCGAATCACTAGGCTAGATTCAAGATAGATCAATAATGGTGCTTGGTTACCGCCTGCTGCTTCGTCAATTGCTTTCCAAAGCTGCATGAGGTAGTTCAAGTCCCACTGAAGTTCTTCAGCACTTCTGCCAATACCAGCAGTTCTGGCAATAATGCTCATGCCATCTGGAACCGTTAATTGGCTCATTGCCTCACGTAATTCATTGCGATCTTCACCTTCGATGCGACGAGATACGCCACCACCACGAGGGTTATTAGGCATTAATACTAGGTAACGACCGGCTAGGGAGATGAAGCTAGTAAGTGCAGCACCTTTATTGCCGCGCTCTTCTTTCTCTACCTGGACAATGATTTCTTGACCTTCGCGCAAAGCATCTTTGATGCCTGCATTGCGAACGTCCACGCCTTCTTTGAAGTAAGCGCGTGAAACTTCTTTAAATGGCAAAAAGCCATGACGCTCTTCACCATAGTTCACAAAGCATGCTTCTAGGGATGGTTCGATGCGTGTGATCACGCCTTTGTAGATATTGCCTTTACGTTGTTCACGTCCAGAAGTTTCAATATCAATATCGATGAGCTTTTGGCCATCAACAATCGCTACGCGCAGCTCTTCTTGCTGTGTAGCGTTAAACAACATTCGTTTCATTTAAATTTTCTCCGTACTTCGGCTTGGCAGCCATCGCGGGGCGCGAAACGGAATTGAAAGGATTGTGCGAGACAATCCTCTGTGATGACTTACTTCACTACGCTCGCTGACTTATTCTTCTTTGCGGGTCAGCGCGCGCTTAAATTCTTTTATCTGTTTCGCAGTTCGCGGCACTATGCCAGCCAACTTTGCGTCTCATTACTTCAGGGGAGAGGCGAACCCTGGAAATATCATTCGGCTATTTCGAACCGAGCTTGGCGCATCACGATTCAAACTATAAATTTGATGTTGCGCAGCAAGATAGGTCATTATATGACATATGAACAGTAATTCGGTAACCCAACACATTGTTTTATTTGAAGAAGCTGGCCAAAGGCTAGATAACTTCCTATTCCGTATGGCCAAAGGGGTGCCAAAAACGCATATTTATCGAATTATTCGCTCTGGAGAGGTCAGAATTAATAAAAAAAGGGCGGATGCGAGTCAAAAAATCCAAGAAGGGGACGTTTTGCGCTTGCCGCCCATGAGAGTGTCAGAGGCAAAAGCTCCTACAAATGACTTTATTTCGAAGAAGATAAGCTCAGAAATTACAGTTTTATACGAAGATGACAGCATTTTAGTGGTTGATAAGCCATCGGGGATCGCTGTTCATGGTGGTTCTGGTGTGTCTTTAGGCTTAATTGAGGCGATGAGGGCTCAAAGACCAGACGCCAAATTCTTGGAGTTGGTTCATCGACTCGATCGTGATACGTCTGGCATTTTGATGTTGGCCAAAAAACGCAGTGCTTTGGTGCATTTGCATGAGCAAATCAGGGAAGGGAAGATGGAGAAGCGCTATTTATTAATAGTGCATGGCCAACTACCAGTCTCTAATAAGTCCATTGCTCTTAAATACCCCTTGCTGAAATATTTATTGCCCAATGGTGAGCGAAGAGTAAGAGTCGCTAGTGATGGTGGTCAACCTAGTCACACCAATATCAGGGTCAAAGCAAATTATCGGGACGGATTGTGTAGCCTTGTTGAGGCGCAGCTTAAAACTGGACGAACCCATCAAATTCGCGTTCACTTGCAAACTTATGGTCACCCCATCTTGGGAGATGATAAGTACGGTGATCAAGAACTTGATAAAGTACTAAGGCCTAAGCGTTTGATGTTGCATGCAAGACATTTGTCTTTTGTGCATCCCAAAACGGAAGAAAAAATGACCTTTGAAGCTGAAATACCTGAAGCATTTGAAAAAGTTGCGCAACAATAAAAAAATTAAATAAATAAAAAAAGAAAGCTGGAGACAATATGAAATTAGCGGCTTATCAATTCAAGTCTGAGCAATACGTCGGTATTGTTTCTGACGATTTACAAACAGTCACGCCCTATCAGTTGAGTCAACAAGATGCACAGCGCGGTGCACTCAGCATTATTGAAATGATGGCAGAAGGAAAAGCTCTACCACCGATGGGGGAAGCGGTGGCGCTCACTGATGTTTGCCTGCGCGCTCCGATTCCACACCCTAGAAGAAACATTTTTTGTGTGGGTAAAAACTACCTAGACCACGTAAAAGAAATCAAGGACAGTAAATTGGGTGAGGCGCAAGGTGCGATGGCCAATCTACCTAAACATCCTGTGGTGTTTAGCAAGGTGCCTGAAGCAGTGATTGGTACTCGTGTGGGGATTGATAGTCATCCAACTGCCACTCAAGAGATGGATTACGAAGCAGAGTTAGCGGTGGTCATTGCAAAAAAAGGTAAAGCCATCAGCCAAGCGGATGCGATGAAATACGTCTGGGGATACACCATTGTTAATGACGTGAGTGCTCGTGATGTGCAGGCTAAACATGTGCAATTTCATATTGGCAAAAGTTTTGATACTTTTTGTCCAATGGGTCCTTGGTTGGTTTCTGCAGATGAGATTAATGAAAAAAATACCAAGATTCAGTGTTGGGTGAATGGCGAATTACGCCAAGATGGCAATACTGAGCAAATGATTTTTGATATTCCAACCGTGATTGAGTCAATCTCTGCTGGTATGACACTGTATCCTGGGGATGTGATTGCGACTGGTACCCCGAGTGGCGTGGGTATGGGGTTTAAGCCACCACGTTTCTTGAAAAAAGGTGACAACATTAAAATTCAAATCGAGGGCATTGGTGTTTTAGAAAACCCTGTCATTTGAGTATGTCATCAACACCATTACGCTACGAACTGATAGTTTGGGATTGGGATGGAACCCTCATGGATTCCACGCCGACGATTGTGAAATGTATTCAGGATGCCTGTCGAGATTTAGCTTTGCCGGTGCCTGATGATTCTATGGCAAGTCATGTGATTGGTCTGGGTATACAAGAGTCTTTGCGTAAGGCTTGCCCAACCGTATCTGTTGATGATCATTACAAATTGATTGACCGTTTTCGTTTTCATTACTTGAGTAAGGATCACGAGCTTAGTTTGTTTGAGGGCGCCAGAGATTTGTTGTACAGACTGAAAGACAAGGGCCATTTGCTGGCGGTTGCGACAGGTAAAAGTCGTAAAGGTCTCGATCGTTCACTGGGATTTCACCAGCTTGAAGACTTATTTCATGACACGCGCACAGCCGATGAAACTTTTTCTAAGCCGCATCCAGCCATGCTGATTGAATTGTCAGAGTCTTTGATGGTGCCAATGGACAGGATGCTCATGATTGGTGACACCACCCATGATTTATTGATGGCTAATAACGCAGGTGTTGATGCTGTTGCTGTCACTTATGGAGCGCACCCAGAGCATGTCTTGAAAACAGAAAACCCGTTGGAGTGCGTGAAGAATGTCTCTGAACTCTCTGATTGGTTGGCAGGAAATGCTTAAAAAGATTAAGCTCTTACATACCAACCCATTACTAATTACATTGAAATCAAAAAAGGCATCACATGTCAGATGAAAAAGTCTGGGAACGCCAAGCCCTAGAACACCTCTTATTAGAAAACCTTAAAGAGCAACGTCGTGGACGTCGTTGGAGAACTGCGGTTCGCTTAATGACTTTGGTGGTTTTTGTTGGATTAGCAATTAATTTATTTGATCTTGATTGGGGTGGTAAATCAGCTTTGGGTAAGCACACGGCCTTGGTTGATTTGCAGGGCGAAATTGCACCAGATTCAAAAGCAAGTGCAGATGCCATCAATGCTTCTTTGAAAGCTGCCTTTGAAAGTCACGAAAGTGTTGGTGTGATTTTGCGTATCAATAGCCCAGGTGGTTCGCCTGTGCAATCAGGAATTATTCACGATGAGATATTGCGTTTGAGAGCCAAGTATCCAGAAAAACCATTGCATGTTGTTGTCGAAGAGATTTGTGCCTCGGGTGGTTATTACGTGGCGGTTGCGGGCGACAAGATTTTTGTTGATAAAGCCAGTTTGGTGGGGTCCGTAGGTGTGATCATGAACGGTTTTGGCGTGACTGGCCTTATGGATAAATTGGGTATTGAGCGCAGAGCCATTACAGCTGGCAAGAATAAAGCCTTATTGGATCCATTTAGCAAAGAAGACCCTAAGCAAAAAGCCTTTGTGCAAGAGATGCTCTCTGAGGTTCATCAACAATTCATCAAGGTGGTGCGCGATGGACGTGGTGATCGCTTAAAAGAAACTCCAGAAATGTTTTCTGGTTTGGTGTGGAATGGCGCAAAAAGTGTTGAGCTAGGTCTAACTGATGCCCTTGGCACCGTGGATGGTGTGGCTCGCGAAGTATTTAAAGCGCCTGAAGTGGTGGACTACACCATGAAAGATAATCTTGCTGAACGAGTCGCTAAACGTTTTGGAGCTGCCATGGGTGAGAGTGTGGCCAAAGTGATGAGCAGTCCACGCCTTAATTAAGGCTATTCAATTGTTAGGTGCGTGAACCAGCGCGCACCTTTTTCAATAGGGTTTCTCTCGCCCACGCCATAAGGCGGCACATCTAATCGATCAGGTGGTGCTGCAATTAAATTGAGATCAATGGCTTGAGGCTCGCCTCTGAAGCCGTTGGCACCCAACTCCAATTTGAAATAAATACCATTCCATAAAACAGCGCCAAAGTTTTTGGGTGTTTTAAACATAAATAACAAAGAATGTTCTAGCCATTGGTAGTTATCTTTGCTAAAGCTTTGAGGGTGTTTGTATGGGTAGGGAACTTGGCAAAGGATCTCTACCTGACCCTCAACGCATTTGAATTCACGCATCGATAAGAAGTGATCTTTCATCAACTTGTGATCCCAGTCAATCGTATAGCCAACTTGTGAACCTTCAGGTTTAAAAGTGATTAATCCTGTTAGTGTTTTGGCGCCGGTTTGGTCATGTAAATAAATTGATTTTTTGCCAACCATGTCCCAAGCATGGCTCATGCTGGGTAAAAACATCAGTAAAGATGCGGCGATGCATAAACTTCTAAAAGTGCGAAAAGCCCCAATCATGATGTCCCCTTGTGTATTGGAGATTAGCTTACTACCAATTGATCTTTCTTGCTTTGTCTAAGCGAGCATTAAGAAAACAGCAGGTCGTTGATGCAGCGCTTGTAATAAACCAGGTTCTTTTTTCAAACACGCTTGCCATTGAGAAACTGTCTGAGACTTTACCCACTCTGTTGGCAGGCTTAAATCTGCAGCTACACAAATTTGTGTGGAAGCTTGTAATGATTGCAACATTGTTTCAATCATCGCGTTGTTGCGATATGGTGTTTCAATCCAAAGTTGAGTTTGTTTTTTCTTTCTTGATTCTTGCTCTAGTTGTTTTAATGCAGTAACTTTTTCTGCATGATTAACCGGCAGGTAACCATGAAAGGCAAAACTTTGACCATTCATGCCAGACGACATGAGTGCCAGTAACAAAGAGCTTGGGCCTACGAGTGCCCTCACAGTGATGCCCATTTGATGAGCCATCTTCACAATGTCAGAGCCTGGGTCGGCAATTGCAGGCAAGCCAGCTTCTGACATCAAGCCCATATCGTGACCATCAAGTATTGGTTGCAACATGGCTTTGAGATTGACGCTCTCTTTGCCTGCTTGTTCTTTGCCAGGTCCGCGCCACTCAGACATTTGCATTTCTTGTATGGGGCAGATGAGTGGAGATTGTGTGCCAACTGCTTTTAATAATGCGCGAGCAGTTTTTGCGTTTTCAACAATCCAGTAACGCAGTTGCGAAGCACGTTCGATGGTGTCTTTGGGTAAGACGGATGACAACTGACCTTCGCGCGCATCGTCGCCAAGTGTATTGGGTATGAGGTAAAGAATGCCTGCCATGATGGAAGTTTTAAAAAATAGTTACGCAGGAATTAAAAAGCCAGCCTCACGCAGCAAAGAGCAAACCGCAATCAGTGGTAAGCCAATCAATGCAGTTGGGTCATCGCTACGTACATGCTCAAGTAAACAAATGCCTAAGCCTTCAGACTTGGCACTACCAGCGCAGTCATAAGGAGTCTCCGCTAGCAGGTATGCCTCTAGTACTGAGTCTTTGAGCTCTCTGAACTTTACTTCGGTGACCACGTTCACAGTTTTAGCTTGACCACCATGTGCTAAACAAACTGCTGTATGAAACCTCACAGTTTGACCGCGCAAAATTTGTAGTTGTGCTATCGCTCGATCGTGATCACCAGGTTTGCCCATGGCTGCACCATGCAAATCCACGACTTGGTCCGAACCAATCACGTAGGCGTGAGGGTGTTCTAGAGAAATAGCTAAAGCTTTGGCTTGAGCTAATCGAATAGCCATTAACTCAGGCGTTTCTTTGGGAAGCGGTGTCTCATCCACTTCTGGTGAGATGGTTTCAAACGGCAAGCCCAGGCGACCCAAGAGCTCTTTTCTATATTTAGAGGTCGAAGCCAAAATCAAGGTTTTTGCTTCTTTGGACGATGAATTAGCTAGGTTATTAGATAAATTGCTTGGGCTAGGGGCGGCACTCATTTATGCTTTCGGTATGAATTCAAAAAATACGACACCCCACATTTTGCCGAATAATCCCAAGGACCTTCAATCCGTTAATCTAAGGTCTGGGGTCACTTATGTTGGCCAGGGGGCACTCGAACTATCTCACTTTCCTAGATTGTTGCAGGAAATTGCTGCGGGGGGTAATTTAAAGCCATCAGAGGTGCACTGGGAAATGAGTACTTGGTTCGAGGAGCGTTTAGGTGGAATTCCTTTGCAATACATGCACTTACGACTTGCTCTCGACTTGCCGTTGACCTGCCAAGCCTGCTTGCAGCCCTACTTAGAATCATTGGACTCGGATCGAGACTACATCCTTTTTGAAACAGAGGAAGAGGCTGAAGCCTGGGATTTTGATGAGGAAAATCAAGATGCTGAGGATGCGTTGGTTTCCTCAGATACCTTCAATTTGCTGGAAACCATCGAAGAGGAGCTGCTTTTAAGCCTACCTTTGTCAGCTAGGCATCCGGTTGGGGAATGTCAGCCATCTGACCTGCAAAAGGTGGCTAAAACCCTTCAATCTGGGTCTGAAGAGATCATTATTAAGAAGCCCAACCCATTTGCAGTCCTAGAAAAGCTCAAAAAACAATGACTTTGTGCTAGAATCTCGGATTCGTTTAGGAGTAAAAACATGGCTGTTCAACAGAATAAAAAATCACCGTCAAAGCGTGGCATGCACCGTGCGCATGACTTCTTGTCTACACCTTCATTGGCAGTTGAGCCAACGACTGGTGAAGCTCACTTGCGTCACCACGTTAGCCCAAACGGCTACTACCGTGGTCGTAAAGTTGTTAAGACTAAGAACGACTAATATCCTTCTAGGAAAAGATCAAGCGGCACCTCAAGTGGCCGCTTTTTTCTTGAAGCAAGAATCTTAATGAGCGTCACGCTAGCAGTTGATGCAATGGGTGGAGACCACGGTCTAGTGGTCACAGTGCCCGCCAGCACAGAGCTTCTGGCCGAGTTGCCAGATTTACACATAAGACTTGTCGGTAACGCTGATTTAATCAATCAAGCGTTGGCTAAAGTATCTCCAGCACTTAAGGAGAGGATCACGGTCGTTCATGCATCAGAAGTGGTGGAAATGGATGATCCGATTGAAGTAGCTTTACGTCGTAAAAAAGACTCTTCTATGCGTATCGCCGCTGAGCAGGTCAAAGAAGGCTTGGCGGGTGCAGCTATTTCAGCGGGTAACACGGGCGCCTTGATGGCAATTTCTCGTTACGTACTTAAAACATTAGATGGTATTGATCGTCCTGCGATTGCAGCGATGATGCCCAACCAATTGGGTCGCGGTACGATTGTGCTTGATTTGGGTGCGAATGCTGATTGTGAAGCGATTCATTTGTTGCAATTTGCACAAATGGCAGATGTTATGGCGCGCGCTGTAGATGGTATTGCTAACCCAACGATTGGTTTATTGAATATTGGTGAAGAAGTCATCAAGGGCAATCAAGTTGTTAAAGAAGCTGCTGAACTATTGCGTAGTAGTACTTTGAATTTCTACGGCAACGTCGAGGGTAACGATATTTTTAAAGGCACCACAGACATTGTTGTTTGTGATGGCTTTGTTGGTAACGTGGCACTGAAAACCAGTGAAGGTTTGGCTTATATGATTTCCGGCTTTATCAAACAAGAGTTTGGTCGTAGCTGGTTGACTAAGTTAATGGCACTGGCTGCGATGCCAGTACTCATGAGATTTAAAAAGCGCGTTGATCATCGCAATTACAACGGTGCTGCTTTATTAGGTTTGCGTGGTCTTGTGATGAAGAGTCATGGCTCAGCTGATAAAAAGGCATTCAAAACTGCCCTAAGAAGAGCTTATGAGGGCGCCAAAAATAATATGGTGGGCAAAGTCGCAGAAGCCTTTGCAGTGTCGCAAATGGCTCAAACTGCAGATAGTCAACATACAGGTACTCAAAGCTAAGGCTCATGATGACCCAATCTACAAATACAACAAAAATTTATTCAAAAATTCTCGGTACTGGCAGTTATTTGCCTGCCAATAAAGTCACGAATGCCAACATCACAGAGATGTTGGCAAAAGACGGCATTGAGACCAGTGATGAATGGATTTTTTCTAGGAGCGGCATCAGCGCGCGTCACTTTGCTGCTGATAATGAGTTGACAAGTGATCTAGCGCTAAAAGCCTCACAAAAAGCCATTGAAGCCGCCGGTATTGAGGCCAGTGAAATTGATTTAATTATTTTGGCAACATCAACGCCTGATAACTTGGGTGGTTTTCCAAGCACAGCCTGTGTGTTGCAAGATAAATTAGGTATCACCAATGGTTGCGCAGCATTTGATGTGCAAGCGGTGTGCTCTGGTTTTGCTTATTCATTGGCTGTTGCGGATAACTTTATTCGCAGTGGCATGTATAAAAAAGTATTGATTGTTGGTGCCGAAACATTCTCACGCATTCTTGACTTTAAAGATCGCGGCACCTGCGTTTTGTTCGGTGATGGAGCTGGTGCGGTGGTTGTTGGCGCAAGCAATGAGCCAGGCATTTTGGCGACAGCTATGCATGCCGATGGTAGTCATCGCAATATTTTGTGTGTGCCAGGCAGAACTGATAAGGGTGCCTTACAAGGTTCGGCATTCTTGGAGATGGATGGTCAAGCTGTCTTTAAATTAGCAGTCAAAGTTTTAGACCAAGTGGCGCAAGAAGTTTTAACAGCAGCCAACTTAACGCCTGCTGATATTGATTGGTTGATTCCGCATCAAGCAAACATTAGGATCATGGAAGGTACTGCTAAAAAATTAGGTATCTCTCGTGACAATGTAGTGGTAACGGTGCAAGATCACGGCAACACATCAGCAGCATCGATTCCGTTGGCTTTAGATACGGCTATTCGTGCTGGTCAAATTAAGCGTGGCCAACATCTTTTGATGGAAGGTGTGGGTGGTGGTTTCACATGGGCTGCAGCAGTGGTTAAATATTAAAAAATAAAAAAGAAACTACAGGAAAATTCATGAAATTTGCTTTTGTATTCCCAGGTCAAGGTTCTCAAGCGGTGGGCATGTTGAATGCTTGGGGTGATAACGCTGAAGTTAAAAGAACATTGGATGAAGCCTCGGAAGCCTTGGGTGAGGATGTGGCGAAGTTAATCGCTGAAGGTCCTGCTGAAGCCTTGTCATTAACAACAAATACACAGCCAGTGATGTTGACTGCTGGCGTTGCTTGTTATCGTGCTTGGATTGCTGCTGGTGGACCAACAGCTTCTGTGATGGCAGGACACAGTTTGGGCGAGTATGGTGCTTTGGTGGCATCGGGTGTGATTGCTTTTAAAGATGCTGTACCGATGGTACGTTTTCGTGCGCAAGCCATGCAAGATGCTGTGCCAGTTGGTACTGGTGGCATGGCAGCGATTTTAGGTTTGGATGATGACACAGTTCGCAAAGCGTGTGCCGATGCACAAGCTGCTACTGGTGAAGTGGTGGAGGCGGTGAACTACAACGCGCCAGCCCAAGTGGTGATTGCTGGCTCTAAAGCAGGTGTAGAAAAGGCCTGTGAGTTATCAAAAGCAGCAGGTGCAAAACGTGCCTTGCCATTACCAGTATCTGCACCTTTCCATTCTTCATTATTGAAACCAGCTTCTGAGAAATTAGAAGCGTATTTGGCAGATAAAACATTTCAAGCTCCAAGCATTGATGTGATCAATAACGTGGATGTCAGTGTTTTGAAAGACCCGGCGAGTATCAAGAATGCATTGGTAAGACAAGCGGCTGCACCAGTGCGTTGGGTGGAAACGATTCAAGCCATGGCGGCTCAGGGTGTGACTCATGTGGTTGAGTGTGGTCCTGGCAAAGTATTGGCAGGTATGACAAAACGTATTAATGGCGATTTAAATGGTCTAGCTGTTTATGACCCTGCCACGATGGCCGAGGTAATGGCTGTCATTAAAGCGTAATTATTTAGACTGAAACTAGAAAAATATAGTTGGGAGAGCTAGTGAGTACATTAACAGGACAAATTGCTTTAGTAACCGGAGCTTCTCGTGGTATTGGCAGAGCGATTGCGATGGAATTGGCAAAACAAGGCGCTGTTGTGATCGGAACAGCCACTAGTGAATCTGGCGCTAAAGATATTGATGCCGCTTTAAAGCCAACAGGTGGGGCAGGTGCTGTTCTGAATGTGAACGATGCTGCAGCTTGTGATGCTTTGATTGACACTATTGTTAAAGAGCGTGGCGCACTCAATATCTTGGTTAATAACGCAGGTATCACGCAAGATAACTTGGCAATGCGCATGAAGGATGATGAGTGGACTTCTGTGATTGACACCAATTTGAGCGCAGTTTTCCGTTTGGCTCGTGGCGTTTTACGCCCTATGATGAAAGCCAAGGGTGGACGCATTATCAACATTACTTCTGTTGTGGGTAGCAGCGGCAACCCAGGGCAGGCTAACTACGCAGCAGCTAAAGCTGGTGTAGCAGGTATGTCACGTGCTTTGGCGCGTGAAATTGGTAGCCGTAATATCACTGTGAACTGTGTGGCACCCGGTTTTATCGATACTGATATGACCAAAGCGCTCTCAGAAGAGCAGCAAAATTCATTAAAAGTGAATATTCCCCTGCAACGCCTTGGAACTCCTGAAGATATCGCCCATGCGGTGGCATTTTTGGCTTCTCCAGGTGCCGGTTACATCACGGGAACGACACTTCATGTGAATGGTGGACTTTATTTGAGCTAATTTGGTCAAATAAGCTGATAAAATCTTTTTTCAACATTTTTACAACAACCCTTGGGGGATTACATGGATAACATCGAACAACGCGTTAAGAAAATCGTAGCTGAGCAATTAGGCAAAGACGAATCAGAAATCAAGAATGAATCATCTTTCGTTAATGACTTAGGTGCAGATTCTCTCGACACAGTTGAGTTGGTTATGGCATTAGAAGATGAGTTCGGCATCGAGATTCCAGACGAAGAAGCTGAAAAAATCACTACTGTTCAATTGGCTATCGATTTCGCCAAGTCCAAACAAGGCTAATTAGCTGTGAGCCAGGGTAAGGGACAGCGCCGGGTAGTCGTTACCGGACTAGGCTTGGTTTCACCTGTTGGTAATACCGTCGGTGAAGCTTGGGAAAATTTATTAGCGGGTCGCAGTGGTATTGCAACCCTCACTAAATTTGATCATTCTGGCTTGGCCGTGCATTTTGGCGGTGAGGTAAAGAACTTCAATGTCGAGGAGTACATCCCGGCTAAAGAAGCTCGCCACATGGATACATTCATCCATTATGGTCTCGCAGCTGGTATGCAGGCTTTCAAAGACTCTGGCATCACAGTAACAGACGCTAATTCTGAAAGAATTGGCGTATTAGTGGGTTCAGGCATTGGCGGTTTGCCAATGATTGAAGAGACCCACACCGAATACACCAATCGTGGCGCACGCCGCATTTCTCCGTTCTTTGTGCCTGGTTCAATCATTAATATGATTTCGGGTCACTTGAGCATTAACTTGAATCTTAAGGGTCCAAACGTTGCTGCTGTCACTGCCTGTACAACAGGTTTGCACAGCATTGGTTTGGCGGCTCGTTTGATTCAGTATGGTGATGCGGATGTGATGTTGGCAGGTGGCGCTGAATCAACCATTTCACCTTTGGGTGTGGGTGGTTTTGCAGCCGCAAGAGCCTTATCAACGCGCAACGATGATCCAGCAACTGCTTCACGTCCTTGGGACAAAGACCGTGATGGTTTTGTTCTAGGTGAGGGTGGTGGTGTGTTGGTTTTAGAAGAATACGAGCACGCTAAAGCACGTGGCGCCAAAATCTATGCTGAGTTAGCAGGTTTTGGTATGAGTGGTGACGCTTATCACATGACTGCGCCAAACATGGACGGTCCACGTCGCTGTATGGTTAATGCGCTGAAAGATGCTGGTGTAAATCCAGACCAGGTGCATTACGTGAACGCTCATGGCACATCAACGCCATTGGGTGACAAGAATGAAACAGAAGCTTTAAAAGCTGCTTTAGGAGCAGCTGCTAAGGGTGTGGTGGTGAACTCTACTAAATCGATGACAGGTCACTTATTGGGTGGCGCTGGCGGTTTGGAGTCCGTATTTACAGTATTAGCGCTTCATCATCAAAAATCTCCTCCAACAATTAACATCATCAATCAGGATCCAGAGTGCGATTTGGACTATTGCGCCAATACAGCTCGTGATGTGAAGATTGATGTGGCTGTGAAGAATAACTTTGGTTTTGGTGGTACGAACGGTACCTTGGTATTCCGCCGTATTTAAAAAACAAAGCAAAGCTAGTAAAAAGACTAAGTAATCTTGCTAATCATAAAAGCCTCCAATTTGGAGGCTTTTATTTTTGATGAAAAATCTTGAAAATAACCACCGTATCCCCAAATTAATACCCATACCGTCAAAGTATCTAAAGAGAACTCTGCAAATACTGTCTGAATGCTCTAAAGTATCAACACCATGAAAAAAATCTTATCTGTACTAAGTGTTTCTCTGGCTGCCAGCGCCTTGGTAGCCTTGCCAACCTTTGCTCAAAATAATGCTGCGAGCACCTCGAATGGATCTGCAGCTCCTGCAGCGACAGTTACCCCGGCTCCTGCTACGCGCGGTTATCCTGATTTTGCGGACTTGGTCGAAAAAGCCAATCCTGCGGTAGTCAACATTCGCACCACAGAAAAAGTCACCGTCCGACAAGGTGGCATGATTCCTGGGATGCCTGGTTTGGATGAGGAGCAGGCAGAGTTCTTCCGTCGCTTTTTTGGGATTCCATTACCTACACCTAAGCAACAGCAACCGAATCGTAAGCCTCAGCAAGAAGAGCAAAACCGCGGCGTAGGTTCTGGATTTGTCATTGAAAGCAATGGTTACATCTTGACCAATGCTCACGTTGTTGAAGGTGCAACCACTATTTATGTCACGTTGCCAGATAAGAGAGAATTCAAAGCCAAGTTGATTGGTGCTGATAAGCGTACAGATGTGGCTTTAGTGAAAATTGAGGCAACTGGATTGGCGCGTTTACCAATCGGTGATTCGTCCAAAGTGCGTGTGGGCGAATGGGTCTTAGCGATTGGTTCGCCATTTGGTTTGGAAAATACAGTCACCGCTGGCATTGTTTCAGCGAAGAGTCGTGACACAGGGGATTACTTGCCGTTTATCCAAACAGACGTTGCTGTTAACCCAGGAAACTCTGGTGGTCCGCTCTTAAATACGCGTGGTGAAGTGGTGGGTATTAATTCGCAAATCTTCTCGCGCTCAGGTGGTTACATGGGCATCTCCTTTGCTATCCCAATGGATGAGGCGATGCGTATTTCTAACCAATTAAGAAGTACAGGTAAGGTGAGTCGCGGTCGTATTGGTGTTGCGATTGCTGAAGTTAGTAAAGAGGTTGCCGAAAGCTTAGGTCTGAATAAAGCTCGTGGAGCTTTGGTGCGTAATATCGAAGTGGGGGCGCCTGCTGATAAAGCGGGTCTTGAGCCAGGCGACATTATTTTGAGTTTTAATGAGCGCGCGATTGAAAAATCATCTGATCTACCAAGGATTGTTGGTGATACACGTCCAGGTTCAAAGGTTTCTTTGATGGTGTGGCGCAAAGGTGCACAAAAAGAGTTGAGTATCACTGTGGCTGATATGGAGCCCGCAGAAAAAGTAGCTGCGAAGAAACAAGATGATGAGCCAGCGACAACTACAACGAATGCGTTGGGTGTTGGAGTGATTGATGTTAGTGATGCAAAACGCCGCGAATTGTCGATTAAGACTGGTGTTGAGATTCAGGCATTGGCTGAAGATGGTCCACTATCTAGAGCGGGTGCGCGAGTGGGTGATGTGATTGTGCGTTTAGGTGATGTAGACATCATTGCATCTAAACAGTTTGAGATTGCAGTAAAAGCGGTGACTAAAAATAATAAATCTGTTGCAGTCTTTATTCGTCGAGGCGACAGCACGCTCGTTATTCCTGTAAAACCAGGTAAATAATTCATCAAATGCCCAAAGTTGGGGGGTATGTCCCTCAACTTTGCTTGGCTTTCTCAGAAATCAGGGGTTAAACCCTATTCCGATACAATAGAGGGGAGAGGCGTCTTATTGCAGTGCAATATGGTGTTGCATTGCGGCAAGCCGTTTTAAGGAATCCATGGATCATATACGTAACTTTTCTATCATTGCCCATATCGACCACGGTAAGTCGACCCTAGCAGACCGAATTATTCAGCTATGTGGCGGTCTTTCAGACCGCGAAATGGAAGCTCAAGTCCTTGATTCTATGGACATTGAGAAAGAACGCGGCATCACGATTAAGGCGCAAACGGCTGCTTTGAACTACAAAGCTCGTGATGGCAAGATTTACAACCTCAACTTGATTGATACCCCAGGGCACGTCGACTTTTCTTATGAAGTGAGTCGTTCTTTGTCTGCTTGTGAGGGCGCCTTATTGGTGGTGGATGCCAGCCAAGGGGTGGAGGCTCAAACGGTAGCTAACTGTTATACCGCCATTGAGCTGGGTGTTGAGGTGGTGCCTGTTTTAAACAAAATCGATTTACCTCAAGCTGATCCTGATCGCGCTAAGCAAGAGATTGAGGATGTGATTGGTATTGATGCCACAGATGCTGTTTCTTGCTCTGCAAAGACAGGCATGGGTGTGCAAGATGTTTTAGAAGATTTAATTAAAAAAGTGCCACCACCTAAAGGTGATTCAACCGCACCATTGCAAGCCTTGATTGTTGATTCTTGGTTTGATAACTATGTGGGTGTGGTGATGTTGGTGCGTGTAATCAACGGCACATTAAAACCTAAAGATAAAGTTTTATTGATGGCATCTGGTACCCAGCATTTGGTGGAGCATGTGGGTGTGTTCACGCCAAAGTCTGTCGATCGCACAGAGCTATCTGCGGGCCAAGTGGGTTTCATTATTGCTGGCATTAAAGAGCTTAAAGCTGCCAAGGTGGGTGACACAGTCACGCATGCACCAGGTCAACAAAATAGAACGCCCGCCACAGCGCCATTACCTGGCTTTAAAGAGGTGCAGCCACAAGTGTTTGCTGGTTTGTATCCTGTGGAATCGAATCAATACGACGCTTTGCGCGAGTCTTTAGAAAAACTTAAGTTAAACGATGCGGCATTGATGTATGAGCCAGAAGTTTCTCAAGCTTTAGGCTTTGGTTTCCGTTGTGGTTTCTTAGGTTTATTGCACATGGAAATTGTGCAAGAGCGCTTAGAGCGTGAGTTCAATATGGAGTTGATCACCACAGCGCCAACCGTGGTTTATGAAGTTGAATTGAAGGATGGGTCCAAACTGGTTGTTGA
>JBEEOV010000024.1:0-17095 GCA_041191465.1 Pseudomonadota bacterium
TGATTCTCATCATCGTTTGGATCAGATTCAGTCTCAGTTGGAAGCCATGAGTGGCTGGAATTGGGAGCAACGTGTTCATGAAACTTTAAACCGACTTCATTTAAATCCCGAGATCAAAATTGGTTCTTTGTCAGGCGGTAACCGCAAGCGTGTGGCTTTGGCTCAAGCCTTGGTGGCGGTGCCTGATGTCTTATTTTTAGATGAGCCGACTAACCATTTGGATTTGGACTCGATTACTTGGCTAGAGGAGTTACTAAAAGCTTTTAAAGGTGCTGTTGTTTTAATTACCCACGATAGAGCCTTCTTGGACGCAGTGAGTACGCAGATTGTTGAATTGGACCGAGGTATTTTGAGAACGTATCCAGGCAACTTCACAGCTTATGAGCTGCTCAAAGAGCAAGAACTGGCATCAGAAGCGTTAGCTAATGCTCGCGCAGACAAACTATTAGCTCAAGAAGAGATTTGGATTCGAAAGGGAGTGGAGGCTCGAAGAACACGTAGTGTGAGTCGTATAGCTCGTTTAGAAAAACTTCGTGAGATGCGTGCCGAACGCAGAAACGCGATGGGTCAAATCAAGCTATCGGTAGCCTCGGGCAATCGCAGCGGAAAAATTGTGGCTGATCTTGAGAATGTCAGCAAAGCTTATGACAGACCGATTGTTAAAGACTTTACTGCCACCATTTTGCGTGGCGACAAGGTCGGCTTGTTGGGCCCTAATGGCGCTGGTAAAACCACCTTGCTCAAACTTATATTGGGGGTCATTACGCCTGATGCTGGAACGGCTACGATGGGCTCGCAAATTGATGTGGCTTACTTTGATCAGATGCGTGAGGGTTTGGACCTGAATGCAACTCTAGAGGACTACATCAGCCCTGGTAGTGAATGGATTGAAATCAACGGCAATCGTAAACACGTTAAAAGTTACTTAAATGACTTTTTATTTGCTCCTGAGCGAGCAGCTTCACCAGTGAGCACCTTATCTGGTGGTGAGCGCAATCGTTTGTTGTTAGCTAGATTATTTGCAAGACCGGCTAATGTTCTGGTGCTCGATGAGCCAACCAACGATTTGGATATAGATACTTTAGAGTTGTTAGAGCAACTGCTTCAAGATTACAAAGGCACTGTTTTCTTGGTGAGCCACGATAGAGCATTCTTGGATAATGTCGTGACTAGCATCATCGCTTATGAAGGTGATGGATTTTGGCGCGAGTATGAGGGTGGTTACGAGGATTGGAAGATTCAGAAAAAGCGCAGCGAAGACTACAAAAATCAATCCAACCTTATTGAGCCAGTTAAAGCTATAAAAGTAGAGGTTTCTGAACCTCAAAAGCAAGCGCCTAAACCGGCAAAATCAAATGTGCAAAAGCTCAATAGCAAAGAGCGTCAAGAATTAGAAAACATTCCTGGTCAAATTGATCTTCTAGAAAAAGAGCAGGCCAGTATTGGTGAAAAATTAGGTGATGCTGAGTTGTACAAAAATCAGCCTCAGCAAGTCATTGTGTTGCAAGATCGCCTCAAAGATATTGAGGAAGATTTAATGACCTTGATGACCCGTTGGGAAGATTTGTTAAAACGTTCTGAAGCTTAACGATTGACCCAGTAAATGGCGCTTGCAATTAAAGCGCCGGTTGCTGCCAACCAACTCGCAAGACTTAGTCTATTTCTGGCATTTTTCTGGCTAAAGTCATATTGAAACTTCTCGGAATCAATTTGATTTAAGCTCACGCCTAACTCAGCTAAGGCGTTTTCAACACTATCAATCATCACAGCGGGGCCACACACAAAATATTTAGCAGTATTGATATTGATGTCAGAAGACTTCAGAATTTTTTCTAGTGAAGTTTTATCTAGTACACCTATTAGACCTTTCCATGAGGCATCTGGTTCTGTGATGACGTGAATCAATTCAAACTGTTTAAGTGAGTTGAGGTTCACCATTTGATGGATATCGATAATTTGTTCTGTGATGCGATTGCCATAAATCAATACTATCTTCTTGTCAGTAAATCTGCCTTGCTCGTTCTCGGCCATCTTTCCTAGTAAGCTCGCAATTGGTGCAATGCCAACACCACCGGCAATTAAAACAATTTCATTAGGTTGACTAGAAAAAATATCATGCCCAAAGTTGCCATAGGGGGCATCGACATAGATCTTGTCGCCAACTTTCAACTCTGTCACTTGGTGAGTGAAGTCGCCAACATCTTTGATTAAAAACGTCATCTGTGATGACTGACCGTCAGAACATGATGCAATTGAAAAAGGATTTTCGTAGAGCGGTGCAGCACTACCTATTTTTAACCAGGCAAATTGACCAGCCTTATATGAGGCTATTTTGTTGCGACCATGTTTAATCACAAGTTCCCAAATGTGGTGAGACTTTTCTTTGATGGATACAACTTGGTAGGCATTCATTGACTGGATCATGGGTCTGACAAGATAAACCCAACTAATACTTAGCATGGCTAACCCTAGCGCAACTTGCCAGTACAAATGCATACTTGGCTCTTGGGCAAATCTGCCAGCGTGAATAGTGTGATGAAAACCTAATAAAGCAACGGCAATAGCCATGATGGCGTGCGTTGCACGCCAAGTTTCGTATTTGCTCTCAGATTTGTTTCTGGTGATTGCCAAGCCAACCATCATTCCCAAAATAATCAAGCCAACCAGGCCGCTAATAAATGAGTTGGAGCTCAAACCCAGATAAGATTCATTGGCAGGTCCTGGCGAGTAAGCAGGTCTACCTGGCAAGCTATACATGAACGGATGAACCACTAATAACAAAACAGCAGTTCTGGCAAACAGTTGATGAACTTGTAATACCCAATCAATGCCGAGCAACTTAGAAATGATCTTGATTCGTCCTGTGCTCAAAAACTCTAAAAGAATGATGTTGAATGCCAGCATTCCTAAGTTACTTGAGATTTGATCCATCCATGGCCTATTGGGTAAGTCTAACTGGGTGCTGATGCCCAAGGGCGACAAAACAAGACCCAAGTAGATAAGGAGGCTCGTGAAGCTCAGTAACGTTGGTTTCATATTCCTATTATGATTGCTAAGAGATGTTATTTGTATTACTTATGGTATTTATTTAACTAACGACATTAATCTAAATCAATATGCGAACATTCTTAGCTGCTCCACCTGTATCCGCTTTTGCCATGGTGATGGGTTTATCGGGCCTTTCTCTATCATGGACAAAATTTGCGCATGCAAGCAATCTGGGTTACGCGCAGAATTTTGCACAAGCTTTTGGGTTATTGGCAGCGACTGTTTTTATTGTTTTGATGTTGGGTTTGCTGCGTAAGTTAATTCAAAGTCCAGAGAAGGTGATGGAGGAGTGGAATCATCCGGTTAAATCATCTTTCTTTGGCGCTATCTCAGTGGGTATTTGTTTGTTGGCGGCAGTCGCTTTCCCATATTCAGAGCAGGTGGCTCAAGTTGTTTGGGTAATTGGCGCTGCATTTCACCTATTTGCGATGTTAGCTGTTTTAAATGCTTGGGTTCATCGTGAGAACTTGCAGGCTGCCCATGCTTGTCCTGTTTGGTTTATTCCGGCAGTTGGTAACGTGGTGGTGCCTTTGGCAGGGGTTAAGTTGGGCTTTATAGAAGTCTCTTGGATGTTCTTTTCTGTGGGCCTTATCTTTTGGGTGGTTCTATTATCGTTGGTGATGTACCGTTTGATGTTTGTGCAGCCCCCGCTACCCGATCGTTTAAAACCAACCATTGCCATTTTCTTGGCGCCTCCGACGGTGGCGTTTTCTTCTTGGGTGGCGCTAACAAAACTCACTCCTGATCAAGTGCTAGATCCATTTGGGCACATCTTGATGGGCATTGCTTTTTTCTTTACTTTTTTCTTAATCACGCAATTCACACGTTTTGCAAAGCTACCTTTTTTCATGTCTTGGTGGGCTTATTCATTCCCATCGGCAGCTATGACAGTGGCGACTTTTAACTACGCATTATTTGTTCCTGCTGCTATTTATATTGCTTACGTATCGTTGTGTTTTACAACGGTATTAATTCTTGGTTTGTTTGTCAGAACTCTAATGGCTATTCATATGAAGGACCCTCACTGGGTGGATTAATGCCTTCTTGAAGTAGTAGCTTCTTTTTAATAGAGATGCCACTGCTAAAGCCTCCAAGCGTGCCATCACTTTTAATCACTCGATGGCATGGGATGAAAACACAAATAGGATTAGCGCCAATTGCATTGGCAACTGCTCGTACGCTTTTAGGTTTGCCTATCATTTTGGCCACATCCAAGTAGCTACACATCGTACCTAGAGGGATCTTTTGTAAGGCAGCCCACACAGAACGTTGAAAGGCTGTGCCCTCTGGAGCAAGATGAAATTTTTTGGGCTTACTGATCAATGCATCGCAAACCGCCTGACTATTGTTATCAATCTTGATTTCACGTTTAGAGGTAAATTCAAAGCGGTAGATGATTTGATTGTGGTGCTCAAGTAAGGCAATTCCCCAAGGTGTTCTGCAATAACCTTGATAGCGTTGATCGGTCCTGTTCAATGTTGCCCGGGCAGTTTGTTTTTTCATGTATCTATCGTAGAGCAATGTATCTTAATTGACCACATGATCAACATAGTTAATTGTTGAGAATCATTCTCATGTAATATGTGAGTTGCATTTTTCACTCACTTAGCACAAGCCAGCTCATATCCAGTTCGCAAGCCAGTGCCTATTTTTATAGGAGGGCGTATGTGCGGTACCGTTAATGACATTCGAAAAAGCTTTGCCTCGTTAAGAATCGATAAAAAAATGAGGCATCGTGATATTGCTAACTTTCTACAAATGACTGAAGCTGAATTGGTTGATGCTCATGTCGGCGTATCAAAGTTAGATGCTATGCAGTCATCACCCAATTTAGCCAGGGCAGTTAGGTTAAGAAAATCATGGCCAGAACTCATTCAATTCATTGAGCAATTTGGCGAAGTGATGGCCTTAACCAGAAATGAGTATGGTGTGCATGAAAAAATTGGGACTTATCAAAATATCTCTACGCAAGGAGATATTGGTTTGGTGATGTCTGAAAAAATTGATCTGAGGCTGTTCTATAAGCATTGGGAATTAGCTTACATATTTGAAGAAGGTAAGGGCGACTCATTGCAGCGAAGCGTGCAATTCTTTGATGAGTGTGGGCAAGCTGTGCATAAAGTTTTTTTATTACCTGACAGTTGTCATGAAGCATTCGAGCAAATGATTAACGCATGGGCAGACTCTAATCAAGAGCCTGGTGTTCAGGTGCAGGAGTTGTCTAAGCCATTAACCGATGAGTTGAGGCTTTCTGAAGCATTTGATTTTGATTCATTTAAAAATGATTGGGCTAACTTGCTAGATACCCATGATTTTTTTGAATTATTAAAAAAATATCACTTAAATCGTTTGCAAGCTTTTGAATTAATTGGACAGCACTACGCTGAGCCATTACCTAGAGATGCGGTAGGTCTTTTATTAAATTCTGCTGCGCATTTAAATGTTCCAATCATGATATTTGTGGGTAATCGTGGCGCTATACAAATTCATACCGGACCAATTAAGCGTGTCCTTGATGCCAAAGGTTGGTTAAATGTACTTGATCAAGACTTTAATTTGCATTTGCGTCTGACCGATATTCATAAAGTCTGGCTGGTACGTAAACCAACTAAAGATGGCGTGGTTAGTTCGTTAGAAATCTTAGACGAGCAGGGGGATGTGATTGCCTTGATTTTTGGCAAAAGAAAGCCTGGTCAGCCTGAGCTGGAGACGTGGCGCGATTTATTAGAAAGTTGTAAAGATGCCAAAGATCTAGAAGAGGCGGTGATTGAGGAGTTTAATAACTAATTCGACATCAATTCGCTAAAGAGAATAAAATAGAACTACTGATATGCGTATATCGGGGCCGACATGGTTTCGACGTGGATTACAAAGCATTGAGGGCATACCGAGGACCCGTCATCTCGTAAAACAATGGGAATGTAATAACTGCTAACGACGAACGTTACGCACTAGCAGCTTAATTGCTGCAGCCCCTGAACTGATTCTCTCTTGGGTCAGGTAGCGCAAGCTACATCAGGGTCATTTACAAGAGATAAGGTTGCATAGTGTCGTGATGTGCAGCTCGAAAATTAAACGAATCGCCAGTGTGTAACGTGTTGGTCCGTGACAGATTGGTTAAATCAAATGACACAACTAAGTATGTAGAACTCCATGTGGAGGATTTGCGGACGCGGGTTCGATCCCCGCCGGCTCCACCAACTAAAAAGCCTCATCCTAGGATGAGGCTTTTTTCTTAAGAGCACTCTAGGTGGCAATCACTTAATTTATGCAGCCCCTAAGCGCCACAAAGAAGTTACCTCGGCTGCCCTGGCTCGATATAGCGGATCCTCTTTATCCAATGCTTTTGCGTGAGTCGGTCTAACATCATTGCGTCCAAGAACCTTTAATCCTGCTGCCTCGATCCATGCAAGAAGTTCTGCGCGGGTACGAAGCCCCAAATGCTCAGCCAAGTCAGACAAAATTAACCAGCCTTCACCGCCGGGTAATAAGTGCTCTTTAAGACCATTCAAAAACCCTTTGAGCATTTGGCTATCTGGGTCGTATACCGCGTATTCAATTGGTGAGCTAGGTCTTGCTGGAACCCATGGTGGATTACAAACAATTAGGGCTGCTTGACTATCTGGAAATAGATTTGTTTGTGCTAATTTCACTTGCTTGCCAATGCCTAAACCTTCAATATTTTCAGCGGCACACTCAATCGCACGCTCATCTTGATCGGTAGCAATAATTTTCTGAATGCCGCGTTTGGCTAAAACGGCAGCTAAAACACCAGTACCAGTACCAATATCAAATGCCACAGATTGTTTACTCAATAATTCAGGGAGGGGCGCTTTTTCTAATAGGCCGATGTATTCAGAGCGAACTGGTGCAAATACACCGTAGTGAGGGTGTATGCGCCCATCCCCTAAATCTTTGATGGCATCTAATGCCATACCATTCTTGCGCCACTCTAGTGAACCAATAAATCCTAAAAGATCGCGCAATGACATCACATAGGGTTCGGTGACCTCGCCATAAACTGCCAAGCAAGCTTGGCTCACATCTTGAGCTCTGCGTAATGGAATGCTGTGATCAGGGTTAACTTGAATTAGTAGCATGCCCAAAGTGCGACTTCTTTGAGATTGAGTTAGGCGGTGCTTATGAAAAATCTCTGACATGGGTTTAGCCAGAGGAATCAAACCTTCTTGTTGTTTCTTGGTAGATTTTTGATTACGAATACTTTTCTTGGATGGTTTATCAGCTCTGCGAGACATTGCTTGCAATAACTGTTTGGCATTTTGATAGTCGCCACGCCAAATAATTCCTGTACCTTCGCAGGCTACCCGATAAGCTTCATCCGCAGTGAGGGTGTCATCGGCAATGATGAGTTTTTTGGGTGGAGGAGCTCCCTTTTCAGAGCGCCAGCGGCACGCATAGGTCACGTCACCTTCCTCCCAGCTAATTGGTGGGTGGGCTGATTCGTGAAGAACTGTTTTATGCATGAGGGCTTTCTATCAATATTTGCTTGGCTAGGATATCGATTCCATGAGCAGATAAGTCTGCGGTGTTGTAGTTGGTGGCTTTTTCATAGTTCACATAATTTGAATTTTGTGAACGGCGATAAAGTGCGTCGTAGTGTTGCTCTAAAAGTTCTTGAACTAATAATGGCCATTGTGATTCTTTGGCCAATGTTTTCCAGTGCTCTAATTTTTCTTTACTGTGTAATTCTTTTAGAAAATCCAGGGTGCTGACTAAATTAGATGGTTCATTAATGAAGTAAGCGTAGTCATGGATTAAATAATTGACGCGAGCTTCTATTGTGGCGTTGATTTTGATGCAGGGGCTGCTACGCATTTGTTCTAGCAAAATGTCTGGAACATGCAATGTGCCAATTTTGCGACTTTCTGCCTCGACAAAAACCACTTTCGAAGTATCAAATCTCTCTAGTGCTTCTACAAGTTGTGTTTCGAATTTCTTTTGACTGGGTTGTGGTGAGTTAGGAATATTGCCAAGTACTGACCCTTTATGAACGGCGATTGCTTCCAAGTCTAGAACTTGTGCACCCAACATGCTGAGTTGTTCAAGGATGCGGCTTTTGGCGCTACCGGTTTGACCAGTAACCACCATATATTTAAATTCTTTGGGGAGGCTACTCAGCTTATTCACGACATCTCTACGATATGACTTATAGCCACCATCTAAGATTTGAGCATTCCAACCAATTTGTCTTAGGATGTGAGTCATTGAGCCGCTGCGTTTGCCGCCGCGCCAACAGTAAATCAATGGATTCCAGTTTTTTGGCTTATTAATGAAATCATTTTCAATGTAATGAGCTATTCTTTTGGCAATTAAAGCGGCACCAATCTTTTTGGCCTCAAAAGGCGACTCTTGTTTGTACATCGTGCCTACCAAAATGCGCTCTTCATTCGATAGCACTGGATAGTTAATGGCGCCAGGAATATGGTCTTCAGCAAACTCATCAGGTGAGCGAACATCAATCACCATATCAAATTGATGGAGATCTGTGATGTTGGCAGCAAGAGATGATTTCATGAAACTTGTAACTTAGGCGCCAAATACGATAGAGCGTAGCTCTGATGGATGCTCAATGATGTAGTCAGCGCCCCAAGCATTCACTGGTTCATCGCAACCGCAGTAGCCGTAAGCAGCAGCAACTGTTTTCATACCAGCAGCTCGACCTGCTTCAATATCTCTTAAATCGTCACCGACATACAAGCATTGTGCAGGGTTGATATTGCAAATTTCTGCGGCTTTCAAAATCGGTGCTGGATGAGGTTTTGAGTGAGGCGTTGTGTCGCCCCCCACAATGGCAGCGCTGCGCTCATGAAGGCTCATTAGTTTTAGAAGAGGGTGTGTAAAGCGCTCAACTTTATTAGTCACAATACCCCATAAGACCTGTTCTTTTTCTAGTTCTTGTAGCAAGTCATCCATGCCCTCAAATAATTTGCTGTGTACGCAGATGTTCTTTTCGTAGTTGGTTAAAAATTCATCACGCAGCTCTTCAAATTGAGGGTGCTGATTGTCGTAACCAAATGCGCCTTGGATTAAGCCGCGGGCACCAGCGGAGGCGGTTGGGCGCAATACTTCGTAGGGTAAAGGGGCCAACCCTCTAGCAATTCGCAATAGATTGGCGGCGGCTACTAGGTCTGGCGCGGTATCTGCCAAGGTGCCATCCAAGTCAAAGAAAACACCTTTGTATAGTGAAGTCATAAATTACTTTTTAGTTGTTGCCATCAAGTAATTGACATCAGTATCACGACCTAGCGAGTAGACCTCGGTAATGGGGTTGTAACTCAAGCCTATCAATTCATTGAGCTCTAGACCTGCTTCACGAATAAACTCATTTAACTCTGAAGGCTTGATGAACTTTTTATAGTCATGAGTACCTTTAGGCAATATGCGCAAAATATATTCAGCGCCAATAATGGCAAATAAATAAGATTTTGGATTGCGATTCAGGGTGCTAAAAAACACTTTGCCACCGGGCTTTACCAAAGCTGCGCAAGATTTAATGATGCTTAATGGGTCTGGAACATGCTCAAGCATCTCCATGCAGGTCACTACATCGTATTGACCGGCTTCTTTTTTGGCTAAATCTTCGGCGCTGATGTATTCGTATTTAACTTGAACGCCACTTTCCAAACTATGTAAATCTGCAACTTTGAGAGCTTTCTCAGATAAATCAATCCCTTTGGCTTGGGCACCTGCCACAGCCATTGATTCAGCCAAAATCCCGCCACCACAACCCACATCAAGAACTTTCTTTCCTGAAATGGACACGTGTTCTTGTATCCACGCTAATCTGAGCGGGTTAATGGCGTGCAATGGCTTGAATTCGCTACTTGGATCCCACCAACGGTGAGCAAGGGCGCTGAATTTATCGATTTCGGTTTGGTCTGCATTCATGGCTCTATTCTAATCAAGCCCATGCTTATGCGCACAAACCCAATAAAAAAGCCCGGTCAGACCGGGCTTTTAGAAGTATCTAACTAAAAAATCAGTTAGAACTGACTAATTAAGTATTAGTTCTTGCGTGTACCAATCGCTTCAATCTCAACGCGACGGTTTTTAGCGCGACCTTCTTTAGTCTTGTTGTCAGCAACTGGTTGTGACTCGCCTTTACCTTCTACGTATACGCGATTAGCTTCAATACCCTTGCTAACCAAGTATTTCTTAACTGATTGAGCGCGACGTACTGATAATTTTTGGTTGTAAGCATCTGTACCGATTGAGTCTGTGTGACCCACAGCAATGATCACTTCAAGTGTCAAGTTTTTAACTTGGCCAACCAAGCTATCCAAGCTAGCTTTAGCAGCAGGCTTAAGTACTGATTTGTCGAAGTCGAATAATGCATCAGCGTTCAATGTAACTTTTGAGCTGACTGGTTTAACAGCGCCAGCAGCGATAGCACCATCGCAACCTGGAGCAGCAGTTGCTGGAGTCCAGTTGGCATTGCGCCAGCACAACTCGTTTGTACCGTTTTTCCAAACGATGCCTGAGCTATTTACCCAGTTATCGTTTGCTTTTTGTGCGAATGCGCTTGAGCTGATAGCAACACCAGCGATAACGATTAATTGCAGCAATTTTTTCATGTTTTTTCCCTCTAATTTTCTGTGTGGAGGCTGATCCAATTTGGATAACTCATAGTTTAGCACTTTAAATCCCATAAATACCTTTTTGAGGCGCTCTGAGTGATAAAATTGCGACATGGAAATTACACAAAATAACGCCGCAAAAGAGACACTCCCAATATCACTAGAAGACGAGATGCGTCGTTCCTATCTCGATTACGCCATGAGCGTGATCGTAGGTCGAGCCTTGCCAGATGTGAGGGATGGTTTAAAACCAGTTCATCGTCGAGTTTTGTTCGCGATGCATGAGTTAAATAACGACTGGAATAGGGCATACAAGAAGTCTGCTCGTATCGTCGGTGACGTAATCGGTAAATATCACCCTCACGGTGACTCAGCTGTTTATGACACGATTGTTCGTATGGCTCAAGACTTCTCCTTGCGCTACATGCTCGTAGATGGTCAGGGTAACTTTGGTTCTGTGGACGGCGATAACGCCGCAGCGATGCGTTATACGGAAATTCGTTTGGCAAAAATTGCGCATCAGCTGTTAGATGATTTAGATAAAGAAACAGTTGATTTCGGCCCTAACTACGACGGCAGCGAAAAAGAGCCTTTAATCCTTCCTGCAAAAATCCCTAATTTATTAATTAATGGATCATCAGGTATTGCTGTGGGTATGGCGACTAATATCCCGCCGCACAATTTGGATGAAGTGGTTTCTGCCTGTTTGCATTTGTTGAGTAACCCAGAATGCACGATTGATGACTTGATGGAAATCATTCCTGCACCAGATTTCCCAACAGCCGGCATCATCTACGGTATTCAAGGCGTTAAGGACGGTTACCGCACAGGTCGTGGTCGTGTGGTGATGCGTGCCAAAACTCACTTCGAGGATATGGATCGTGGTTCACGCCAAGCGATCATTGTTGATGAGTTGCCGTACCAAGTTAATAAGAAAACATTGCTTGAGCGCATTGCTGAACTCATCACTGAGAAAAAGGTAGAGGGTATTTCAGATATTCGTGATGAATCTGATAAATCCGGTATGCGTGTGGTGATTGAGCTTAAACGTGGTGAAGTGCCTGAGGTGGTGCTGAACAACTTGTATAAGTTCACACAATTGCAAGACACCTTTGGTATGAACATGGTGGCATTGGTAGATAACCAACCACGCTTACTCAACCTAAAACAAATGTTGGAGTGCTTCTTATCTCATCGTAGAGAAGTGGTCACTCGTCGCACAGTATTTGAACTTCGTAAAGCGCGTGATCGTGGTCACGTGTTGGAAGGTTTGGCAGTTGCGCTTGCAAACATTGATGAATTCATCAAAATTATTAAAGCTGCACCAACTCCGCCTGATGCGAAACGTGAGCTTCTCTTGAAGTCATGGGATTCTGAAGTGGTGCGTGAGATGCTTTCTCGTGCAGAAAAAGATGCTCCTGGTGGACGTAATTCATTCCGCCCCGAAGATTTGGATCCTGCTGCTGGTATGCAAGCTGATGGTTTGTATCGTTTGTCTGAAGGCCAGGCTCAAGAGATCTTGCAAATGCGTTTACAACGCTTGACAGGTCTTGAGCAAGACAAGATTGTTGGTGAGTACAAAGAAGTGATGCTTGAGATTGCCAACTTGTTGGACATCTTGGCTAAGCCAGAGCGTATTACTGTCATCATCAAAGAAGAGTTGCAAGCAGTTCAGGCTGAATTTGGTCAAGCGGGTAACGACACAGGTCGTCGCTCACGCATTGAGATGAATGCTACGGAACTATTTACTGAAGATTTGATCACGCCTCAAGATTTGGTGGTGACCTTGTCTCATGGTGGTTACATGAAGAGCCAACCATTGTCTGAGTACCGTGCGCAAAAACGTGGCGGCCGAGGCAAGCAAGCAACTGCTACCAAAGACGAAGACTGGATTGATACATTATTCGTAGCTAATACTCATGACACGATTCTTTGTTTCTCTGATCGTGGCCGCATGTATTGGTTGAAGGTATGGGAAGTGCCTCAGGGCGGTCGTGCCTCACGCG
This sequence comes from Pseudomonadota bacterium, assembly GCA_041191465.1. Lineage (GTDB taxonomy): Bacteria > Pseudomonadota > Gammaproteobacteria > Burkholderiales > Burkholderiaceae > Polynucleobacter. The sequence continues at coordinate 12,653 of JBEEOV010000024.1, forward strand.
GTAAGCCAATTGTGAATATTTTCCCATTGGTAGAAGGTGAGAAGATCACCGTGATTCTGCCAATCAAAGCCTACGAAGATGACAAATATGTATTCATGTCAACGCGTAAGGGTGTGGTGAAGAAGTCTCGTTTATCTGATTTCTCTAACCCACGTAAGGCTGGCATCATTGCTGTTGACTTAGATGAAGGTGATCACTTAGTGGGCGCCGCTATTACTGATGGTCGTCATGATGTGATGTTGTTCTCTGATGCTGGTAAAGCAGTTCGCTTTGATGAGAATGATGTGCGCCCAATGGGTCGTACGGCACGCGGTGTGCGCGGTATGAACCTAGATGCATCGCATGAGGTGATTGCGATGTTGGTTGCCCCTGCAGAAATTGAAGGTCAAACCAATGCGGTTGATGAAAATGGTGCGCCATTGCCAAGCAGCGTTCTAACTGCGACTGCTAATGGTTACGGTAAGCGTACGCCAATCTCTGAGTACACGCGTCATGGACGTGGTACGAAAGGCATGATTGCGATTCAAACATCTGAGCGTAACGGCAAGGTAGTAGCTGCTGTTCTAGTCTCTGAGCAAGATCAAATTATGTTGATTACAACCGGCGGTATTTTGGTGCGTACTCGTGTTGCTGAGATTCGTGAGATGGGGCGTGCGACACAAGGCGTGACTTTGATCAACGTTGACGAAGGCACTGAATTGTCTGGTTTGCAGCGCATCGCTGAGAGCGATGATGATGAAGGTGACGATGGTTTGGATGAGGCAGTAGACGGTCAAGAAGATCAAGGAAACGAGGGCGGGGAGCCGACGAATGTTTGATCGCCGTGTTTTTAACTTCGCTCCAGGTCCAGCAACTCTTCCTGAGGAGGTTTTAAAACAGGCTGCTGCTGAAATGCTCAACTGGAATGGGTTGGGCATGGGTGTGATGGAGGTAAGTCATCGTGGTAAGCCGTTCATGGCTTGTTACGAAGAGGCTATTGCAGACCTTCGTGAACTCATGAACATCCCTGATAGTTATGCCGTTTTGTTCTTGCAAGGCGGGGCTATTGGTGAGAACGCTGCTATCCCAATGAACTTAATGCCCTTGGCTAAAAATGGCCCCAAGGCTGATTTTGTTGTGACGGGTATTTGGACTGAGAAATCAGCAAAAGAAGCTGCCAAATATGGTCAAGCGCACATTGCTGCTTCAAGTGCAAATAATGGCTTTACCAACATTCCTGATCAAAAAGATTGGCAGTTATCTGATGATGCTGCTTATGTGCATATTTGCTCTAATGAGACGGTAGGTGGTGTTGAGTTTCAGCAAGTCCCTAAAGTGAGCAAGCCTTTGGTGGCTGACGTTTCAAGCAATATCTTGTCTCGCGTTTGGGACATTAATGATTTTGGTGTTTTATTTGGTGGTGCGCAAAAAAATATTGGACCGGCTGGTCTAAGTATTGTGATCGTGCGCAAAGATCTGTTGGGGCATGCTATGCCGATTACGCCGATGGTTTGGGATTGGGCTAAACAAGCTGAGAATGATTCAATGCTTAATACGCCACCAACCTACGGTATTTATTTAGCTGGCTTGGTATTTAAGTGGTTGAAACGCCAGGGTGGTGTTGCTGCGATGGAGCAACAAAACATCGCTAAATCAAACTTACTATACAACTGCATTGATCAAAGCAGTTTGTTCACAAGCAAGGTTGATCCAACTTGCCGTTCACGCATGAATGTAACTTTTTACTTAAATGATGAATCTTTGAATGATTCATTTGTAGAGGGTGCTGCTAAGTTGGGTTTAATGAATATCAAAGGTCATAAGAGTGTGGGTGGCATGCGTGCAAGTATCTATAACGCAATGCCGATGGCAGGTGTACAAGCTTTGGTTGAATACATGAAGGAGTTTGAACGTGGCTGCTGATGACAAAGATTTAGCGCCATTGCGCGCACGCATCGACTCTATCGATCAACAGTTATTAGAGTTGTTGGCTGCTCGTGCAGAAGCGGCTCAAGCTGTTGGAAAAATCAAGCACGATGTTAATGCGCCAGTATTTCGTCCTGAGCGTGAACGTCAAGTGATTGACGGTTTAATTGCTAAAAACAAAAGCCCTTTAGCTGCGGATGGCATTACTTATATATGGCGCGAGATCATGTCTGCGTGTCGTGCTTTAGAGGCTCCTATTCGAGTGGCTTATTTGGGCCCTGCGGGAACATTCTCAGAGCAAGCGGCGTTTGCGCAGTTTGGCCAATCTATCAGCAAAGTACCTTGCTCTAGCATTGATGAGGTGTTTCGTGCGGTGGATGCTGGGTCTGCTGATTTTGGTGTGGCACCTGTTGAGAACTCTTCTGAAGGCGCCATTTCTAGAACGCTAGATTTGTTGCTTGATACAGATTTAAAAATTACGGGTGAAGTGGCTTTAGCCATCAAGCATCACTTGCTGACTAAATCAGGCACTTTGGATGGTGTGAGCAGGGTGTTGGCACATCCTCAGGCTTTGGCACAGTGTCAGAGATGGTTATCCAACAACGCTCCTAAATTGGATCGCCAAGCTGTTAGTAGTAATGGCGAAGCAGCTAAGTTGGCTGCACAAGATGCAACGGTGGCAGCTATTGCTGGTGATTCAGCTCAGCAGCAATATGGTCTACAAGCAGTTCAAAGTCAGATCCAAGATGATCCTCATAACCGTACACGTTTTGTGGTGGTCAGTCATGGCTCATGCCAAGCATCTGGTAAAGATCAAACGTCAGTCATTCTTTCGGTGAACAACAAACCCGGTGCAGTTCATCAATTATTGGCACCATTAGCCAAGCATGGTGTTTCAATGAACCGCTTAGAGTCTCGTCCAGCAAGACGCGGTACTTGGGAGTACTTCTTCTATATTGATATGGATGGTCACGCTGACGATCCAAAAGTAGCTGCTGCTTTGAGTGAGTTACAAGCTGAAGCCGCATTCTTTAAGAACTTGGGATCTTATCCCCGTAGTCACTAAATTGTAGAAAGATTGATGATGGCCAACGATGTTGGACAAGTTGATGGGCGAGTTATTGGTTTAAGCCATGTGCGTGCTATTGCGCCTTATGTTGGCGGCAAGCCTATTAGTGAGGTGGCGCGCGAGTTTGGTTTGGATGAGAGCAAGATAGTTAAGTTAGCTTCCAATGAAAATCCACTTGGCATGCCTGAGTCTGCAAAAAAAGCGATGGCCAAAGCAGCAGAGGATTTGGGTCGTTATCCAGATTCCAATGGATTTGATTTAAAAAATGCCATTGCCAAAAAACTCAATGTGCCATTCGAGTGGATTACTTTGGGTAATGGTAGTAATGATATCTTGGAGTTAACTGCCAGAGCGGTGGCTCAAGAAGGTGATGAGGTTGTTTTCTCAAAGCATGCTTTTGCGGTTTACCCACTAGCTACTCAAGCAGTAGGCGGTAAAGCCGTTGAAGTGGCAGCTACTGCAGATTATGGTCACGATTTACCTGCCATGCTGAAAGCGATTACGCCTAAAACACGTTTGGTGTTTGTGGCTAATCCAAATAATCCAACTGGAACGTTTTTAAAGGCTGCGGAGATTGAGGTCTTTTTAGAAAAAGTGCCTAGTGATGTGGTGGTAGTGGTTGATGAAGCGTATAACGAATTCTTAACGCCTGAACAACAGTACGATGCTATTGCTTGGGTGCGCAAATATCCTAACGTGATCGTCTCTAGAAGTTTTTCAAAAGCTTATGGTTTGGCTGGTTTGCGCATTGGTTATGGGGTTGCTCAAAACAACATCACTGATTTATTAAATCGTATTCGTCAGCCATTTAACGTTAATAGCTTGGCTCAAGCTGCGGCAATTGCAGCATTGGCAGACGTTGAGTTTCTTAAGAAGTGCTATGAATTAAATCGTGCAGGTTATGTTCAATTAACTCAAGCATTTGACGAGATGGGTTTGCGTTATTTACCGTCTTCTGGCAATTTTGTTTTAGTCAAGGTGGGTGACGAACCAACTTCTGGAGCTAGAGTTAATTTGGAGTTATTAAAAGCAGGCGTTATCGTTAGACCTGTTGGTAACTATGGTTTACCTGAGTGGTTGCGTATTTCTATTGGATTGCCTGAAGAAAACCAGGCATTTATTGAAGCTCTTAAAAAGATTCTTAATTAATGAACGCTACTCAAAAAAATACATCAAATGGTGCCCCATTAACCTTGGGCATTATTGGCGTTGGTTTAATTGGCGCATCGATTGGTTTGGCGCAGAAAAAAGCCAAAGCCTTTGATCGTGTCATTGGTGTAGGTCGTTCGCAGACTAATTTAGATGAAGCTCTGAAGATCGGTGCCATTGATCAGGCGGTCAGTCTTGAAGAGTGCGCTAAAGCAGCTGATGTGATTGTGGTCTGCGTGCCAGTTGCGCAAACATTCTCAATACTTCACGCTATCGAGCCGCATATTAAACAAAATGCCTTGATTACTGATGCGGGTAGC
>JBEEOV010000025.1:0-16975 GCA_041191465.1 Pseudomonadota bacterium
GAAGCAAAAGTTTATCTAGACTCATTGGCGCCACCATTCTTTAAAGCATTAACTCACTACGCTTCTGATGGCTCTTACTCTTGGCACTGCCCAGGTCACTCAGGAGGCGTTGCTTTCTTAAAGAGTCCTGTGGGCCAGATGTTCCATCAATTCTTTGGTGAGAACATGTTGCGTGCTGACGTGTGTAATGCGGTGGATGAGTTGGGTCAGTTGTTAGACCACACGGGACCAGTAGCGGCCAGTGAGCGTAATGCGGCTCGTATTTTTAATGCCGATCATTTGTTCTTTGTAACAAATGGCACATCAACATCTAACAAAATTGTTTGGCACTCAACGGTAGCCCCAGGAGACATCGTCTTGGTAGACCGTAACTGCCACAAATCTATTTTGCATGCCATCATGATGACGGGAGCGATTCCTGTGTTCTTGATGCCAACACGTAATCACTACGGCATTATTGGCCCAATCCCCAAAGAAGAGTTTGATTGGAAGACTATTCAGAAGAAAATTCAGAATAATCCGTTTATTACTGACAAAAATGCCAAGCCACGTGTATTAACTATTACACAAAGTACTTATGACGGCGTTTTGTATAACGTAGAAATGATCAAGGAAATGTTGGATGGCAAAGTAGATACTTTGCACTTTGATGAGGCTTGGTTGCCGCACGCGACATTCCACGATTTCTACAAAAATATGCACGCGATTGGTAAAGATCGCCCACGCTCAAAAGAGAGCATGGTGTTCTCAACTCAGTCGACTCACAAGTTGTTGGCAGGCTTATCTCAAGCCTCTCAAATCTTGGTGCAAGACTCTGAATCCAATAAATTAGATAACGACTGCTTCAATGAGTCTTATTTGATGCACACATCAACTAGTCCGCAGTACGCGATTATTGCGTCATGCGACGTGGCGGCAGCCATGATGGAGCCGCCAGGTGGTACGGCCTTGGTGCACGAGTCGATTGCTGAGTCATTGGATTTCCGTCGCGCCATGCGCAAGGTCGATGAGGAGTGGGGCGCCGACTGGTGGTTCAAGGTTTGGGGTCCAGAGTATCTTGCTGAAGAAGGTATTGGTGAGCGTGAAGACTGGGTATTGCAAGCGGATGAGCGTTGGCATGACTTTGGTAAGTTGGCTAATGGCTTCAATATGTTGGATCCAATCAAAGCCACAGTTATTACCCCTGGTTTAGAAATGGATGGTGACTTTGCTGAGACAGGTATCCCTGCGAGCATTGTGACTAAGTATTTAGCTGAGCATGGTGTGATTGTTGAGAAGACTGGTTTGTATTCATTCTTCATCATGTTCACAATTGGTATTACCAAGGGTCGTTGGAATACATTGGTAACAACTTTGCAGCAGTTCAAGGACGATTACGATAAGAACCAACCTTTGTGGCGTGTTCTGCCTGAGTTTGTGACTAAGCACCCACGCTATGAGCGCATTGGTTTGAAGGATTTGTGCCAACAAATTCACCAGGTATACAAAAAATACGATGTGGCTCGCATGACCACAGAAATGTATTTGTCTGACATGGTCCCAGCAATGAAGCCATCAGACGCTTGGGCGAAGATGGCGCATCGCGATATCGAGCGTGTACAAATTGATGATCTAGAGGGTCGTGTAACAGCCATGTTGGTAACACCATACCCGCCAGGCATTCCTTTATTGATTCCGGGTGAGCGCTTTAATAAACGCATTGTTGATTACTTGCGTTTCACACGTGACTTTAATGAGCAGTTCCCTGGCTTTGAAACTGATGTACACGGTTTGGTGAAGGGTGACCTCAATGGTCGCAAAGAGTACTACGTGGATTGCGTTAAAGATTAAGAATCATTTAACCAACAATAAAAAAGGCTCATGTGTATGAGCCTTTTTTATTGGTCAATCCATTCAACTATCTGGATTCACGAAGCACCATCAATTACTTAAGATTCTTGCGATAGGTAGCAATCGCTTTTTTCACTTGTTCAGGAGCGGTGCCGCCAGTGTGATTGCGACTGTTCACGGAACCCTCTAGAGTTAAGAAGCTAAATACGTCATCACCAATCAATTTGGCTTTATCGCCAAGATCGCAAGCTGCTTGTAAATCAGCCAAAGATAAATCAGCTAAGTCACAGCCCTTATTCGAGCAAGCCTTAACAGCGTGAGCAACTGCTTCGTGAGCATCACGGAAAGGTAAACCTTTCTTTACTAAGTAGTCAGCGAGATCGGTGGCTGTAGCAAAACCTTGAAGGGCAGCTGCGCGCATCACATCAGCTTTCACTTGGATGTGAGGCACCATGTCAGCAAAAATGCGCAATGTGTCGCGTAGCGTATCTGCAGAATCAAACAATGGTTCTTTGTCTTCTTGGTTGTCTTTGTTGTAGGCCAATGGTTGACCCTTCATCAAAGTTAACAAAGAAATTAAGTTGCCATTGACCCGACCTGTTTTGCCGCGTGCTAACTCTGGAACGTCCGGATTCTTCTTTTGCGGCATGATCGAGCTACCAGTGCAGAAGCGATCTGGTAAATCAATAAAGCCAACGCGTGGACTCATCCAAAGAATCAATTCTTCGGATAAACGAGAAATGTGCGTCATCACCAGTGAAGCTGTGGCGCAGAACTCAATGGCGAAGTCACGATCAGACACGGCATCGAGTGAGTTTTGGCAAACACCCTCAAACCCAAGAGTCTTGGCAACGCGTTCACGGTCGATTGGATAGCTCGTACCTGCTAAAGCAGCAGCGCCCAAGGGTAAGCGATTAACACGTTTACGGCAGTCAGCTAAGCGCTCAGCATCGCGCGCAAACATCTCTGCATAAGCCATCACATGATGACCAAATGTAATAGGTTGCGCTACTTGCAAATGGGTAAACCCAGGCATGATGGTCTCGGCATGTTTCTCTGCTAAACCTAACAAGCCAGAACGCAATGAAGTTAATTCTGTTTGGATTTCATCAATGGCGCCGCGTAACCACAAACGGATATCAGTAGCAACTTGGTCGTTACGTGAGCGACCTGTGTGTAGACGCTTACCTGCATCACCAACTAATTTGGTTAGGCGCGCCTCGATATTTAAGTGCACGTCTTCAAGAGCCAGTTCCCAAACAAAGGAACCTGCTTCAATTTCAGAGCGTATCTGAGCCATGCCTTTTTGGATCTGCGCTAAATCGTCTGCACTGATGATTTTCTGTGCAGCCAACATGTCGGCATGAGCCAATGAGCCTTGGATATCAACCAAAGCCATGCGTTTATCAAAATCAACAGAAGCGGTATATCGTTGTACGAGTTCCGCTACAGGCTCAGCAAAACGAGCCGACCAAGCTTGGTCTTTGTTGTCTAAAGAGTTCTTGTTTTTGTCTAAATCTGCCATAAACACAAGTATATTGCCTCAAAGGCTTTATTCTTATGGTTATGACACAAATTTCTTATCCTAAAAAACTAGTGATTGCCTCCCGTGAGAGCCGTTTGGCTATGTGGCAGGCTGAATATGTCCGTGATTGCTTGAAAAAGCTCTATCCAGAGTGCGATGTCAGCATTCTGGGTATGACCACTCGCGGGGACCAAATTTTGGACCGTACCCTCTCTAAAGTGGGCGGCAAGGGGCTTTTTGTGAAGGAGCTAGAGGTCGCCTTAGAAGAGGGGCGTGCTGATTTAGCGGTCCATTCTTTGAAGGATGTGCCGATGCAGCTACCGGAGGGCTTTGAGTTGGCTTGCATCATGGAGCGTGAAGATGCTAGGGATGCCTTTGTTTCAAATGACTATGACTCTTTGGCTGATTTGCCTGCAGGAGCGGTTGTAGGAACCGCTAGCTTGCGTCGTGAGGCCTCTTTGAGGTCAAGACACCCTCATCTCAATATTCAGCCTTTACGGGGTAATTTAGACACCCGTTTGGGTAAATTAGACAAAGGCGAGTATGCGGCCATTATTTTGGCGGCTGCAGGTCTGAAACGTTTGGGTATGGCTAATCGTATTCGTAGCCTATTGGCAGCTGAAGATAGCTTACCTGCCGCTGGTCAGGGCGCTTTGGGTATTGAAATTCGTGCCGGCAGACCTGAGATCGAGGCTTGTTTGGCACCTTTGAATCATGCTCCATCAGCGATGGCTGTGAGTGCTGAAAGAGCAGTTTCTAGAGCCTTAGGTGGTTCTTGCGATGTGCCTTTGGCTGCTTATGCCACCTGGGAAGATGGTGGCAATTTGTATTTGAGGGCTTTTGTGGCGAGCACGGATGGTCAAACCATCTGCCGTTCAGAGAAAAAACTTACTTTAGCTTCTACCCAAGAAGCAGATGCAATGGGCTTACAAGTCGCCGATGATTTAATTGCTCAGGGCGCTAAAGACTTATTGCCAGCAAGATAAAAATAGAGAGCGAGCAAACATCACAATGGCTCAAATTGTTTTAACTCGCCCACTCGGGCAATCAATGCGATTAGGTGAGTTGCTGAGTCAGCAACTGCCTGAGTTAAAGCAAATTCAATTGCCTTTGTTATCGATTGTGCCTAACGAAAACCCTCAAGATGCAAAGCGTTTACAGGACTTATTGCCAAATATTCATTTAGCTGTGTTTGTCAGCCCTAACGCAATTGAATGCACGATGCGTTTGTTAAAGGCTGATTGGCCCATAACTGTACCTATTGCTGTGGTGGGTGGAGGCAGTGTTGAGGCCTTGGAACGTCGAGGAATTACCTCGGAGAATGGCTACCAAATTTATTACCCTCAAGAACCTGAAAATTGGGATTCTGAAGGTCTTTGGGCAGAGCTACAAAAGACATCCATGAGTTGGGCTGGTCAGCACATATTATTTTTAAAGGGCGCGGGTGGACGCGCATGGTTGAGCGAGCAATTCTTGCGCAGTGGTGCCCAAATCCATCACCTAGAGACCTATCGCAGAGTGCCGTTGTCAAAAGATGCCCCAGTTTGGCAAACTTTGAAAAATACCGAAGCTAAGAGCTCTGCATGTCTGATCACTTCTTCAGAGGGGCTGCGACATCTGGCGGATGTTTTAAAAGATAGTCTGCCATGGGGGCAGGAATGGTTAAATGTAGCCACAATGATTTGTTCTCATCCGCGGATTGCACAAACTGCTGAGGAATTGGGTTTTAAGAAAGTAGAATGCTGTCATGCTGGAGATAATCAACTTGTCTTAGCTAGTCAACGTTGGGTTCAACAATTGAAGTAATTACAAGAGGCTTAAATGACCACTGAATTAAATACTGCACCAGTAGGTAACTCTAAAAAAGCTAAATCTGATGCTCTAAGTCATGGTTTATGGAAAGCGTTATGGATTGCTGTTGCCGTTTGTGTTCTCTGGTTAGGTTTTGAAGGGGGTATTCGTCTTTACCATCGCCCAGCACAACTGGATAGTCGTGTTGCAGAGTTGGAGGCAAAGTTAGCCACAGTGATGGCGCATGAAGCAGATTTAGAGGCTGCGCTAAAAGGCAACCTTGAAGCTGAAAAAGTAATTGCGCCAGTAGCTGCAAAACTGACGGCAGTGTTAAACCAAGTTAATCAACTGCCGATGACAGCTTTACCTGCTGCACCATCAACAACCCCGACGATTTCTTCAAAGGCACCATCTCTCACTGACAAAGTTTTTTCAGCCATTCAGCGCATGGGTGATCAGCTGGTACGCGTTCAAGTAGTTGGCGATATTAAAGATCTTGCTTTAACCCCAGCTGCTCAAGATTTAGTTCGCCAACAATTGCGTTTAAGTATTTTGAGTGCACGCATGGCTTGGTTATCCAATATGCCTTTGGTCGCCAAAGAAGACTTAACGCAGGCGCAACAGTTATTGACTAAACATTTTCAGGCGCAATCTACCGCGGTTGTTAATGTGCAAAAAATGTTAGTTGATATACAAGCTGATATTGCTAAGCCAGTAGTTGCTAAGAAGGGTCCATAAAATGCGCGGTGCACTTTGGTTAGCCTTCTTATTTGCCTTAGCAGTTGTTGTGGCTCTTTTTGCGAGTAGCAACGGTGGTCACATCACGATTTATTTCCCACCTTATCGAGTTGATACAAGTCTTAATTTCTTTATTGCGGCGGTCTTGGGTATTTTTGTCGCTGGGCTAATTGCATGGAGAACGTTCGCAGCAATTTTGGACTTGCCTAAACAGGCAGCCGCTTATCGTCGCAAGCAACGTGAAGCACGTGCAGTGGCCCATTTGTCTGAAGCGATTGAAGACATTTTTGCGGGACGTTTTTCGAAGGCTCTAAAAGCTGCAGAAGCTGCCAGTGCTAATAGTGCGATGGCTGAAACCGCTGCGCTCTTAGCAGCAAGATCTGCACATCGCTTGAATAAATTTGCAGTGAGAGATGAGTGGTTAGCAAAGATTAAATCGGCTGATAAACAGCAGGCTCGCTTGGTAGCGATGGCTGATATGCAAATGGATTCCAATGATGCAGATGGCGCTTTGGCAACAATTGACCAGTTACAAAAAGGTGGTGCGCGTCAGTTATTTGTGCAGCGCATTGCTTTAAGAGCTAATCAGCAGTTAAAGCGTTGGGAAGAGGTGTTGCGTTTGACGCACAGTTTGAGTAAGCGTGAAGCGATTCATCCAGTGATTGCTCAAAAAACGGTGCAAGAGGCTGTAGCTAAATTAGTTCAGCAAAAATCTTCTGACCATGAAGCTTTATTGCGTATTTGGAAAAACTTACCTAAATCTGATCGCAAAGCATCCAGGGTTGCTTTGGTGATGGCAAAAGGTTTGTTGGCAACAGGTCAACAAGATTTAGCGAGAGAGTTAATTGAAGAGTCTTTGGATGATCAATGGGATGAGGTTCTATTAGGTATTTATCCAGAGTGCTTACCAACGGGTTCAACCACTTTGGTCTTGGCGCAAAAATTAGAAACTTGGATGACCAAGTATCCAAGCGAACCAGCTTTATCTTTGGCGTTGGGCAAGCTTTGTTTAGCCCAAAAGCTATGGGGTAAATCTAAGTCTAGCTTGCAAGGGGTGGTGCGCGATACCAAAGCTAAGCCAGGTATGAAGGCGGAGGCTCACATGACCTTGGCTAAATTGCACGAAGCCTTGCAAGAACCTACAGAGGCGGCGGAGCAGTACAAGTTGGCAGCTCAAATCTACGCCACTATCTAAATAGTGCCAGTCACCTAGCGTGATTGGCATTTTTCATAAATTTAAAAGACCCTCTAAAAATACTGTATATTTATACAGTATATGAGTCAGGTTGCTAATTCCCATCTACGTGCTTTGTACGTGGACTTTAATTCTTATTTTGCATCTGCTGAGCAACAGATGCGGCCGGAGTTGCGCGGCCAACCGATTGGCATTGTGGCGGTGATGACCCCTAGCACTTGTTGTATTGCTGCGAGTGTTGAGGCAAAACGTTTTGGTGTGAAAACTGGGACTGGGGTCAGAGATGCCAAGCGTTTGTGTCCAGAGATTCAGTTCATTGAGGCAAGGCCTGAGGAATACATTCGTTTGCACCATCGTTTGCATGAAGTGATTGAATCTTGTTTGCCAGTGACCGCTGTGCGATCAATTGATGAGATGTGGTGTGAGTTAAAAGGCAGTGATCGGTTGCGAGCTAATGCAGAGAGATTGGCTATTCAGATTAAAGAAAAAATATATTCTGAAGTAGGGGATTATTTGCGTTGTTCGATTGGCATTGCGCCCAATCGTTATTTAGCAAAAACTGCTAGCAATATGCAAAAGCCCAATGGCTTGGTGGTGATCGAAAAGTTAGATTTACCAAACATACTATTTCGTTTGAGTTTGAGAGATTTAAATGGCATTGGTCATGCCATGGAAGAACGTCTGATCAATAGTGGTATTGATTCTGTAGAAAAGCTCTGCATGGCTAGCAAGCTCAAGCTTAGAAAAGCATGGGGCGGTATTGAGGGCGAGAGGATGTGGGCGCGCTTAAGAGGAGAGTGGGTGCCTGACCCAGCCACAGAAAAATCTTCGGTGTCACATTCACATGTATTACCTCCTGAGTATCGTGATTACACGGGGGCATTTTCTGTGGCACATCGTTTGTTGCAAAGAGCTGCTGCACGATTAAGGGACTATGGTTTTGCTGCAGAATATTTGGGTATCAGAGTTAAATTAATTGTTAGGGGTGCCAAACGTTCAGGGCACTCCTATATCAGTTGGGGTGATGGCTGCTCTTTGGCAGCAACTAATGACACCACCATCCTATTAAAAGCACTAGAAACTCTTTGGGTCAATTATCCTCGCGATGGACATGTACAACCCATGGCGGTGGGCGTGGTCCTGAGTGAGTTGCGAGATGCGGCTGGTGTGACGCGAGGAATGTTTGAGGATGATCATCAAGAACTGAATCAAGTGCTTGATGCAGTCAACTTGCGGTATGGAAAAAATACTCTGTATTTTGGTGGTGCGCATCATGCTTTAGAAAGGGGTGGCCCACGGATTGCGTTTAATCACATTCCTGACTTGGATTTAGAGCAGGGTGGTTTGGGTGTATGGTCTGCAGGAAAACCTGGAAAGCATTAGCATTACTTTTATGAGTGAATCTAATTTACAAAAAGCTACTTTAGGTGGCGGTTGCTTTTGGTGCTTGGAGGCTGTCTATCAACAGGTGCGTGGCGTTGTTCATGTTGAATCTGGCTATACAGGTGGCCAAACCTTGAGCCCCGACTATGACTCAGTTTGTACTGGTAAAACAGGTCATGCTGAAGTTGTACAGATTGAGTTCGATGCCAATGTGCTGACTTATCAAACAATTCTAGAAATATTTTTTGCTATTCACGATCCAAGGACGCTGAATCGTCAAGGAAATGACATAGGTTCTCAGTATCGATCAGTGATTTATGCGCATGACAAAGAGCAGCGCATGATTGCCCAGGATGTCATCGAGCAATTAACTCAAGAAAATATCTTTGATCAGCCGATTGTGACGGAGTTGGCAGATTTGCCAACTTACTACAAGGCTGAGGACTATCACCAAAATTATTTCAACAATCACCCTGAGCAAGGGTATTGTGCTTTTGTGGTGAGTCCTAAAGTCAGCAAATTTAGAAAGCAGTTTGCTGAACTACTCAACTAATTAGACAAATGCTTTAAGGTGCCAAACGCTGAATTGTCCAGGCATCGTTGTCTTTGATGTACTGGATGCGATCATGTAGACGTGAAGGGCGTCCTTGCCAGAACTCTAATGCTTCAGGCTTAACTCTAAAGCCGCCCCAATGAGGTGGTCTTGGCGGGTTTAAAGCAAATTTCAGAGCATATTCTGCTGCCTTGGTCACTAATTCAGTACGACCTTTAATCACTCTGCTTTGTGGAGATGCCCATGCTCCAATGCGTGAGTCTAGTGGGCGAGAGTGAAAGTATTCATCACTTTCTGACTCTGAGAGTTTTTCAACAGAACCTTCAACCCGAACTTGTCTTTCTAGCTCTGGCCAAAAGAACAGCAGAGCTGCATGAGGATTGGCTGTTAAGGCCTGACCTTTACGGCTCTCATAATTGGTAAAGAAAACAAAACCAGCTTGAGTTACTTCTTTAATTAGCACAACACGAGCGCTTGGCTTGCCGTTGGCATCCACAGATGCCACAGTCATGGCATTAGGCTCGGGTAATTCTGCATGACGAGCTTGGTCAAACCAGATATTGAATTGATCAATCGGGTTGGCTTGGACATCCTCTTCAGAGAGGCTGCCTTTCATGTAGGATTTTCTTAAATCAGCTAACTTAGTCATGAGCTAAGTATATAGTCTTGGGTATGGAAAAGAATCAAAGTAGACGTTTTGGTGGGGTTGCTCGTTTGTATGGCGATGATGGCTTACAGGCTTTTGAGCAGGCTCACGTCTTGGTAGCTGGCCTGGGTGGGGTTGGTTCTTGGGCCCTAGAGGCTTTGGCTAGAAGTGCCGTTGGTGAGGTGACATTAGTAGATTTTGACCATATTGCTGAGAGCAATGTGAACCGCCAGTTACATGCTACTCAAGAAAACTTTGGTAAATCCAAAGTGAAGGCCATGGCTGAACGTATCTTGGCGATTAATCCAAGTATCAAAATTAATGAGATTGATGATTTCTTAAGCCCTGATAATCTGGATGAGCACCTCCATAAAAATGCTGGCAATCCCTTATTTGTGGTCTTAGATGCCACGGATGATGTGAAGATGAAAATTGCACTCACCGCCTACTGCAAAAAAAATAAAACCAATCACAAAGAGGGGATTCCTCTGGTGATTTGTGGGGGTGCTGGGGGTAAGTTAGATCCCAGTCGAATTGTTGCAGCTGATTTAGCAAAAACCACGCAAGATCCATTGTTATCAAAAATACGCTATTCCTTAAGAAAGCTTCATGGCTTTTCTAATGATCCTAAGAAAAAGTTAGGCGTGATGGCGATTTATTCAGATGAGCCAAGGCAGGGTGTGGCCACCGGTGGCTTAGCCTGCTCTGGATATGGTTCTGCTGTGACTGTGACAGCTACTTTTGGCTTTATTGCAGCTGCAGAGGTACTCAAGTTATTAAAAGCGAAGTACTTAAAGAGCAATCCATCAATTAAATAGCGAAAACTATTTAACGCTTTTGGCAATGTGAGCCAAAGCCTCTTCGACTTGGTCCACAAGAATTAAGCAAATATCATCTGCTGCGATTTGAGCCAGGGCTTTATCAATCGCTAAAAATTCCCCGTGGAACTCTTCGATCTTTTTCACTTGTTTAGAGTTATTTAAGCCTTCGCGCATGATGCCAATCACTTCGCCGTCTGGGCGACCACGTTGGCACTGATCTTCATACAAAATGACATGGTCAAAGTACTGGCCCAAGATTTCTGTTTGACGACGCAAGTCTTCATCGCGACGATCGCCTGCGCCACTGATCACTACCATGCGGCGTTTTGCTGGCATATTGATGATGGTCTCAGATAAAGCGATGATCGCATCTGGGTTGTGACCATAATCAGCAATGATGGTGGCACCATTGTGTTGGAATAAATTAAATCTTCCTGGAACTGTTTGAGCATCACTCACGAATGTGCTGAGGCCTTCAGCGATGACATCCCAATTAATATTGAGGGCCCAAGCTGCACCGACCACGCCTAAAACGTTTTCAACTTGGAACCCAATTGTGCCGTTGGCAGTAATAGGTACTTGTTGTAAATCGATGTGGAATTCTTTTTTACCCTCAATAGCCACAATTTTTTTGCCATCCACAAACACAACGCGCTTACCTTGCGCACGATGTTTTGCCATGATTGGATGATTGATGTCTTTAGCAAAGTAAGTTACTTCAGCTGGACACACCTTGGCCATCTTTGCCACCATCGGGTCTGCAGCATTTAATACAGCCATACCACCTGGGGCAACGTTTTGGACAATGACGCGTTTGACTGCAGCCAATTCTGTGGCGGTATTGATGTAGTTCATGCCAAGGTGATCGCCTTCACCTAGGTTAGTCACGATCGCAACTTGGCAGCGATCAAAACCTAAACCTTCTCTTAAGATGCCGCCTCGAGCCGTTTCTAAAACAGCAGCATCCACATCGGGATGCATTAATACATTGCGAGCACTCTTAGGGCCACTGCAGTCGCCTGTGTCGATGCGGCGACCATTAACGTACACGCCATCTGTACCGGTGTGACCAACGCGAAGCCCATTTTTTTCAAATAGGTGGCTCATTAGTTTCACGGTGGTGGTTTTGCCATTCGTGCCAGTAACAGCTACAACTGGGATGCGACCATCATCATTTTTGCCAAACATAGTAGAGATGATGGCTTCACCTACTGGGCGACCTTTGCCATAAGAAGGGTGCAAGTGCATGCGTAACCCTGGTGCAGCATTCACTTCAACAATGCCGCCACCTTGCTCTTCTAGTGGACGGTAAACGTTATCGCAAACAACATCCACGCCACAAATATCAAGGCCTACCATTTGTGCTGCAGCTACAGCTGATGCAGCTAAATCAGGATGAACATCATCGGTCACATCAGTTGCTGTGCCGCCAGTACTTAAGTTGGCGTTGTTGCGCAGCGTGACGCGCAAGCCTTTGGGTGGAATTGAGTCTGGTGTTAGGTTTTGATTCTTGAGTGTGGCAATCGCGATCTCATCAATCCGAATTTTGCTCAGTGATGTTGCATGACCGTCGCCGCGAAGAGGATCTTTATTCACCTCTTCCACTAATTCACGCACTGTATTTTTATTGTTACCAATCACATAGGGTGGTTCGCGACGTGCTGCAGCAACTAATTGACCGCCAATGATGAGTAAGCGGTGATCATGTCCTGGCATGTAGCGCTCAACTATCACTTCTGAAGAAATAGCTGATGCTGCTTTAAATGCAATATCAATTTGTTCGCGCGTGTCGATATTGACTGCAACCCCTTTACCTTGGTTGCCATCACGAGGCTTAATCGCAACCGGTGCGTTAATTTCTAAATATGCCTGCCAAGCTTCATCGGCAGTGGTCACGATGCTTCCCAATGGCACCGGAACGCCGGCAGCATGTAAAAGATTCTTGGTAAGTTGCTTATCTTGCGCAATTGATTCTGCAATCGCACTTGTAACACTTGTCTCTGCTGCTTGTATACGGCGCTGTTTGCTACCCCACCCAAGTTGCACCATGCTGCCTTCAGTTAGGCGGCGATAGGGAATTCCTCTAGCAATGGCTGCATCAACAATGGAGCCAGTACTTGGTCCTAAACGAATATCTTCATCTAGTTCTCTGAGTTGTTTGAGGTATTCATCTAAGTGTGAGCCGTTATCAATGAGTGCGGAGCGGCATAGTTTCAAAGCTAAATCTAAAGCTAGGCGACCAACTTTTTCTTCTGTGTACTCAACTACTACGATATACACGCCATCATCAGGTGTTGCCATGGTGCGGCTAAATGTCACTGGGCAACCTGCTTGAGCTTGAAGGTCTCTTGAGCAAACCTCTAGCGCGTGAGCTAGGGAGACGGTTTCATTTTGTCCGTATGACCTTAAAGGGCCTAATTGTGGAAAGCGTTCACGTAATCTAGTTTCAAAGCCAGAGATATTGGTGATAATTTTTTCGTTCTCTTCGCATTTCACAAGAGCTTCTAAAGCAGTGTGTCTACCCCATAAGTTGGGGCCTCTCAATGCGCGGATACGTGTTAGTTCCATAGTCTTGGCTAGTTATATGTTTGTAGACCTGTTGCAATAATGTCTTTGGGTGTGTTGAGAGCCCAAACTGCAGCGACAGCAGCAAGTACGCTTTCTAATGTATTGGCTTTGCTACTTGATTGCAAAAGAGGAATGCTTGAAATACGAATTAATCGATCTTGCTCGGGTCCTTGCGCAAGAATGATGGTGTCATTTTCTGTGAATACTGCTTTGCCACCTTGGGCTAGATGATCTTTGGTGATGCTGTTAAGACCATGTTTGCTGAAGAAGATAACTTCACCATCTGATAGTTCTGCCATTTTTGCAACAGCTTCATCATCAGCATTTAATACTGCAGCACCTGTTGGTAGAACAACATCTACTTGAGTGCGCATCACGTTATAAATTTGTTCTGGTTCAGTGATTGAGCACTCTGGTACGGTATCTGTTGGATCAAGGTTCGTCACAATGCCAACTGCACAACGATCATAGGCTAAGCCTTCGTTCAAAATAGTGCGGCTATCGTTTTCGAAAACAGCCGCTTCTACTTGGCGATTTAACAAAATACGATTGCCACTCGTCCAGTTGGCACAATTGCCAGGCGTTTGTAGGCGTTGATTAAAGTAAGCACCTTTGCTGCAAGCAAGGCCGACCTTCATGCCAGTCAGTTGCATGAGATGAGTGGTTAGTTGTGCCACCATTGTTTTGCCGCGTGAACCGGTCACGCCCACAATTGGAATTCGACCATCTGTGTGGTTGGGGAACAAATGTTCAACAATCGCTGCACCCACTGGTTGTGGTTCACCTACTGCAGGTTTTAAATGCATGATGAGTCCTGGTCCTGCATTCACTTCAACAATGGCGCCACCTTGTTCTTCTAGAGGCTTAGAAATATCTTCAGCGACCAAATCAATGCCAGCGATATCTAGGCCAATCACTCTCGCTGCCAGTGCTGCTTGTGCTGCTACTTCTGGGTGAACTAAATGTGTGACTTCGAAAGCCATATTGCCCGAGCCTTGAACCAATACTTGTTGACCTACGGCTGGGATTGAATCAAGTGTTAATTTTTGTCTCGATAATTCGATTTCTAGCTTGGTATCAAACACCACCGGGCTAAGAGGTAGTATCTCAGCATCACCGCGACGTGGGTCGGTATTAATTTCTTCTTCAATGAGTTGGCGAATCGTGCGCTTACCATCACCGATGGCCCAAGCTGATTCACCTTTGGCTGCTGCCACCACTTTTTTACCAACCACTAAAAGACGATGTTCATTTCCTGGGATGTAACGTTCTACCATCACGCCACTACCTTCGTTGAGGGCGTCATCGTAGGCTTTTTCAATTTCTTCTTGAGTCGTCAAGTTGGTAAAAACGCCACGCGCATGATTTCCGTCATAGGGCTTCACTACCACGGGTCCGCCAATATCTTGAGCGGCTTCCCAAGCATCGCTAGGGCTTTCAACCATGCGACCTTCGGGGACTGGCACACCGCAGGATGCCAACAAAGATTTGGTTAAGTCTTTATCTCGAGAGATGCCTTCGGCAATTGCGCTCGTTAAATCTGTTTCTGCTGTCCAAATGCGGCGTTGTTGATTGCCATAACCCAATTGAACTAGATTGCCTTCAGATAAGCGTATTGATGGAATTCTTTTTTCGCGTGCGGCATCAACGATGCAACCTGTACTTGGGCCTAAGTACAGGCTATCGACCATGTCTTCAATTTCTTTGATTGCTGCAGGAACATCAAATGGCTTATTTTCAATGGCAGCCATGACTAAGTCGCGTGCATGATACAAAGCAGTCTCTGTAATCTTTTCATGCCATGCGCGAACAACAACTTTATAAACACCACGTTTATTGGTTTCGCGTGCTTTGCCAAAACCACCAGGCATGCCAGCTAAATTTTGTAACTCTAGGGTGACGTGCTCGAGGATGTGAGCAGGCCATGTGCCTTCTTCTAGGCGTTTGATGAAACCACCACGCTCACCATAGCTACAGCGATGTTCTATCAAAGTAGGTAACCAAGCGCAAAGACGCTCAGTAAATCCAGGAATGGTGTTGGATGGACAGTCTTCTAGGTCACCAATGTCTACCCATGCTTCAAGCACAGGGCGATAGGTCCACATACTGGGTCCTTTGAGGACCTTTATATCTATGATTTCTATAGTTTTTTTACTCATGCGGGCCGGAAGTGCCAAAAATACCTAATTGTACTTTGTCGTATAACGATTTGAACAGTTTTTGGTTGACATAAATCGCCATAAAAAAGGTAAATATTTACTCCATTAAATTTGCGATAATTGCGTACCTATAAAGATAAAAAGTATTTTTGCCTTGACCTCTTCTGAATCTAGCCTTACTGACCGTTTAGCCAATCATTGGCGAGTTGCTTTGCCATTGGTATTACGACCTGGCGAAGAAGTGATCTTAGCCCTAGAGCTAGATTTAAATCAGCAATTACAGTTTTCAAGCGGCCTGGTTTGTTTGACCAATCTAGGTTTAATTGCCTTTGATAACCAACATGATTTATCGACTGCCCAAGATTCGAGTTCTTGGAGTTATTGGAATTTTGCTGATGATCTAAAGCTTCATTTGCATGATCATGCTGGTGTAGCCAGTCTTGAACTATTTAATCAAGATGGTCGCCTAGCTTTATGGCGTTTTACCTTGGCTCAAAATCCTGTTGCTAACCGACTCTTGCAGCAATACAAAATTGAGTTCGCTAAATCCATGGGGCATGAGTTAGATAATGGTCTGGATCAATCCCAACCGCTATGCCCAAGTTGTTGGGTGCCATTGCCGCCCGATCAAGATGAATGTCCGGCGTGTACCTCAGAAAACCTAACACCACCATCTACTTGGACATTATTTAGATTGTGGCGTTTTGCAAAGCCATATCAAGGTCAATTGTTAATTGGCTTTTTATTAACTTTGGCTTCGACCGCTGCCACATTGGTGCCACCGTACTTAACAATGCCATTGATGGATGACATTTTGTTGCCATATCAAAGTGGTCAACCGATTAACTATGAGTTAACGGCTTTTTATCTAGGAGCCTTATTCCTTGCAGCACTCTTGGCTTGGGGTTTGGGTTGGGCTAAGACCTATATCTTGGCGTTGGTCAGTGAGCGGATTGGTGCAGATTTAAGAACTAGCACCTATCAGCACTTAATGAAATTATCTCTAGAGTATTTCGGTGGCAAACGAACAGGTGATTTGATGGCTCGTATTGGTTCAGAGTCTGATCGTATTTGTTTGTTCCTATCGTTACATTTATTGGATTTCGCTACAGACGTATTAATGATTTTGATGACAGCTGTCATCTTAGTGTCTATTGATCCATGGTTGGCCTTAGTGACTTTGACACCTTTGCCATTTATTGGTTGGGCGATTCATGTGGTGCGTGACAAGCTACGCTATGGCTTTGAAAAAATTGATCGTATTTGGTCTGAAGTAACTAGTGTGTTGGCTGACACAATTCCTGGTGTTCGTGTGGTGAAAGCATTTGCTCAGGAAGAGCGTGAGACAGAGCGTTTCCGTTTGGCTAATCAACATAATTTGGCAGTCAATGATCGCGTTAATAAAGTGTGGGCGTTGTTCTCACCGACCATTACCTTGCTAACTGAAATTGGTTTATTGGTGGTTTGGGCGTTTGGTATTTGGCAGATTTCACATGACTCGATCACAGTGGGTATGTTGACTGCATGTTTGGCATACATCGGCCGCTTTTACACACGCCTAGATTCAATGAGCCGAATTGTGTCGTTTACTCAGCAAGCTGCAACAGGTGCAAAACGTATTTTTGATATTTTGGATCACGTCTCAAGCGTTCCGGAACCAATCAATCCGATCAAATTAAATAAAGTTGAAGGCAGAATTGAGTTGCAGAATGTCGGTTTCCGTTACGGTAATCGCTCAGTAACCCGGGGCATTAATTTGAAAATCA
>JBEEOV010000026.1:0-16731 GCA_041191465.1 Pseudomonadota bacterium
CGCCTCTTGTGTTAATTGCTCGTGAGGCAAATGTCTCACGTCAGTACCCTTAACGATATAAATAACAAATTCAGCAATGTTCTTAGCATGGTCGCCAATACGCTCAACCGCCTTAGCAATCGATAACATATCCAAACCAACTGAAATCGTTCTTGGATCTTCAGCCATGTAGCTTGTGAGCTTACGCACAAAAGCTCTGAACTCTTCATCAATTTGCTTGTCTTCGTTCACCACTTCAGCAGCTACTTTGGTATCAAGACGTGCAAAGCAGTCCAAGCTACGGCGCAATAGTGAAATAGCCATTTGGCCAGACAATCTGATCTCAGCTGTATTGATGCTGTGAGATGCGCTATCTTCCAAGATATGTTTAGTTCTTCTAGCAATGCGATCCGCTTCATCACCAGCACGCTCTAAATTTGTAATCGCTTTTGAAACAGCCATCACCAAGCGCAAATCTCTGGCCGTTGGTTGGCGGCGGGCGATTAATTCTGTACAAGCCGAGTCGATGGTGATTTCAAAATCATTTACTTCACGCTCGCGATCCATCACCTGATCAGCTAGCTCAGCGTCTAATTGAGCAAATGCTCGCATCGCCATAGAAACCTGCGACTCAACTAAGCCGCCCATTTCTAATAACTTGCCACATACTGAATTAAGATCAGCATCAAATTGTGAGGATAAGTGTTTATCTGGCATATCTATCTCCTAATTCTTTTTTTACTTAACCAAAACGGCCAGTAATGTAATCTTCTGTCTCTTTACGTTTTGGCTTAATGAACAATTCGTCTGTTTTGCCAAATTCAACCATTTCACCTAAATACATATAGGCCGTGAAATCAGATACACGCGCAGCTTGTTGCATGTTGTGCGTCACAATTGCAATCGTATAGTCTTTTTTAAGTTCGTGGACCAATTCCTCTACTTTTGCTGTGGATATTGGATCCAACGCTGAAGTTGGTTCATCCAACAACAGAATCGATGGCTTTACCGCCACACCGCGCGCGATACACAAACGCTGTTGCTGACCACCTGATAGAGATAATCCACTTTGGTTAAGCTTGTCTTTTACCTCACCCCACAAAGCAGCCTTGGTTAAAGACCACTCTACACGCTCATCCATTTCAGCGCGAGATAGTGATTCATAAAGCTTCACACCAAAAGCAATGTTGTCATAAATAGACATTGGGAATGGTGTTGGCTTTTGGAAAATCATACCCACTCTAGAACGCAACAAGTTCAAATCTTGTTTTGGGTCTAGGATATTTTGACCATAGAAATTAATCTCACCCTCCGCACGCTGACCAGGATACAAGTCATACATGCGGTTTAGAGTTCTTAACAATGTTGATTTGCCGCAACCAGATGGACCAATGAAAGCTGTTACATGCTTTTCAGCAATATCAAGATTGATATTCTTCAAACCCTGAAATGAGCCATAGTAGAAATTAAGATTTTTAATTTCTAGGGCATTCTTTAGAGCTGCCGGTTGGTTAGTATTCATATCACTCATCATATTTCCTTGAATTGTTTCGGTATCAAATTTATTTCTCATTTTTTGATTAACTTTGAACTTTTTTCCTAAAAACTACTCGAGTCAAAACGTTCAGACCGAGAACTACAAAAGTAATTAACAACGCTGCACCCCATGCCAAATCAACCCAGTTGTCATACGGGCTCATGGCAAACTGGAAGATCACCACTGGCAAGTTCGCCATTGGCGCATTCATATTGGTAGAGAAGAATTGATTGTTCAGTGCGGTGAACAACAATGGAGCAGTCTCACCACTCACACGTGCTAGAGACAACAAAATACCTGTGATCACACCACTTTGCGCAGCCTTGAGAGTTACCGAGAATGCCACCTTCCACTTAGGCGCGCCTAATGCATAAGCAGCTTCTCGCAAGCTACCAGGCACTAACTGCAACATGTTCTCAGTCGTTCTCACCACCACTGGAATCGCAATCAATGCCAAGGCAATCGTACCCGCCCAACCAGAGAAGTGTTTAACTTGAGCTACCAACACAGCGTATACAAACAAACCAATCACAATAGATGGGGCTGACAACATGATGTCATTCACAAAACGAGTAATCGCAGCGATTTTGCTCTTAGCGCCATACTCAGATAAATAGATGCCAGCCATCACGCCGATCGGTGTACTGATCAAAGTACACGTGCTCACAATCAATAAACTACCAACAATCGCATTGGCCAAACCACCGCCATCAGAGCCAGGTGCCGGAGTACTCTGAGTGAACATATTCCAGTCAATCGCTGAAAATCCTTTGATGAACAGCACACTCAAGATCCACAACAAGAAGATCATGCCCAAAACCATGGCACCCATGGATAGGCTTAAACCAATCCAGTTGCTACGTTTACGCTTGTTGTAAATCGCTTGATTAAAGTTAGAAGTATTCATTATGTTTTCTTACCCTGTCCTGCTTCCATGCGAGCCAACATGATCTTGGCTAGCGCCAAAACAATGAACGTGATCACGAATAAGGCCAAACCTAAAGCAAATAGAGATGAGTAATGTAAGCCTGGTTCCGCTTCACCAAACTCATTGGCCAACGTTGAAGCAATTGAGTTACCAGGCGAGAATAAAGAAGCGCTTAATTTGTGGGCATTACCAATCACAAATGTCACCGCCATCGTCTCACCCAAGGCACGACCAAGACCCAACATGATTCCACCAATCACACCCGTCTTGGTGTACGGCAAAACAATCTTATTAACCACTTCCCAAGTAGTGCATCCAATCCCATAAGCAGATTCTTTTAATACAGGTGGCACCACTTCAAATACGTCACGCATCACTGATGCAATGAAAGGCAAAATCATCATGGCAAGTATCAAACCTGCACACAAAATGCCAATACCATTAAAAGCACCAGAAAATAAATAACCAAGCACTGGTATTTGGCCAAAGGTAGCAGCCAATGCTGGCTGAATGTACTGAGCAAACAATGGCGCAAAAATAAATAAGCCGAACATACCGTAGATGATTGATGGCACTGCAGCCAATAACTCAACAGCCGTTCCCAAAGGACGTCTTAATTGTGCTGGGCAAGTTTCAGTCAAGAATACCGCCACGCCAAAACTGAGAGGCACAGCAATGATGAGCGCAATAAATGCAGTGACTACTGTGCCGAACACAGCTATCAAACCACCAAACTGGCCATTAATAATGTCCCACTCAATGGTAAAGAAGAAACCAAGGCCAAATTCACGTAGCGCAGGCCATGCATTAATGACCAAAGAAATAATGATGCCAATCAATGCCACAAGCACTGAAAGAGCAAAAAATAATGTTGACTGATGAAAGACAAAGTCCTGAAGTCTTTGTACCTTCAGAATCTTTTCTGCCTGAGGCGTCAACATGTCAGAAGACTGACTGGTATTCATATATATCCTAACGTTTGGACCAAAACCCGCACATGCGGGCTTTGGCCTTACTGATTAAATACTCTACAACTCAATATACAACTGTGATTACTTAGTATTGATCTTTGTCCATACGTTCTTACGGATAAAGTCTGTTGTTGCGTCAGGCATCGGAACGTAATCCAAGTCTGCAGCCATCTTCTTACCTTCTTTGAAAGCGTAGTCAAAGAACTTGATAACTTCAGCTGCATTCGCTTTGTTTTCTGGTTGTTTGTACATCAAGATGAATGATGCGCCAGTGATTGGCCATGATTTAGCACCAGGAGCATTGGTAATGAATGTGCCCATGCCTGGAACTTTTGACCAGTCTGTACCTGCAGCAGCAGCTGCGAATGTTTCATCATCAGGAGCCACAAATTGACCAGCTTGGTTTTTGATTTCCAAGAATGTCATGTTGTTTTTCTTAGTGTATGCATACTCAACATAACCGATAGAGTTTTTTACACGGTTAACGTTAGCAGCAACACCTTCGTTACCTTTACCACCGATAGATGAAGCAGCTGGCCACTTAACAGCAGCCCCTGAACCAACCATTTCCTTCCACTTTGGATTTACTTTTGCCAAGTAGTCAGTAAAGATAGCTGTTGTACCAGAACCGTCAGCACGGTGAACAATCGTGATGCTTTCGTTAGGCAACTTAACACCTGGGTTCAAAGCAGCAATTTGCTTGTCGCTCCAGTTAACAATGTAGCCCATGAAAATTTGAGCCAATACGTCACCAGTTACTTTTAATTGACCTGGCTTAACACCATCAATGTTCACCACTGGCACTACACCACCGATGATTGCTGGGAATTGAACCAAACCGTCTTTTTCTAAATCTTCAAACTTAACAGGCGCATCAGATGCACCGAAGTCTACAGTTTTAGCTTTGATCTGCTTGATACCACCAGATGAACCGATTGATTGATAGTTCAAACCTGTTTTTGTTTTAGCTTTGTATGCCTCAGCCCATTTTGCATAAATTGGGTAAGGGAATGTAGCACCAGCGCCTGTGATATCGGCAGCCATGGCTGAAGTAACTGTTGTTAAAGCAACCACACCAGCCACTAATGTTTTTGTGAATAACGCTTTCATATATTTTCCTCATTCAATGACGCACATCGCGACATAAGGGAAGATACCTAGCAATTATGAAAGTTTTGTGACATTCACAATCAGAACATGAAAATTTCAATAAATTTATAAATATTTAAATAAATCAAATACTTATAAATATGAAGTGCAATGAATTAATTGCCAAAAAGCAGTCGAATACCCATAGAAAACCATCTGTTTTGGGTGTTGTATGACGATTTTGTACCTGTTGTGAGATCTACCTGAAACCTATTTGGCATCAACCAATGTCGAACACCCGCCTGATAAGACGGCTTCACAGCATCCTCACCAAATGTTTCAGCAATTAAATAGGTATTAGGCGCAACCTGAAACTCGGACCCCAAACCCCAAGTTCTTTTGAAGGAGTGATCTAACTCTTTTTTAGCGCCACCCAAATTAAGATGAATAAGTTGCTGATCATCATTGAATGACCACGTTACCGGCACATAACCATACACATCATGATTACTTCTATTTTGAACAGTACTGAAATGATGGCTATTACCAAGTGCTAAACCAATCCCCCAACCATTGGGTTTTAACTCACGAAAAATAGTTTTAACCTGAATCACTCGATCTGATGGCGTTGAGCGATCCTCACCAGTCACTTTAGAACCACCCACCGTTAACTCAAAAAATCCTAATGGGTTGCAAGCGGGTAAAGCCCAATACTCATCATGATGTTGATACGCCTTGACCCAAGACTCAAGTTGACAAGATTGCGGATCAACTATGCGAGCATCATCAGTCATCATGGGCCTAGCAGCAAATGCCGTGCCGCAAACAAATGATGCTGCAATCACTAAGAACAGTTGGATTCTTTTAAACATCCCGAGAATGTACAACGAAAATGTGACAAATCAGTGATTTGCCACAAAAATTACATTTGAGTACCAATTTCTTTGCAATACCAGCCTTTCGATTGGTTCACTACTCTCACCACTAATAGCATCACAGGCACCTCAATTAAAACGCCCACCACAGTTGCTAACGCCGCACCCGAGTGAAACCCAAATAGACTAATGGCTGCAGCAACTGCTAACTCAAAGAAGTTAGATGCTCCAATCAAAGCAGATGGACAAGCCACACTGTGCTTTTCACCTAGGCGACGATTGAGCCAATAAGCCAAAGAGGAATTAAAAAATACTTGAATCAAAATGGGCACTGCTAGCAAAGCAATCACTACAGGTTGCTCAATGATGGCCTCACCCTGAAACGCAAACAACAGCACCAAGGTGGCGAGTAAAGCAGTGATAGACCATGGTCCCACTTTCTTCATGGCTTGATCAAATGCATCTTGACCATTCTTTAATAGTGATTGACGCCACCACTGAGAAATTAAAACTGGGATAACGATATAAAGGATGACTGATGTCACCAAAGTATCCCAGGGCACCACAATCGCTGACATCCCTAACAAGAATGCGACCAATGGTGCAAATGCCACCACCATGATGGCATCATTTAAAGCGACTTGAGATAAGGTGAATAATGGGTCGCCATTGGTTAAACGACTCCAGACAAATACCATCGCAGTACAAGGTGCGGCGGCCAACAAAATTAAACCAGCTACATAACTATCAATCTGATCAGCAGGCAGGTATGGGGCAAATAATTGACGAATGAATAACCACGCCAAAAACGCCATGGAGAATGGCTTTACTAACCAATTAATAAATAAAGTAACACCAATACCTTTGATGTGATTTTTAACCTGATGCATGGCTTTAAAGTCGACCTTCACTAGCATCGGAATAATCATGATCCAGATTAAGAAGCCCACTGGTATATTGACCTGAGCGAACTCAAGACGACCAATCGCTTGAAAAGTATCTGGCATGAGTTGTCCAACCGCAATACCAACAACGATGCACAAGAAGACCCATACGGTTAAGTAACGTTCAAAGATATTCATGGTGTTTTAATTTCTATTATTTTGTATCTGCTAGTTTCTTTAACTCAGCTTGAATACTCATTGCATCCAATCTTTCTAATGGCAAAGCCGCCAAAATATCTAAGCGCTTTCTAAGTCCCACCATCACTTCTCTAAAAGCTTGGCGCTTATCTTCATCAGTGCCCTGCACTTGCGACGGGTCTGGGTAACCCCAGTGGGCAGTAGCAGGCTTACCCGGCCAGAATGGGCATTGCTCCCCTGCTGCGTTATCGCAAACAGTAATGATGAAATCCATTTGCGGAGCATCTGGCAAACCATACTCATCCCAACTTTTTGATCTTAGATTTTCTTCTGGGTAACCCATTTCTAGAGCAAGCTCTGCTGCAAATGGGTTCACCTTTGTCCCAGGAGTAGACCCCGCTGAGTAACCCACAAAGCGACCGCTTGGATGAGTCGATGCAATCGCCTCACCCAAAACAGATCTGGCAGAGTTATGCGTGCATAAGAAAAGGATGTTGTATTTTTTCATTTCTAAAAATTAACCTTATAAATTGATTTGATCATTCGCGCGTTAACAGCAACCTGATGACTTCTTCCCAATAGAAGCAATAGAGACAGAGGTAGTAGGCACGCAGCATCCACTGCCTGAAGCTTCTGAACTCGACTCCGCGTAATTAAAGACCGGGATAGTGTCAAGCGTATGAAATGTTTCCCAAGCAATACCGGATGGATCATTCACCCAATATTTATCTGATTTCGCGTAACAACAAGCTGTACCCTCTTCTTCAATGAGTTCAGCTTGCAAATTATCTAAGCGAGCCTTCATGTCAGATAACTCCTGAGAATCATCTACTTGAATACCCAAATGATTTAAGCCCACTTCTGCACCCCTAGCTGAAATGGCAAAATTAACTCTTGGGTCCTCTAATTGCCATTTCGCATAATCTGTTTTTAATACAGTCGGTTCTGTTGCAAACATTTTTGAGTAGAAATAAACACTTTCTGTAAGATTTTTTACCGCCACATGAATATGCATGCGTTTCATTTAGATACCCCTGTCTTACATTGATTGTTTTGTGGTGCAAAGCACGATTGCCCACCACAACAGTTAAATAATAAAAAGTCCATTAGCTCTTTGACTTGAGTGGCATTAGGTCGATAAACTAAATTCCTGCTTTGCCTCTCAACCAAAATGAGATTTGCTTGGTAGAGTTCTTTTAGATGAAATGACAAAGTTGCGGCCGGTATACCCAAACTTTCTTTGATCTCTGAAGGCGTGATACCTTCAGCACCTTTTTGAACAACCAAACGAAATACATTGAGCCTTGATTCTTGACCAAGCGCTAAAAAAGATTGAACTGCATCAGTATTTTTCATATTTCCATAATAATGGAAATATATGACACTTCAATGACAGCAAGCTCAACTAAGGCAATTTCATGAAATTTCGATGAATTGACTTATTTGTCTTGAAACGGTCACATCGAATCAGGAAACTCTCTACAGAACAAGGGAGTAACTATGTACACATATGAAGATGCCGTTAAGCAACTGCAAGAAACAGGCTCAATTGGCCTAATCAATTTCAAAGAGTTGTCCTACGAAGATCTTGAAGAACTACTGGAAGAGATCAAGAAGTGGTGTGTTTACGCCAACGGTGACAACAAGAAACTAAAAAAAGAATCTAAGAAAAATAAAAAGAAAGATAAGAAAAAGAAATAATTGATTCGCAGCAATAGCTGATACCTACTTAATTAAGTAGGTATCACGCTCGCAATCTCTGCTGCTTGAGTCTTTGCTAAAGCTGGATCTTTGGCTTCAACCATGACCCTTAATACAGGTTCAGTACCAGAGGCTCTGATAAGAACACGACCACTGCCATTCAAGGTCTGCTCTGCCTTCTTAATGGCATCTTGCATCTTTGCATCTGACTGCCACTGGTAACCTTGCTTGTAACGGACATTGATTAATGTCTGCGGGAATAGTGTCACTTTATGTAAAAGCTGAGCCAATGTTTGATTGCTTTGCTTCATGGCCGTTAAGACCTGAAGAGCGGCCACGATGCCATCACCTGTAGTATGTTTATCAAGACAAATCAAATGACCAGAACCTTCGCCACCCAAGAGCCAATTCTTCTCTTTTAGTTGCTCAAGTACATAGCGGTCACCGACCTTAGCTCTAGCAAAGTTGATACCCTCAGCTTGAATAGCTTTTTCAACAGCCATATTAGTCATCAAAGTACCAACCACGCCTTCAACTTTTTCTCCAGCGTCTTTTCTAGATTTGGCGATTAAATAAAGAAGTTCATCACCATTGAAGAGTCTGCCACTAGCATCAACCAATTGCAAACGATCAGCATCACCATCCAAAGCGATACCTAAGTCAGCTTTTTCTTCTTTGACTTTTTCAATCAAGGCATTGGGGGCTGTTGCACCAACACCATCATTAATGTTTTTACCATTTGGATGAATGCCTATCGATACAACTTCCGCACCCAACTCATGAAACACATGCGGAGCAATGTGATAGGCAGCACCATGGGCACAATCAACCACCAACTTCAAACCACGTAGGTTGAGATGATTGGGGAATGTACTCTTACAAAACTCAATGTAACGCCCTGTTGCATCATCCAAACGCTTAGCCTTACCTAAGTGCGCAGAGTCAACACAATTCATGGGCTCATTCAGAGCTGCTTCGATTTGCAACTCAATGGCGTCATCTAATTTGTCACCATTGGCAGAAAAGAATTTAATGCCGTTATCGTGGTACGGGTTATGAGATGCAGAAATCACCACACCTGCAGACAATCTGAGTGCTCTCGTTAAATATGCAATCGCAGGGGTTGGCATAGGACCACATAACATCACATCAACACCTGCTGCTGAGAAACCCGCCTCTAATGCAGCTTCTAATAAATATCCGGAAACACGCGTGTCTTTACCAATCAGTACAGTTGGCTTTGCATGCGTCTTTGCACTCTTAGCCAAGACCTGGCCTGCTGCGTAACCCAAGCGCATCACAAAGTCAGGGACAATCGGAAACTTGCCGACTTCCCCTCGAATACCATCTGTACCGAAATATTGACGTGTCATATATGTATTTTATAAGCAATCTTGGGTAGCAACCCAGATTTTCACAGCATCCATGGTCTCACTGACATCATGAACACGCAGAATCTTTGCACCACGCTCTAAAGCCATCAAGGCTGCAGCCACGCTGGCTGTTTGACGATGACCGATGTCTTTACCTGTAATAGCGCCCAAACTAGATTTTCGAGATAGGCCAGCAACGACTGGCATGTCATGTTGGCAAAACTCATGAAAGTGCGCCAACATGGTCATGTTGTGCTCCACTGTTTTACCAAAGCCAAAACCTGGATCAATTGCTAAACGCTCTCTTGCAACACCTTCATCTTCTAACGCAACAGCACGCTCAATTAAAAATCCATTGACCTCAGCCACCACATCTTCGTAATGCGGATCAAATTGCATGGTCGCTGGATCTTTTTGCATGTGCATGAGCATCACGCCACATTGACTATGAGCAACTGCTTCGATCGCATGAGGTTGTCTAAATGCCCAAATGTCATTAACGCAATCAATACCCAAATCAACGGCAGCCTTCATGACTTTCGCTTTGTAGGTGTCAATTGAAATAGCCACTGGCGCATCTTTTAAAACTTCTAAAATTGGCATCACGCGATCAAGCTCTTCCTGCAATGACAACGGCTCAGAACCTGGGCGACTCGACTCGCCACCCACATCAATCATTTCTGCACCTTCAGCCATCATTTGCTCAGCATGCCTTAAGGCAGCATCGCGATGCGCAAATTGACCACCATCAGAAAATGAATCAGGCGTGACATTCAATATGCCCATGACAATTGGAGCACGCCTTTGGCTCCAATCAAAAAGAAAACGCCCGCAGCGCCATGCCACGGGCGTTATATTCTGCTTACTCATTAAGCCGCCGCTGGGGCGCCCCCTTCAGCAACAACTGGAGTGCCACCTGTGCCACCACCACTCTTAGGTGTACTTGGAGGATACTTTGGTGGGCGAGGATCTTTGCCAGCCATGATGTCATTCACCTGATCCGCATCAATGGTTTCCCATTCAAGCAAGGCTTTAACCATCACTTCAACCTTGTCACGATTCTCTTCAAGAATCTTCTTAGCCACTGCATATTGCTTATCAAGAATCGCACGAATCTCAATATCAACTTTTTGTTGCGTGGCTTCAGAAACAGATTTAGAGCTCACCGGACCAAACATGCTCTGCTGATCAGGATCAACATAAACCATCGTGCCCAAGACTTCGCTCATACCGTAACGCGTCACCATGTCACGCGCCATTTTTGTGGCACGCTCAAAGTCATTCGATGCCCCAGTGCTGCTTGAGTTCAAGAAAATTTCTTCTGCCAAGCGACCGCCAAACAAAATAGAAATTTCCTCAAGCATCTTGTCTTTGTACATGTTCACGCGATCATGCTCAGGCAACTGCCAGGTCACACCCAATGCCCAACCACGCGGCATGATGCTGACCTTGTGAACAGGATCTGCCTTTGGCAACATCTTTGCCACAACCGCATGACCTGACTCGTGATAAGCCGTATTGCGACGCTCTTCTTCGCGCATCACTGCAGACTTACGCTCTGGACCCATGAAGATCTTGTCTTTAGCATCTTCGAAATCTTGCATATCTACCGTGCGCTTATTGCGACGCGCTGCAAACAATGCAGACTCATTTACCAAGTTAGCCAAGTCAGCACCTGAGAAACCTGGTGTACCACGCGCTAAAACTGCCGCGTCAACGTCACTGTTGATAGGCACCTTGCGCATGTGTACTTTAAGAATTTGCTCACGACCACGAATATCAGGCAAGCCAACATGCACCTGACGGTCAAAACGACCAGGGCGCAATAAAGCCTTATCCAAAACATCAGAACGGTTGGTAGCAGCAATCACGATCACGCCACTGTTTGGCTCAAAGCCATCCATCTCAACCAACATTTGGTTCAAGGTTTGCTCACGCTCATCGTTACCGCCACCCATACCAGCACCACGATGACGACCCACCGCATCAATCTCATCAATAAAGATGATGCAAGGCGCTTGCTTCTTCGCGTTCTCAAACATGTCACGAACACGTGCAGCACCAACACCCACGAACATCTCTACGAAGTCTGAACCAGAGATTGAGAAAAACGGTACCTTGGCCTCACCAGCAATCGCTTTAGCCAATAAAGTTTTACCTGTACCCGGAGGCCCCACCAAGAGCACACCTCTTGGAATATGGCCGCCCAGCTTTTGGAATTTAGTTGGGTCTTTTAAGAAGTCCACCAACTCAAATACTTCTTCTTTGGCCTCATCACAACCAGCCACATCAGCAAATGTAATTGCATTGGTGTTTTCATCAATCAAGCGCGCACGTGATTTACCAAAGGAGAACGCGCCCCCTTTGCCACCACCTTGCATTTGGCGCATCATCAAGAACCAAAAACCAATGATCAATAGTGTTGGGCCCAAGTAATACAAAGCAGACACCAAAAGACTTTGCTCTTCTTCTGCTTTACCAGTTACTTGCACACCAAATTTCATCAAGTCGCCAACCATCCAAATATCACCTGGGCTGATCACTGAATATTTCTGACCATCAGCTGGTGTCACTTGAATGTTGCGACCCTGAACGTCGACTCTCTTCACTTTGCCATTTTTGGCATCTTCCATGAATTGAGAGTAAGTCACGTTATCTTGATTACGGGGCTTATCAAATTGTTTGAAAACAGTGAACAGCACGAGGCCCACAACAAGCCACACACCAACTTTCTGCATCCAATTATTGTTCACAAAGCCTCCTTAAGGCACATAGATCTATACACATATGATTCTACTCCCTCCCTTTTTCAAGTGCCGAACTTAAAAAAGTACTATTTCCTAGTATTTATTGTGGTTTTAAGGAGTTTTTACTCACTTAAGATGTTTTCCTAACAAGAAAGTCTCAGCTGACTTGTCTCGTGACGCCTTCGGTTTTCTGGGTGAAACAACCTTAAATACCTTCTTAAACGACTCCACGATTTGACTGTAACCACTGCCATGAAAGCATTTGATCAACAAAGCGCCATTGGGTTTTAAGTGGGCTTGCGCAAATTCAAGTGCCAAATCTGCCAAATGCCCCATTCTGGCCGCATCTGCCGTGGCAACTCCGGATAAATTAGGCGCCATATCTGATAGAACCAAATCCACCCTAGGACCATCCTCAGGGTTACCTGGTAACAAAGCTTCAAAACGCCTTAAAACCTCTTCCTCCCTGAAGTCACCCTGCAAATAGGTCACATCAGCAATTTCTTCCATGGGCAGAATATCAATGGCGACAATCGTGCCAAACGGCTTGCCATCTGGCGTATCTGGGTTCTTCTTGCCAAACTCAACCAAACGATTCCGGGTGTACTGTGACCAACTACCCGGCGTACTACCCAAGTCAACCACCACCATACCGGGACCGATCAAACGATCCTGCTCATCAATTTCTTTTAATTTATAGGCTGCGCGGGCACGATATCCCTCCCTTTGCGCCATTTTGACGTAAGGGTCATTGAGGTGATCGTTCAACCAGTCTTTATTGAATTTATTCTTTGCCACTACAACCTACTTCCAGCATTTTTACTATTTAAAGCGCTATTTTCCGCTCTTTTTACCAAAGCCCCTAATTTAATGGCTTATCATGGAGGCCTTCCGAAGAAATATCTATGCCAATACTCGAATTATCCTCTGCCGAACGCTCGGCACTCCGCTCAGACGCTCACGCGCTAAAACCAATTGTTTTAATTGGTGCTGATGGCTTAACGCCAGCAGTCGTTAAAGAAGTGAATAACGGTCTCAAATCTCACGGCTTGATCAAAGTACGTGTATTTGGTGACGATCGTGAAGCACGCGTAGCCATTTACAACCAATTATGCGAAGAATTGGGCGCAGCTCCTATTCAGCACATCGGCAAATTACTGGTTCTTTTCCGACCAAAGGTTGAAAAAGAAAGTGAAGATAAGCGCCGTAGCAAACATGGTGGTCCTAAAGTGGTGATGGTGAAAAAATTCACGCGCAATCCACAACGCCGACCAAAACCAGTTGCAACAACTGTTTTAGGCAATCAACGCGTTGCCGCAGGCGGTCAAGTCAAACGCGCCAAGCCAAGACAAGTCAGCGCCAAGAAACGCCAACTCGGCTAATTGAACCCCTGTTTATTTAATTAGGTTGATCTTGATTGACCACCACACCAGTGGTGGTTAAATCAATGGGCTTACTCAAGCGCCACAACAACATTAAACCAATTAACGATTGCACCAAGTACAAAGCACTAGAAATGCCATGCAACTGGCCAAATGATTTTGCCAATGGCGACAGCATCACTGGAAACCCATGGCTCAAAGCTTCTTCTCTCAGGGCATTCATCATAGGCTGCAAAACAAATGCAACCACGGCAGCACAAACGAGCATCGCCAACAAATACCAACGCACTTGACGATATCTATTTAAACCACGCTTCACTAGTAAATTGGCAAACACCATGAGGGCTGCACTGATGATCATGCTAATAGTGCCCTCAATGCGGAATAATGCTCCGGCCACCATCCCAGCAACTTGAGTATCTGTGAGTGTTGCAAATAATGCTGGGGCTACTATGTAACCCACTGTGATGATGGTGCCCACCCAAAGGGTTAGTATGAATACAAACAATCTTTGGGCAGTGATGTGCATCTCTATTTAAACGTAATTAACGCTCAAAATCTCAACTTCGCGACTACCACCAGGTGATGAGAATGTAGCAACATCACCCTCTTCTTTACCAATCAGAGCTCTAGCAATCGGTGAACTGATAGAAATTTTCCCATTCTCTAAATCAGCCTCATCATCGCCCACGATTTGATAGATGGCTTTCTTACCATCTTCCAAATCTTCCAACTCAACAGTAGCGCCAAACACGATGCGGCCTTCCACATCCAATGTAGACGGATCAATGATTTGTGCAGCAGACAACTTACCTTCCAACTCTTGAATGCGGCCTTCAATGAAAGCTTGCTTTTCTTTGGCAGCATCGTATTCAGCGTTCTCAGACAAATCTCCTTGAGCACGCGCCTCTGAGATTGCATTGATCACAGATGGACGTTCAACGTGCTTTAAGCGATGCAACTCTTCTTTCAATAACTCTGCACCACGCTTAGTAATAGGAATCGTACTCATATTTACTTCTAACCTTCTAAATTAATTTCTTTGTATTTGCATATCTTGCACTTAGTTAATTGATGCGTGCAAGCCTTGCAAGTCATAAACCTCTAATTGATCAATCGCCTTAATACCTGCAACTGCTGCTTTGGCACCACTAATAGTTGTGTAATAAGTCACACGATTAGCTTGAGCCGTTGTACGAATCGATCTTGAATCAGCAATTGCTGTTCTAGTCTCATCCACAGTTGTAAATACCAATGCGATCTCGCCATTTTTGATCATGTCAACAATGTGCGGACGACCATCTTTCACCTTATTCACACGCTTCACAGGCACACCTGCCGCCTCAATCGCAGCAGCAGTACCTTGCGTAGCAACAATCGAGTAACCCATGTCGTTAAGCATTTGAGCCACTTCAACAGCTTTAGCCTTATCGCTATCTTTCACTGTCAACAATACAGTGCCTGATTTTGGCAATGTGGTGCTCGCAGCCAATTGAGATTTAAAGAGCGCTTCACCAAATGTTCGGCCAACACCCATCACCTCACCGGTTGAACGCATCTCAGGTCCAAGAATTGGGTCAACACCTGGGAACTTATTGAATGGGAATACAGCTTCTTTAACAGAGAAGTATGGCGGAATTACTTCTTCACCAATACCTTGCTGATCAAGGCTTTGACCCGCCATACAACGCGCTGCAATTTTTGCTAATTGCAAGCCAGTTGCTTTTGACACATATGGCACAGTTCTAGAAGCACGTGGATTCACTTCAAGAACATAAACAATGTCTTTACCGTCTACTTGCTGAATCGCAAACTGAACGTTCATCAAACCAACCACGTTCAAACCTTTTGCCATCGCAGCAGTTTGGCGACGCATCTCATCCACTGTTTCTTTGGATAGTGAATATGGTGGCAATGAACATGCAGAGTCACCTGAGTGAACACCAGCTTGCTCAATGTGCTCCATCACGCCACCGATGAAAACACGTTTACCATCAGAGATACAGTCCACGTCACACTCAATCGCATCATTTAAGAAACGATCTAGCAACACTGGTGAGTCGTTAGAAACTTTCACCGCTTCACGCATGTAACGCTCAAGGTCACGGCCGTCATGAACGATTTCCATTGCACGTCCACCCAATACATAGGATGGACGAACTACCAACGGGTAACCAATTTCATCAGCCAGCTTCAGAGCTTCAGGCTCTGTGCGAGCAGTTCTATTAGGTGGCTGACGCAAACCTAGGTCTTGCAATAACTTTTGGAAACGCTCACGGTCTTCAGCCGCATCAATCATGTCTGGGCTTGTACCAATGATAGGTACGCCGTTCGCTTCCAAATCCAAGGCGAGTTTCAATGGAGTTTGACCACCGTACTGAACAATCACGCCTTTTGGTTTTTCAATCGCCACGATTTCCAACACATCTTCTAAAGTTAAAGGCTCAAAGTACAAGCGATCAGAAGTATCGTAGTCAGTAGAAACTGTTTCTGGGTTGCAGTTAACCATGATGGTTTCATAACCATCATCACGCATAGCTAGTGCAGCATGTACACAGCAGTAGTCAAACTCAATACCTTGACCAATACGGTTAGGACCTCCACCCAACACCATGATTTTTTCTTTGGTGGTTGGCTGTGACTCACACTCACCATGCTCTGCTTCATAGCATGAGTACATGTAAGCAGTATTAGTTGAGAACTCAGCAGCACATGTATCCACGCGCTTATAAACAGGTCTCACTTTTAGCGCATGGCGTGCTTCACGCACTGCTTTAGCATCTGTCTTTAACAATTTAGCCAAACGACGATCTGAGAAACCTTTTTGTTTCACAAAACGCAACTCTTGTGCCGTTAGGTCTTTCAATTGGCGTTCTTGTAATTTTTTCTCAATTTGAATTAATTCAGAAATTTGCGCTAGGAACCAAGGGTCAATCGCTGTATGAGCAAACGCTTCTTGCTCAGTCATGCCCAAACGAAGCGCATCACCCAAATACCAAATACGATCTGGGCCAGGCTCACGAATCTCTTGAGTGATCTCATCAAGGTCTGTTGATTTTTCATCAAG
>JBEEOV010000027.1:0-15395 GCA_041191465.1 Pseudomonadota bacterium
ATTAGGTCGAGTATCGAACCGAATCATTAACGAAGTTCGTGGTATTAATCGAGTTGTCTACGATATCAGCGGTAAGCCACCAGCCACGATCGAGTGGGAATAAATAAGTCTGATGACTTACAGCGTCAAAGAACTTTTTCTAACTATTCAGGGCGAGGGTGCTCAAACTGGTCGTGCTGCAGTTTTTTGCCGCTTTAGCGGCTGTAATCTGTGGACCGGTCGAGAAGAAGATCGCTCTACGGCTATCTGTCAATTTTGCGATACAGATTTTGTTGGTACAGATGGTGATGGAGGCGGCAAATTTGAGTCTGCTGCACTATTAGCGTCAGCCATTAATCAATCTTGGGCAGACGGTGATCCTCATCACAAATACGTGGTATTCACAGGTGGTGAGCCACTATTGCAGCTTGATCAAGCCTTAATTGATGAGCTACATAACTTAGGTTTTAAGATTGCGATTGAGACTAATGGCACGATGCGCGCACCTGCAGGAATTGATTGGATTTGCGTTAGTCCTAAGTTCGGTTCTGATTTATTGCAAGTCCAAGGTGATGAGCTAAAGCTGGTGATTCCTCAGGTGGGGCATGAAGGTAAATTGCCACAATTGCTAGCGCGCTTTGAAAAAATGTCTTTTAAACATCATTTTCTTCAGCCGTTAGATGGACCTAATAAGTCTGCCAATACAGAATTAGCCATTAAAATCTGTCAATCACGGCCTCTATGGCGTTTAAGTACTCAAACTCATAAAATTTTGGGTATTCGTTAAGCAGAAGAATATGAATAAAAAAATCGAAATCACCCGTCGCCTAGAGTTTGATGCCGGTCATCGAATTCCGCATCACGATGGCCATTGCAAGCATGTGCATGGTCATCGTTATGTAATTGAGGTTACTTTGATGGGTAACGTGTTGAGTCATCAGGGTCATGGTGATGATGGCATGGTATTAGATTTTGGCGATATCAAAAAAATCACTAATGAAGAAATTGTTCAAAAGTGGGATCACGCTTTTTTAGTCGCTAAAGAAGATGAGGCTTTGGTGAACTTTTTGGCAAGCATTCCGAATCACAAAACTGTTGTGATGGATTCCATACCTACGGTTGAAAATCTTGCTCAATTAGCGTTTTCAACTTTAGAGCCAATTTTTAAAGAGCGCTTTGGTGGGCGTTTAAATTTAAGTCGTTTGCGTTTATACGAAACTCCTAACTGTTGGGCAGATGTTCATGCCTAATGAGCAAGATCTAGAGTTCATGCAATTGGCTCTAGTTGAGGCTCAAAAAGCTCGTGCTTTAGGTGAAGTACCTGTTGGTGCTGTGTTGGTATCTGATAACCAGGTCATCGCCACAGGGCACAATCAGCCTATTAGCAATAATGACCCCAGCGCCCATGCTGAAGTTGCGGCCTTAAGAGCAGCAGGTCAAAACCTATCTAACTACCGTTTACCTAATACCACCCTATACGTTACCCTGGAGCCTTGCATGATGTGTTGTGGTGCGATCATGCATGCTAGGATATCCAGAGTTGTTTATGGTGCATCGGATGCTAAAACAGGATGTGTGCATAGTGTTCTCAATCTGTTTGACAATCCACAGTTAAATCACCATACAATGGTCGAAGGCGGCGTGCTGGCAGAAGAGTGCGCTCAAGTATTGAAAGACTTTTTTAAAGAACGTAGAGCTCAAGCTTCATGAATTTACACCTCATTGCTCCTTCAGGGTCATTACCTGACACCAGTGTCTTGGTGAATGGAGAGGCTTGGTTCAAACAAAAAAATATCAGTGTGGCCAATCTTGAGTGTGGTCGCAGACAATTTCAGCGGTTTGCTGGCTCTGATCATCAGCGCCTAAAAGAGATCAATGATTTAGCTCTTATCTCCCCGAATCAGGTGGTGATGGCTTTACGCGGTGGTTATGGTTTGAGTCGATTGTTAGGGCAAATTAATTGGAACGATATTGCTCAACAAGTTAATCAAGGTCTCAAGATTGTTGGTCACAGCGATTTCACAGCCTTTTGTTTAGCGCTTTTTGCAAAAACAGGTGCGCCTAGTTTTGCTGGTCCAATGTTTAGTTATGATTTTTGTGGCGATGTTTCTGAATTTACTTGGAAACATTTTCATCTGGCCATGACAGAGGAAATCATTGAGATTGAAGTCATTGCACCACAAATAATGGCAAAGCCCCTAGGTGTCAGTGATGCTGTTTTATGGGGTGGTAACTTGACCATGCTCACATCTCTCTTGGGGACGGAGTATTTACCTTCTAAAGCGCAAGTGAAGGGCGGCATCTTGTTTGTTGAGGATGTCAATGAGCATCCTTATCGCATTGAGCGCATGCTCCAGCAATTAATGGATGCGGGTTATTTGAGCCAACAAAAAGCGGTGATTTTGGGCGATATTTCATCTTATCGCTTAAGTGACGTTGATCGTGGCTATGATTTAAATGCTGCAGTTGATGCAATTCGTCAGCGCTTAGGTGATTCTGTACCGGTCCTAACTGGTTTGCCATTTGGGCACTGTCCTGACAAATTGACCTTGCCAGTGGGTCGTACAGCAAGTCTATCCGCTAGTTCATCGGGCTACATTCTCAGGGCTAACTGCGCCTAATACGGATTCTCTCTACTAACGCGGTGGATTGGTTAAAATAGACGGCTTTGGTTGTCTCACACTTTTACGGGCAAATAACGTGCTTTCAGCAGCAAATATCACCATGCAATTCGGGGCGAAGCCTCTATTCGAAAACATTTCTGTCAAATTTGGCGGTGGCAACCGTTATGGTTTGATTGGTGCCAATGGTTGTGGCAAATCCACATTCATGAAAATCTTGGGTTCAGATTTAGAACCATCAGCAGGTAACGTATCACTTGAGCCAAACATTCGTTTGGGTAAGTTGCGCCAAGATCAATTTGCTTATGAAGATAAGCGAGTACTTGATGTGGTCATGATGGGCCACGAAGATATGTGGAACGCTGCCGCAGAGCGAGATGCTCTTTATGCTAACCCAGAAGCAACCGATGAAGACTACATGCGTGCTGCTGAGTTGGAAACTAAGTTCGCAGAGTATGGTGGTTACACAGCGGAAGCTAGGGCTGGCGAATTGCTTTTGGGTATTGGTATTCCTATTGAGCAGCACAATGGCCCAATGAGTGAAGTGGCTCCTGGTTGGAAATTACGTGTTTTGTTAGCTCAGGCACTTTTCTCAGATCCAGACGTCTTGTTGTTGGACGAACCAACCAACAACTTGGATATTCACTCTATTCACTGGTTAGAAGATATTCTCAATGCTAGAAATAGCACCATGATTATCATTTCGCATGATCGCCACTTTTTAAATGCTGTTTGTACGCATATGGCTGATATGGACTACGGCACTTTGACTGTCTACCCAGGCAACTACGATTCATACATGTTGGCTTCAATGCAGGCACGTAGCCAACAATTGGCTAACAATGCGAAAGCCAAAGAAAAAATTGAAGAGTTGCAGGCATTCGTGCGTCGTTTCTCTGCAAATGCTTCTAAAGCTCGTCAGGCTACTTCAAGACAGCGTCAATTGGAAAAAATTGAAGTTGCTGAAATTAAGCCTTCATCACGCCAAAACCCATTCATTCGTTTTGAATATGACAAGAAGTTACACAACATTGTTGTTGAGTGCGAGTCTTTGGCAAAAACGTATGAAAGAGATATTTTTAAGAACTTCAAGATCATCATTCGACCTGGCGAGAAAGTAGCCATCATTGGTGAGAACGGTGCTGGTAAAACCACTCTTTTAAAGTCTATTTTGAGCGAGCGCTTTGGTGGAATAGCGGCTGATAATGGTACTGTTAAATGGTCAGAGAATGCGGACGTTGGTTACATGCCACAGGATACTAGCGAGTGTTTCCCTAACGACATGACTCTATTGGACTGGATGGGTCAGTGGGCCAAGCCAGGTGATGATGATCAAATCATTCGTGGCACTTTGGGTCGTTTATTGTTCTCTGGTAATGAAATTGGCAAATCAGTCAGAGTGATATCTGGCGGCGAAAAAGGTCGCATGATTTGGGGTAAGTTGATGTTGCAAAGACATAACATCTTGGCCATGGACGAGCCAACTAACCACATGGACATGGAATCAATTGAGAGTTTGCAAACATCATTGGAAAAATATGATGGCACTGTGATCTTTGTTTCGCATGACCGCGAATTCATCACAGGTTTAGCAACTCGCATTCTAGAAATTCGCCACGATGGTAGCGTGACTGACTTTGAGGGCACTTATGAAGAGTACTTGGCTAGTCAATCAATCGAAGGTTAATCTTTTCTAGTAAAGCGCATAGCAGTGCCTTCTGAGGTAATGCGAGTCCAAATGGCTTGCTTTTCCTCAGGAGTCATAAATACCCAGTTACAAACTTCTATTGCTGTTCTACCGCAACCTTGGCAAACATCATCAAATAACGTAGAGCAAATGCCAATGCATGGTGAGTCAGAGTTCTCATCATTGACTGATAGCGATGAGTTGGAGGTTGCGTCTGGATTGTTAGAGTTTGTCATAGGGATACGCAACTAAGTGTTTCGGTACCTTTTTTCCAGGTGCCTGTTTTTGAGATGAAGCTAATAGCTGATTGATCAGCATAGCCAGAGCAGTTTAGATCAAAATAGCTAGTAGGACCGAGACTGCCACAGTAGTTGTAGGTTTGTTGAGAAACCTTCATGGTGGAGCCTTCTAGGATCATGGTGAGAGGTTTTTCATCAGGATTGGAAGCATCTACTTTGCAATGCCAAGTAACATAGTCATTTCGATCGCAAGCTGTTAGAGCTAGCGATAAAAGTAAATAAAGAGGTAATTTTTTTAACAACATGACCACGAATATAGCGCAATCACACACAACCCGTGAATC
The DNA here is from genome assembly GCA_041191465.1 of Pseudomonadota bacterium. GTDB lineage: Bacteria > Pseudomonadota > Gammaproteobacteria > Burkholderiales > Burkholderiaceae > Polynucleobacter. The sequence continues at coordinate 4,871 of JBEEOV010000027.1, forward strand.
TTGGCTTCAAGCAGCCGTTCATGCTCTTGAGCCGACTTTCTCCAAAGCGGGTTTCGCGATACCTCCTGTCAAAGTATCTTGCGGTTGGCCAGCATCTAGCAGCCCTAGAACAACTTTGGGTCAATGTTGGCCTAAAGAACGTTCTGGAGATATGGTGAATGAGATTTTTGTCTCTCCCAAGATCGAGGACCCTGTCGATGTTTTAGATACGTTGGTTCATGAGTTATGTCATGCCATTGATGATTGCCACAGTGGTCATGGTCAGGACTTTAAAGAGATTGCACAGTGTGTTGGTTTGGAAGGCCCTGCCAGAAGTGCTCATGCTAGTGAAGAGTTAAAAGTTCGCTTGATGATGGTGGCGGAGCGCTTAGGTCAGTACCCACATAAGGCAATCGTATTTCCGCCGCCTCGCGCCAATAACACCCAACGTGCAAAAGCCAAATGTTCTCAATGTGGCTACGAAGTCAGCCTCTTAAAGAAATGGGCCACCATGGGTGCTCCTATTTGTCCTAAGGACAATATCCGTATGGAAGAGGTGGTAACAGACCTTCTGCAAGAGACTGCCGAGGAAGAGAAAGCCAGAAAAGACAAGGAAAAAGAAATAAAAAGGGCCGTTTCATAAAACAGCCCTCAGTGTTAATTCAGAATTGGTTAGTTTATTTCTGAATCAATTCAATTTTGTAACCATCGGGATCTTGTACAAAGGCAATCAGAGTATTGCCTCCCTGGACAGGGCCTGGTTCACGAGTAATCTTGCCACCAGCAACTCTGATGTCTTCACAAGTCTTGTAGAGATCTTTAACGCCTAAAGCAATATGACCATAGGCTGTGCCTAATTCATAGCTATCAACACCATGGTTGTATGTCAATTCGATTTCGGCCTGGTTGGAGATATTGCCCTGTTCGTAGCCAACAAATGCCAAAGAATATTTTTGCTCAGGGCGCTCAGTCCGTCTAATCAGATTCATCCCCATCACCTTGGTGTAAAACTCAATAGAGCGATCTAAATTACCAACTCTTAGCATCGTGTGAAGTAATTGCATCTTGTTCCTCAATGTTTTTATAAAAGATCTAACCAGGCATCTAAGCCCACATGGTCAAAAGCCATGTCAGCCTTTTCCTTAACAATCGGTTTGGCTCTATATCCAATTGATAATCCTGCACCATGCATCATCGGTAAATCGTTTGAGCCGTCTCCCATGGTTACTGCAGCGTGCTTATTGGTATTAAGAGCTAAGCAGCGAGCCTCAACATAGGCTGCTTTGGCAGCGCCATCAACGATATTGCCAAGAACTTTGCCAGTTAGATGGCCATTGATGATTTCCAGCTGATTGGCATGTGTTTCAGACAAACTAAGTTCAGCCTGAAGTTTTTGGGTAAAGAATGTGAAGCCACCAGAGACCAATAAGGTGTGGATGCCTTTGGCATGAGCTCCCGCAATTAATTCTCTAGCACCAAGATTAAGGCGTAAGCGTTCTTTAAATACACCCTCGAGTGCATCAGCAGGAACTCCTTCAAGTAAAGCTACTCGACGACGGAGGCTTTCGCTAAAGTCTTTGATTTCACCACGCATCGCCGCTTCTGTGATTTCTGACACCTCTTTCTTTTTGCCAACAGCATCTGCAATTTCATCGATACATTCAATATTGATGAGTGTTGAGTCCATATCCATGGCTAGTACTTTGATGTTGCCAGATGCAAAATGCTTGGGCAAGAAACCGATATCTGTTTGATGTAAGACGCCAAGATTTCTCAGGTGGTTTCTTTGTTCAAGATTGAGGACTTCACTCAGCTCTAAAACAATGGTTTTATTAGTTTTGACCGAGCGGGATGTAATAGTATGAGATTGTTCAATCTCTTTGATGAGTTGTTCTTGTATAGACGTTGTATGAAATAGAGCAATTTGCATGATCAAGTTCTCGAAGTTTCTTCTTTAACGACAGTATCGCCTAAATGCTTCATCAGCTGTCTAATTGCTTCTAGGCGTTGGGCGAGGGTGATGAATGCCTCTTTGTCAGACGGCAATATTTTTAATTTATCTTGCCCATTTAGTTGAATCCGTTTATTGGTTTGAACTAACTGAATAATCTTGATTGGATCAATCGGTGGATTGGGGATAAATTGAATAGTAATTTGTACTGGATTAGCGTCAATTTTCTTAATGCCCAAGCGAGACATATTCAAACGCAAACGATGTGTTTCAAATAGTGATTGAGCCTGCTCTGGTAGTTCACCAAATCGATCAACCAATTCTTCTCGTATCTCAATGAGCTTTTCGTGAGTTTCTACGCTAGATAGTCGCTTGTATAGTGATAAACGCTCGTGTACATCAGGGCAGTAGTCATTGGTTAATAAGGCAGGAACACCCAAGCTAATGTCAGTGATAATTTCCATCGGCGCCATTAAATCTGGTTCTTTGCCACTCTTCAAAGATTTAACTGCTTTATTCAGCATCTCTGTGTAGAGTTGGAAACCAATTTCAGAGATATCGCCAGATTGTTTATCTCCCAATACTTCACCAGCGCCGCGTATCTCGAGGTCGTGCATCGCCAAATAGAACCCTGAGCCCAGCTCTTCCATAGCCTGAATAGCATCTAAGCGAAGCTTTGCTTGTTTGGTGAGCGCTTCAGGATCGGGAACTGTTAAATACGCATAAGCTTGGTGGTGTGAGCGTCCCACTCGTCCACGCAATTGATGTAATTGAGCCAAGCCAAATTTATCAGCTCTGTGCATGATGATGGTATTGGCCGTTGGAACGTCAATACCTGTCTCAATAATAGTCGTACATAACAAGATATTTGCGCGTTGCGTGACGAAGTCACGCATCACTCTTTCAAGGTCGCGCTCATGCATCTGGCCGTGAGCTACAACGATGCGAGCTTCAGGTAGTAGCTTTTCTAAAGATTGCTTCCGATTCTCAATGGTGTCGACTTCATTGTGTAAGAAATACACTTGGCCACCACGTTTGATTTCGCGTAAAACTGCTTCGCGAATAATGCCGTCGCTCTCCCGGCGTACAAACGTTTTAATCGCAAGTCGTTTTTGTGGGGCTGTGGCAATAACTGAAAAGTCTCTTAGTCCCTCTAATGCCATGCCCAATGTTCTAGGAATTGGTGTAGCAGTGAGTGTGAGGACGTCCACTTCGGCTCTGAGCGATTTAAGAGCTTCCTTTTGACGAACGCCAAAGCGATGTTCTTCGTCAATAATTACCAATCCTAGGCGTGGGAACTTTACGTCTGCAGAAAATAGCTTGTGCGTGCCAATGACTATGTCTGCTTCACCCTTGGCCATGGCGTCCAAGGCGGCATTGATTTCTTTGGTGGTTTTAAAACGAGATAGCTCAACAATTTTCACAGGCCAATCTGCAAAACGATCTTTCCAGGTTTCAGCGTGTTGTTCGGCAAGTAGGGTGGTTGGCGCCATGATGGCCACTTGTTTGCCACCCATCACTGCTAAAAAGCTGGCGCGTAGAGCAACCTCTGTTTTACCAAAACCAACGTCACCGCAAACCAAGCGGTCCATTGGTTTACCGCTGGTCATGTCTTGGATCACGGCAGCGATTGCTGCAGCTTGGTCGGCGGTTTCTTCAAAGCCAAAACTTTCGGCAAAAGCTTCATAGTCATGAGCTGAAAATTCAAAGGCATGGCCTTTGCGTAGAGCCCTGGCGGCATATAAGTTGAGTAACTCAGCTGCAGTATCTCGTATTTGTTGAGCAGCTTTGCGTTTGGCTTTTTCCCATTGCCCAGAACCTAGTTGATGTAGCGGTGCTGTTTCTGGGTCTGCTCCAGCGTAGCGAGAGATTAATTGCAACTGTTGAACCGGCACATACAAAGTGGCAGCATTGGCGTAGAGTAAATGTAAGAACTCCTCTTCACCATTGCCAACATCCAAAAGAATGAGACCCTGATAGCGACCAATGCCATGTTCTGCATGAACAACAGGATCACCCACTTTTAGTTCTGATAAATCTTTAACCAGTGTGTCAACGTTACTGGCTTCTTTATCTTTACCTTTGCGACGAGTTCTAGCGCTAGCTGCAAATAGTTCTGATTCGGTGATAACAATTAATTCAGCTTGTTTGGAAACAAAGCCATCATGAATATTGCTATGTGTGATACCTAGTTTTGCATCACTAACCAAGAAGTCCATCAAGCTATCTGTTTGATGGGCTTTTAATTGATTTTCTTCAAGGAGTTGCCGAATAGTTTCACGACGACCAGCGCTGTCAGCACTAATGATGATTCGTGAACTGGTGTTGTTAACGAGATGTTTGAGTTTGCTTATAGGATCATCATCTTTGCGGTTAACTGAAACATCGGGTAGAGCAAAGAATGTTGGCTCAGTGGTGGTGCTATTTTTATCTAAAACAAGGCGCGGATGATTCTTGAGAAGCGCAAATAATTCATCATTTTCTAAATAAAGTTGCTTCGGTTCTAAAACGGGTCTGGATGAGTCATGACTTAAAAAGTTATAACGTTGTTGCGTGTCTTGCCAAAAGCCCTTGATATTGCTTTCAAGTTCACCGTGAACACCTAGCCAAACTGGGCCTTTGGCCATCGGTAAGTAATCAAAAAAAGTAGCACTTGTTTCAAAAAACAGCGGTAAATATGATTCGATACCAGCGCTTGGAATACCTAAACCAATATCTTTATAGATGCTGCAACGACTCGGGTCGCCATCGAAGACTTCTCGCCAGCGACCACGAAACGCAGTGCGTGATTCTTCGTCCATTGGGAATTCATGGCCAGGTAACAGTCGTACTTCTTTAACTGGAAATAAACTTCTTTGACTATCTGGATCAAATGATCTGATTTGATCGATTTCATCACCGAATAAATCTATGCGATACGGTAGCGCTGACCCCATGGGGAATAAGTCAATTAGGCCGCCGCGCAAACTGTATTCGCCAGGACGTACCACGGCGCTGACTGGGTCATAGCCTGCTTGTTGGAGTTGCAGGCGCAATGCCATTTCATCTAACTTATCTCCTTTTTTAAAGAAGAAGGTGTGTGCAGCCAAAAAGCTAGGCGGACCTAATTTTTGTAATGCAGTGGTCACAGGCATCAAGACAATGTCACAAGAGCCGACTAGTAATTCATGCAAGGTAGCCAAACGCTCAGATACCAAATCTTGATGTGGTGAGAATGCGTCGTAGGGCAGTATTTCCCAATCTGGTAATAAGCGCACAGATAACTGTGGGGCAAACACTGGTATTTCTTCTTGGAGTCTGGCGGCATCGAGTGCATTGGCACAAATAATGACCATCACTGAGAAAGACTGGCGGTGCTCTAAGGCTTGTTGAGCAATCACAGCAGCATCTGCGGAGCCGATTAAATTATTGATGGTAAAGCGCTGCCCATCCCGCGGTCCGGGTAGGGGGGGTGACCATGTCACGCAACTGGATTTGGCTAAAGAATCAGCCGATAACTTCTGCATAAGCTAGCCATTATAGAATTGGGGTATGAATTCAGCACAAACCAGTCAAAAAAGTACCCCAGCGCTACATGTACTCATGCCATGTGCAGGAACTGGAAGCCGCATGGGCTTTCAGTCGCCTAAGCAGTTTGAGCCCTTGGCTGGTCGTCCGATGGCGCTGCATGCCTTACATACTTTTTTGTCCATGCCTGAAATCAAAACAATTTGGGTGGGGGTATCACCGGAAGCGCAAGAGCTTCCTACTGATAGTTGGCCCCAGGATGAGCGTTTTCATTTACGTCCTACGGGTGGTGCTACGCGCCAAGAAACTGTTTTAAATACGCTCAAAGCAATGGCATCAGCTGGACTTGGGACAGATGATTGGGTGTTAGTTCATGATGCAGCCAGACCAGGCTTAACCGCGGACGCTGCTAGACGTTTAATTTCAGCAGTCACTGAGCATGTGTATGTATCGGGAGGTATCTTGGCCATGCCCATGGCTGATACATTAAAAATGATTTCTGCTCAAAATCCTGACTGCATTGGCAAGACTTTGCCAAGAGATGGTTTGTGGTTGGCTCAAACACCTCAGATGTTCCGTCTTCAAGCCTTGAGTGAGGCTTTGACTGAAGCTATTACAAATAAGTTTGATGTGACCGATGAAGCCAGTGCTATGGAGCGAGCTGGTTGTGAGCCTTTATTGGTGCCTGGTGAGTGGCGCAATTTAAAAGTGACATATCCACAGGATTGGGCTTTAATGGATCAAATACTGAGTATGGGAAATAAGTCATGACAACAGCATCTTTCCGAATTGGCCAGGGTTACGATCTTCATGCCTTAGTTGCTGGTAGGGATTTGATTTTGGGGGGTATAAAGATTCCTCATGACAAAGGTTTGTTGGGACATTCAGATGCAGATGCTTTATTGCATGCCATCACAGACGCTTTATTGGGTGCTGCTGCTTTAGGCGATATTGGTCGACATTTCCCGGACACTGATGAGCGTTATAAAGGTGTTGATAGCAGAGTGCTTTTAAGGGCCACCTTGTCATTGATTCAAGCAGCTGGTTATCAGGTGGGTAATGTGGATGCCACCATCATTTGTCAGACACCTAAGATGGCGCCACATATTCCTGAAATGATTAACAACATTGCTCATGATTTGGGTGTTGCTCCGAGTCATGTGAATGTCAAAGCAAAAACTAATGAGGGATTAGGACATTTGGGTAGGGGTGAGGGTATTGCTGTGCAAGCAATCGTACTTTTATCAAAATAGTTGATTGAGTCAATATTTCATCAGAATAAAAAAGCGCCTCAGATGAGGCGCTTTTAATTCGCGTAAGGGTTGGCCTTAAACGCCTAGTAGTTCTACTTCAAATAATAAAGTGGCATTTGGTGGAATCACGCCGCCAGCACCGTAGGCGCCATAGCCTAATTCAGCAGGAATGACTAAGCGACGCGTGCCGCCAATTTTCATACCTTGAACGCCTTCGTCCCAACCTTTAATAACCATGCCGCCACCCAATGGAAATTCAAATGGGTCGTTGCGGTCTTTGCTTGAGTCAAATTTTTTACCGGCTTGACCATTTTCATAAAGCCAGCCTGTGTAATGTACAGATACGTATTGACCTTTTTTAGCTTCTTCACCGTTACCAACAACGGTGTCTTCGTATTGCAAACCTGATGGGGTTGTAATCATTTCAATTCCTTATTTTTCAAACTATCTCTAATTTCTCTTAACAACTGAATGTCTTCAGGGGTTGGAGGGGGTTCGTTATTTGCATCTGATTCATCTTGCAGTTTAATGCGATTAATAATTTTGACCATCTGGAAGATGATAAAAGCTAGTAAAACAAAATTAAGCGTAATAGTTAAAAAGCTACCATACGCAAATAAAGGAACACCTGCCTTTTTGAGAGCATCTAAAGTCATAGGGACATTCTCAGGCGCATGACCTAGAACTATGAATAGGTTAGAGAAGTCTAATTTGCCACCAATTAACCAAGCAATGATGGGCATGATCACATCACCTACGACTGAATCGACAATTTTTGAAAATGCGCCTCCAATAATGACGCCAACTGCTAAATCTATGACATTGCCTTTAATGGCAAAAGCGCGGAATTCTTGAAGCATTTTCATGGGGTTTTCCTTGAAGCAGATTTGTTTAGGCATAGTTTATAGCTATCACTACCGCTAAACATCATGGCAATTAATCTTTGGTTAATTTAATGAAAAAGCATTTTTAAGCACTTAATTAAGTTATTGAGGGCTTGTTGCCTTGACTAAGTCATTGTTTTCTAGTGATTTAAGCGGTTTTTGAGGAGCTTTGTGACCTGTCATCATGTAGAATAGTGAGCTTTTGTAATGTTGTACTAAAGGCGGAAGTCAGAAGCCCTGATTTACCTCCATTTTTTTAGCTTAAACGGGATACCAGCATGTCTGTAACGATTGAAAACCTCGGCAATTTAGACCGTAAAATTACTCTAAGCTTTCCAAAAGCTGATACTGACAAAGCACGCGCTGCGCGCTTACAAAAATTATCTAAGACAGTCAAAATGGCTGGCTTCCGTCCAGGTAAGGTTCCCATGAAAATGGTTGAAGCCCAGTACGGTATGCAAGTAGATTTCGAAGTTCAGTTTGATCACGCATCTAACTTGTTCTATGAAATCAGCAAAAAAGAATCATTAAAAATCGCGGGTCAACCACGTCTTGAGCCTAAGAGCGATATGACTGCTGACCCAGTGGTGTATGACGCAACTTTTGAAGTGTTCCCAGAAGTTAAGATTGGTGATTTGTCAAAAGTTGAGATCACTCGCAATACCACCGATGTGAATGATGCAGAAATCGATAAAACACTAGAGATTTTGCGCAAACAACGCGTTCACTATCACGTTCGTGGTGAAGACGGTGCTCACGGCAATGGTGGTGCTAATACTGCTGCTCAGACTGGTGACCAAGTTACAGTTGATTTTGTAGGCAAGATTGATGGCGTTGAATTTGCGGGCGGTAAAGCTGAGAACTTCTCATTTGTATTGGGTGAAGGCCGTATGTTGCCTGAGTTTGAAGCTGCCGCATTAGGTTTGAAGGCTGGTGAGTCTAAGACTTTCCCATTGGCATTCCCTGCTGATTACCATGGTAAAGACGTAGCTGGTAAAACAGCTGACTTCACAATCACGATGAATAAAGTGGAGTGGCCTCATTTGCCAGAAGTTAACGATGATTTTGCAAAATCATTGGGCGTTGCTGAAGGCGTAGCTAAGATGCGCGAAGAGATTCGTACTAACTTAACTCGTGAAGTAACTCGTCGCACACAAACATTGTTGAAGAGCCAAGTCATGGAATCTTTGACAAAAGTATGCGAAATGGATGTGCCAAAAGGTTTAGTTGCTCAAGAACAAGAGCGTTTGATTGCTAATGCTCGTCAAGATTTGGCAGCACGTGGTGTACCTAATGCTAAAGATGCTCCAATTCCTGCCGAATTATTCACGGCGCAAGCTGAGCAACGTGTGAAATTAGGTTTGATCTTGAATGAGTTGGTAAAACAACAAAACTTGGAAGCCAAACCAGAGCAAATCAAGGCTGAGATTGAAGAGCAGTCTGCTAGTTATGAAGATCCAAAAGAAGTGATGCGTTGGTATTACAGCGATCCTAAGCGTTTGGCTGACGTTGAAGCCTTGGTTCTTGAAAATAATGTGGTTGCATATGTAACAGGTCTAGCCAAAGTATCAGAAAAAGCAGTAAGCTTTGAAGAACTAAGCAAGATGTAATCGAGCTGACTGATACCCTGGAGACTAAAAGAATATGAGCAACATCAATAACAGCGCACTAGATACACAAGCATTGGGACTGGTTCCAATGGTGGTTGAAACTTCTGGTCGTGGTGAGCGTGCGTATGATATTTACTCCCGCTTATTAAAAGAACGCGTTGTTTTCTTAGTTGGTGAGGTCAATGACCAAACTGCTAATTTGGTGATTGCTCAATTGCTTTTCTTGGAAAGTGAAAATCCTGAAAAGGATATTTCTCTTTACATTAATTCTCCAGGTGGTTCTGTGTCTGCTGGTTTAGCCATTTATGACACGATGCAGTTTATTAAGCCTGATGTGAGCACCTTGTGCATGGGTATGGCTGCAAGTATGGGTGCATTCTTATTAGCTGCTGGCACTAAAGGCAAGCGTTTCTCTTTGCCTAATTCACGTGTGATGATTCATCAACCGTTGGGTGGTGCCCGTGGTCAAGCCTCTGATATTGAAATTCAAGCGCGTGAGATTTTGTATTTGCGTGAACGCTTAAATAAAGTGTTGTCGGATCGCACTGGTCAAACTATTGAAACAATTGCTAAAGACACTGATCGCGATAACTTTATGTCTGCAGAGCAGGCTAAAGAGTACGGCTTGATTGATCAAGTAATTGAAAAACGCTAGTACTCAATTAATTAACCTCTATCAATATTTATGAGCGATACAACACCTTCAACTGAGAAGCCACTTTATTGTTCGTTTTGCGGCAAAAGCCAGCATGAAGTAAAGAAGTTGATTGCAGGTCCTTCTGTATTTATTTGTGATGAGTGTATTGATTTATGTACAGACATCATTACAGAAGAAATTAAAAATGCACCTAAAGAAGATGCACGTGAAGGTCTTCCGACACCCCATGAAATTCGCTCAAGCTTAGATCAGTATGTAATTGGTCAAGATCATGCTAAGAAACAATTGGCGGTGGCTGTTTACAACCACTATAAGCGCCTAAAGCATATTGAAACAACAGGCGCAGGTAAGAACAAGAAAACTGTACATAACGGCGTTGAGTTGGCTAAGAGCAATATTTTATTGATTGGCCCAACAGGTTCAGGCAAGACTCTCTTGGCGCAAACTTTAGCTAGATTGTTAGATGTGCCATTTGTGATTGCTGATGCTACGACGTTGACCGAAGCCGGTTATGTGGGTGAAGACGTTGAAAATATCATTCAGAAGCTTTTGCAAGCTTGTGACTACAACGTTGAAAAAGCTCAAAAGGGTATTGTTTACATTGATGAGATCGATAAGATTTCACGTAAATCAGATAATCCATCTATTACGCGCGATGTATCAGGCGAGGGTGTTCAACAAGC
>JBEEOV010000028.1:0-14729 GCA_041191465.1 Pseudomonadota bacterium
TGTTGCTAGATGACCTAGATTACCCAGGATGGGTTGGTTGTGAATACAAGCAACTGCACAAAGCCAACTTCTTGAAAGATTAAGCAGTCGCTAAATTTACTAGATTTTTATTGAAGCAATTCTTGACCACTTCACCATCAGTGGCATCGCGATTGCCCAAATCAATCCGAGTACTAGTAGTGTGATTGATTGATTGGGCATGGTTCCGGCACCTAGTTTGACCCCAGCTAGATAAGATAGTGGTCCTGTGATGCCACCCAATGCGGCAGCAAGCCAATAGCTTTTCTTTAGCCAAGCAAGCGAGTGGTTTAAGGTGATTGCTAGCGCTGCCCACAATAAACACATCCACGCAGGACTGACTCCCTCAATTAATCCTGCTGATGCATACGTCATCAACTGAGTTTGAATAAGACTGCTATCAATCACAAATCCTAGCGCTAGACACTTTGCTACCAGTAAAGCCTCATTCTTTATTTGCTGTTTGGGTAGGAGCCAAAAATGAATCCCTAGACACAACAAAATGATTGCAACGCCAAGATAGCTCATTTGATTGGAAGCACCCAAGATGCCGGCAAACCAAGCAACTTGGAATAAAACGAAGTTAATTAAATAAGACAAAATATTTAGATCAACGTTTGTAAAAACTCAAGGTCACTTCACCTAGGTAAATGCCAAACTTGCTCATTTGAGCTTTATTGAGCATGACCTTGTTATCCATCAAATACATCCAATCATTAAATTGCACATGATATGTGGTGCCATCAACGGGCAATGCTAATGTATAGCTCCAGTTGAGTGCATTGCCAGCCACTTGACCCTGAGCTTTGCCAATCACGTCATCTGCTGTGCCTGAGTACACGCCAGGGGTGGTTTCTGTCAAAGTCCAAATTCGTCTTTGTTTGGTGCCATCTGAGTAGGTGAAGTCTTCGTCTAGTGTGCCCACTTTTTTACCATCCTTTGTTTCCCATTTGGCATCAATCACCACCTTAAAGCGCTTCACAACTTCACCTTTGCGATCAGTAAAAATGCCATAAGCATCGATCGTGCCGTTGAAGTATTCGGACATATCTAGTTTGGGTGACTCATTAGCGTAACGCTGCACCTGTGGCCCTGAGCAACCCCATAAGGTAAGGCCTGTGAGGGTGGCTAAGCTAGAGCAAAGAATGCGGCGAAGTGAGTATTTCATGTTGACCTTATTTAATTGAGTTACTAACACTGTTGATTAATAAAGCTAGGAGTGCAACCCTGAGATAGTAATTGGGTGCGAAGTTGTGGAGCGCTGGTGCGAGGGTCTAACCAAATTCCAAAAAATGATTTAGAAAAATCATCACCAGGCACTTCACCAATCACTTGCCCATTATGTAAAAACAGCGTGCCTCGTTGAGGTCGATAGATAGCTGTTAAAGAATGCCCTGGTGCAATATTAGGAAATATCTTTTCAAGGCTAGTAGACCATTTTTGGCGATTTTCATCAGAGACTCCCAATTGGCGCATCTCTTTCATGGTTTGCTCTCTGAGGGCATCCGCCTTGAAGTTTCTTAAATAGTTAATTTTTAGTGCTAAGCCTGCTTGATGACCATTGCCTGCCACGAATAATTGAGCATCGTATAAATCAAAGCCCCAATAGGTCATTCGACCTTGACCCAATAGCTTGGCACCATTTAGGTGGGTGTGAAGATTGTCGTGAGAAGGATTGGCGTTTGCCCCACAGCAAATCATGGTGCCAACAATCAAGACCTTCAAAAGGGTTGTTAATACTTTTTGCATATACAAGAGCATAATTAGGTTTTATGAACTTTGCTGAGTAGGGCTTAATGCCCTGACAAATGCTCTCTGATATTGATTGTCTATGTTGTTAGAACCACCGTATTCGTCCTTGAATGATTTGCCTGCGCAGTTACAGCAACATGGCTATGTTGTCGTGGCACCAGAGCAGTTTTACGCTTTATCAGGTCATCAAGAAAGTGATTGGGCAGAATTAGCCAAAACTTGGCAGCATCTGCCACCAGATGAATATTTAAGAGATGGTGGTCGTTATCGCCAAAGAAGACATGCGAGCTTTGTGATTAAAAACACTTCTGTTCAATTGGCGCCTCATCGGGCTCATTGGCAACCAGTCTCCTACAACGCATTACATGGTGGTATTGATCGTTGGTTTGAGCCATGCGAAGAAGAATTTGTGCATTCTGATGCGTTAAAAGACTGCCTCATCAATCTAGGTTTGCAGCTCAATCAAATAAAACCTGCAACTGATGACACTTGGTATGTAGAGGTTCATCAATTTAGGATTGATACAACGGATGGTATTGGTCGACCAACTCCTGAGGGTGCTCACAGAGATGGCGTTGATTTTGTAGCTGTCTTGATGTTAGGTAGACATCAAATTAAGGGTGGCGAAACGCGAGTGTTTGAAGCCAACGGCCCGCAAGGACAGCGATTCACTCTCAATCAATCATTTAGTTTGATGGTTTTGGATGATGAGCGAGTCATTCATGAAAGCACACCGATACAGCCTATCGACCCTGACAATGAATCACATGCTTGGCGCGACACGTTAGTGGTGACGTTTAGGCGTCAAGGTTTTCAAAATAGCAGCCAATAATCACTAGTTAGACTAACGTATTTGTTGGTGAGATAGGTACTTGCCATCTTTGTTGACTCGTACCAATACTATGCCGCCAGATCCGATTGATTGTCCTGTCAATGCTTGAATATTGACTTGGTGCGTCACCATCACAACGGGCTTTCTCGGGCGAACTTGAATCAGTTTGCTGATTTTGTTTTGCAAAGATAGTGTTTGAGCATTGCCATCTTTGGGATTCTCAAAAAAGGAACCTAGAGACATCTCAATCTGAACCATGCCGATATTTAGTAATTGAGCTGTATCTTTGCATCGACACCACGGGCTGCTATATATCTGAGCATCACTGATTCCTTGTTCAGATAACCATGTGCCAATTTGCTTTGCTTGAGCAATGCCAACTTCGCCAAGGTTGCGTTGTGTTTTGCAATTATTTAAATCAAACCCTGTTGGATCGCTATAGCCTGGAGCGTCAGCATGACGCATCATCAGGATGTATGAGCCTTGACTTAAATCATCAACAAGTGCTGCTTGTGTCACAGTTGCTGATGCGAGCAACAGGATGCTGAAGATGCGTTTGACCCAGTGATATGTACTCATTATTTTCTTCTATCAGGAACTCTATTCTCAGGCTTCTTTTTCTGAGGTTCTGTCACTCGATTGGGGTCTGGTTTTAAAACAGAGGTATGCGTGATGCTACTTGGATTCATAGTGAGTGGTAAATACTCATGCTTAGCCCAAGCATTGGCGTAGTTTGAGTAATTTCTGCTATTAATCCAACCAGATTGCCCCGTCTGATAGATGAATTGTGATTTATCTAAATCTGCCAAATCGTAAACAGCTCGCATGCTGGCAGCTTTGGTCACAGTGTATGGATTGTCGCTGTTGCTGAAATCCATAAAACCAACGTTAATCGTAAATCCATCGCCTGGCATTGGCCGGCTGACTTCAAAGTGTCTCTTAAGCCATGACACTTTGCTCATCGGGCGGTGTTCGGATACTGCTATATGGGCTTTGCCCCATGTCCATGATTGAGGACTACCACCTAATTGTTTGCTTAAGTCATCTAGGGCGCGCGTGAAGGCAAGATCAATGATTTGCTCACAGGTTTCAATTTCTGCAGTCGATGATTGGTCACACCAAAATGCCGCATCAGATTTTCCAGCAAGGTGCAGTTCCATCACGTGATGTACACCAGAGCGGAAATCTCTCTTGCCATACTCAGTGGCAAAACTTTTGCCCAACTTATCTTCGAAGAGTAGGCGAGTTAATTGGTGTGCCCAAGCGTTGTAAATCGTTGCTCCTGCACTCTCCATGCTCATATTGCCGTTGAAGCTTGCAATCAAACCTTTTGCATCATTGGCATATTTATGAGTGGAGTTGGCTTGTTGTAAGAGCGGTAACAAATCAATGGCTGATAACGACAAGACATCCGCTTGCATCGCTTTCATGCCAGCAAGGTCATGTTTCTCTTGGGCGAGTAGCAGGGATTCAATTCTATTTTGACGATAAGGCATATGCCAATCGGTAGTTAATGGATTTGGGTCATTGGCTGCGTGAACACGATGATTGGCTGTCGCAATCCAGCCTTTACTAGGATTGTTATCTTTGGGCAATTGATCTGGATTTAGATAAGGTCCCCAATCGTATTGTTTATCCCAACCTAAAGCAGGTGCTGAGCCAAATAATCCATGACCCTTGCTGCGCTTAGGCGCGACGCCAGCGGCACGATAAGCAATTTGTCCCTCTTTATCAGCCATGACGACGTTTTGCATTGGCGCGTAATAGTGTTTTAGTGCACCTTTGAATTCATCTAGGTTTTGCGCTTGATTCATTAAGAAGCCAGCCACTAAAGTTTGATTCGCATCGTCAAGGGCTGTCCACCGCATCGATATAGCGTAGCGTGATGTATCAATTAACTCCTGAGCGCGCGGGTATGAATCAGATATCACGGGGCCATGTCTGGTTTCGCGAGCTAAAAAGCGAACAGGGTCTTTACCTTTGACTAAGATGGTTTCTTCTCGTAGAACAAAATTAGCAAAGCCGTTGGGTGTTTGATACCGTGCAGGATTCTTTTCGTCCAATGCCTCGATATATAAATCTTGTACATCAGGGTCGGTATTGGTAAAGCCCCAAGCAATGTTGGTGTTACGCCCTAGAACTACTCCTGGAATACCTGGAACTGTCGCTCCGATGACTTGTAATTTGGGTGCCTCAATATGCGCAAAGTACCAAATAGCTGGGGAGGTCAGACCAAGATGCGGGTCATTGGCTAATAGTGGTTTGCCACTGATTGTTTTATCTCCTGATACAACCCAATTATTTGATCCAATCCCATCGAAACCCCCAGGAAGTGATTGGAAAAGATCTTTGTTCAAAGTACTAATTTGATTGTTAGTAGAGCCACCAGATTTAAAAACGCCTAAATCTCTATACATCTTGGCAAAGTTCACTGTGGTCGGGGGGGCTTCGCCTGGATAGGGTGGTAATACTTGCCAAATGCGATCTGTGTCCAAGGTCTTTGATAACTCAAGGCGTAAAAACTCTTTATGCCAGTTGCCACCTAAATCTAAGGCCATCATCAATGACCAAGCAACAGAGTCAGCAGGGCCCCATGTGCCCGGTTTAGCACCCAGAATCATGAACTCTGCAGGCAATGCCCAACCTAGACGTGCAAATCCAGCATTGACCCCTTCAGCATAGGCTTGGATTTGGCGTTTGTATTCAATGGGGTAATTTTCAAATTGCTTTTCTGCTGCACGACGGATGCCCAAGGTGCGAATGAACTTATCAACCCCAACTGATTCTGGGCCTAGTATTTCTGAAAGTTTTCCAGAGGCCAAGCGACGATTGAACTCCATTTGCCAAGGGCGCTCTGTGGCATGTAAAAACCCAAGGGTATACCAGGCATCTTCTAGGTTATTGGCGCTGATATGAGGTATGGCATTGTTATCAAATTTAACTGTGACGGGATTATTAATGCCTGGAGCTATTAGCTCTGCGTTTAACTTGTCTTTGGTCGATAGCCAATAAACACTAAGAGCAGTAAGGGTAATAATTAGTAAGGCAGTGATAGCAAGACCAAAAATCCTTGTCCGGCTTATATTTTTCTTGTCTCTTGAGGAGAGGGTAAAGCTCATATTAGGTAAAACCCCTAGCAAATATTACGTCGATTTAGATGCGTATTTTTTCACAGAGTGCTAAATTAATCTCAACTTGTGAAATTTATTCTCAAGCTAGATAGATCGATCAATAAAAGAGGAGACATATATGTCAGACAATAAGGTTCAATCACGTCGTAAATTTATCGCCACATCAACAGCTGCAGCCGCTGGTGCTGGTACTCTTGGCTTCCCGATGATTGCTAATGCGCAAACAGTTAACCTGCGCTTTCAGTCAACTTGGCCAACAAAAGATATTTTCCATGAGTATGCACAGGACTTCTGTGACAAGATCAACAAGATGTCTTCAGGTCGTCTGAAGATTGAGCTATTGCCAGCTGGTTCTGTGGTTAAAGCTTTCGACTTATTAGATGCGGTGAGCAAAGGTACATTGGACGGTGGTCACGGTGTGGTTGCTTATTGGTACGGTAAGAGCCCTGCGTTAGCGCTATGGGGATCTGGCCCAGCTTTTGGTATGGACCCAAATATGGTGCTTGCATGGCACGAGTACGGTGGTGGTAAAGCCATGTTGGAAGGCATTTACAAATCATTGAACTTGGATGTGGTGTCTTACCTATATGGCCCAATGCCTACACAACCTTTAGGTTGGTTCAAAAAGCCAGTTGCTAAAGTTGATGACATGAAGGGTCTTAAGTACCGTACAGTAGGTCTTTCAATTGACATCTTCAAAGACATGGGCGTTTCAGTGAATGCATTGCCAGGCGCTGAGATTGTTCCAGCGATGGATCGTGGTCTTCTAGATGCTGCTGAATTTAACAACGCATCTTCAGATCGTCTATTGGGCTTCCCAGACGTATCTAAAGTATGTATGTTGCAGTCATTCCACCAATGTTCAGAGCAGTTCGAAATTCTTTTCAACAAGAAGAAATTAGACTCTATGCCTGCTGAATTGCGTGCAATGATCACTGCAGCCGTTCAAGCTTCTTCAGCTGAAATGAGCTGGAAGGCAATCGATCGTTACTCAAAAGACTACATTGAGATGCAGCAAAAGCAAGGCGTTAAGTTCTACAAGACGCCAGACTCAATCTTGCGCGCTCAATTGGCTGCTTGGGACAAGATCATTGATGCTAAGTCACAAGAAAACGCTGATTTCAAACGTGTTCTTGAGTCAATGCGTACATTTGCTCAACGTGCATGCCGTTGGCAAAATGACACAAGCGTTGACTACAAGATGGCTTACAACCATTATTTCGGTCGTAAAGCAAAGTCTTAAGCTTCATGAAATAAAGCAAATACCCACCTAGAAAGCTAGGTGGGTATTTGTTGTTTAGTAGTTATATAAAAATAATACGGAAGAGACACATGCAAAAATTTTTGCTATCCATCGACAACTTGTCGACCAAGCTCGGACACTTTTCTGCCTACTCGATTGCGGTACTAACCGCAGTGATTTGTTGGGAAGTTGGGTCTAGGTACTTTTTCAACTCTCCACATGACTGGGTTTTTGATGTTACCTACATGCTGTATGGCGTGTTGTTCATGATGGCTGGTGCATACACCTTATCCAAAAATGGTCACGTACGTGGTGACGTTCTTTATGGCTTTTTTACGCCAAGAACGCAGGCGATTCTTGATTTAGCCTTGTACATCATTTTCTTTATTCCAGGCATTGTTGCTTTGGTCTATGCAGGCATCAGTTTTGCCTCAGAGTCCATCGCGATTAATGAGCACACCACGCAAACAGCCAATGGCCCTCCCATTTGGCCATTCAAGATGATTATTCCTATTGCTGGTGGCTTATTGTTGCTACAAGGTATTGTGGAAATTATTCGTTGCATTCTTTGCATTCGTGATGGTGAGTGGCCAAAACGTGAGGAAGACGTCGAAGAAGTTGACGTTGATAAATTAAAAGCCATGGTTAGCCATGATGATGACAAGAAGGGTGCCTAATCATGCGTAAGGAACTTTATTTCGGCTTTGCCATCATGGCAGCCATTGTGGTTGGAACGCTGGCATTTATGCCGTCGTTCTCAGAAATGACTAACGGCCACTATGGCCTATTAATGCTTAGCTTGGTAGTGGTTGCCATCATGATGGGCTTCCCAACCGCGTTTACTCTCATGGGTATGGGCATGATCTTCGCTTTCATGGCGTATCACAATCAAGGTGAAGGAGATGCGCAGGCATTGACTAGAACTTTGGACTTGATGGTGCAAAGAACTTTTGCTGTGATGACCAATGATGTCTTGATCTCTATTCCGTTATTTGTGTTCATGGGGTATTTGGTTGAACGTGCCAATCTGATTGAAAAGCTCTTTAAGAGCTTGCATCTTTCATTGGCTCGTGTACCAGGCGCTTTGGCTGTTGCAACTTTGGTCACTTGCGCTATTTTTGCGACAGCTACTGGTATTGTGGGTGCGGTTGTGACACTCATGGGTTTATTAGCTTTGCCATCTATGCTTAAGGCTGGCTATAGCGTTAAGCTTTCTGCGGGTGCCATTACGGCAGGTGGATGTCTGGGTATTTTGATTCCACCATCAGTGATGTTGATTGT
This sequence comes from Pseudomonadota bacterium, assembly GCA_041191465.1. GTDB lineage: Bacteria > Pseudomonadota > Gammaproteobacteria > Burkholderiales > Burkholderiaceae > Polynucleobacter. The sequence continues at coordinate 8,258 of JBEEOV010000028.1, forward strand.
GTACGGCGCAACAGCAGGTGTATCAGTTGTTAAGTTGTACGCAGGCGCTTTCTTCCCCGGCATCATGTTAGCTGCTTTGTACATTGGTTATGTGATCATTGTGGCCAAAATCAAACCAGAGTTGGCTCCACCGTTGCCAGAGGAAGATCGTCGTGTTAACTTGACCGCAACGACTCAAAAGTTAGCAACATTTGGTAAGTTGGCTTTACCTTCAGTCATTGCAGCCATTAAAGGTCGCGCTGCTGCAGGCATGAGTACCAAAGAGTTATTGAAGCAACTAGCAATCATTGTTGGACCATTGGTTTTCTTTGTGGTCATCATGGGCTTGATTCACAGAAGTGCCACAGCGCCTCTAGAGGAAGCTGCCGTGGTAACGATGGAGAGCGATGGCGGCATGATGAGCTTGGAAGAAGTTTCTGCTCCAACTGAGTCTGCTGGTGGAGTATCTTTGCCACCGGGTGCTGAAGAGCCTCCACAAGCCATGGGTGTAGCAACACCTCCTGGTGCAGAAGAGGCTCCTAAGCAAGCAGCTGCTACATCAACTGCACCAGCGGCTCAACAAGATAAAGAGCCAGCTGAAAGACAGCCAACCCCAACTTGGTATTGGATCATGTTGGGTATTGGTTTGTTCATTGGCGCGATCTTTTATTACTTCTTAACAATGGCGCGTCTTGAGATCTTTAAGATGCTCTTGGGTTCATTCTTCCCATTGGCAGCCTTGATCTTGATGGTCTTGGGTACTATTGTGTTTGGTTTGGCAACGCCAACAGAAGCCGCTGCCGTTGGTTCTTTCGGTGGCTTTTTATTAGCTTGGGCCTACAAGCAACTCAACATGGATGTGGTGAGAGAGTCTGTGTTCTTGACTGCTAAAACCAGTGCCATGGTTTGTTGGTTGTTTGTTGGTTCATCTATCTTCTCAGCAGCATTTGCCTTATTGGGTGGACAAGAGCTAATTGAAAAATGGGTATTAGGCTTAGGTTTAAGCAAGATTGAGTTCTTGATTCTTTCCCAAGTCATTATTTTCTTGTTAGGCTGGCCTCTAGAGTGGACCGAGATCATCGTGATTTTCATGCCAATCTTTATCCCTCTGTTGAGTCACTTCCAAGTGGACCCATTGTTCTTTGGCTTATTAGTTGCCTTGAACTTGCAAACAGCTTTCTTATCACCACCAGTGGCGATGGCGGCTTTCTACCTCAAAGGGGTTGCGCCACCACATGTCACACTCAATCAGATCTTTGCCGGCATGATGCCATTCATGGCAATCCAGGTTCTTGCTTTGATCTTGTTGTATGCCTTCCCAGCGATTGGCATGTGGTTGCCTGAGGTGCTTTATAAGTAATTTTTAAGCAATCTTTTATCAACAAACCCCGCTTTTTGCGGGGTTTGTTTTTAATGTATGTAAAATGCTGACTTCGTTACAAAATAACGAAAGCTGTAGAAGTGATTTAGAAGTAAAAAATACAACTATTTCCGTCTACAATGACAAAAGTACTATGCCCGAGTGACGAAATAGGTAGACGTAAGGGATTTAAAATCCCTCGGCTTAAACAGCCGTGCCGGTTCGATTCCGGCCTCGGGCACCAGGCTTCTTAACAGCTAGGTGCTTTTAAATGACAACAAATACACATCAAACAACCGCTAAAACTCGACAGAGGGTGGCGGTTTTTTTATGCCTAGGAGTTTTGGCTGCCGTTTCTTGGTGGCAAAGTGTGAGTGCGCAAGCTGAACCAGCGGAAATTCTGGGGATTTATTTCACGCCACCGGTCGGTGGAGCTAGCGGGATTACTAAGCAAATTGATGCATCAAAAAAATCGATCAAAGTAATGGCTTATGGTTTTACATCCCTCAATCTTGCAGAAGCTCTTGTAAGGGCTAAAAAGCGTGGGGTGGATGTTGCCCTTATCCAGGATGAAAAAAGCTCTCAAAACAATCGTGAGGCGCTGCAAAAGTTATTGGATGCTGGCATTGAGGTTCGTAGTGATGGCAAGCATGCCATACAACACAATAAGGTCATGGTGATTGACCAAGATGTAGTGATTACTGGTAGCTATAACTTTACCAATTCAGCTGAAACCAGAAATGCTGAAAACATCATGATTGTTAAGTCTGAGTATGCTGCTAGACGTTACTCAGATAATTGGAATAATCACTGGGAACACGCAATCAAAGTGATAGAGCTGCCCCCATCTCGTCAAAGACGCTAACTTGTCGGGGTTATCCTATGAAAATGCGTAAAAAAGCAGATTTACCCAGCAAGATCTGTGTGACTTGTGGACGTCCTTTTGCGTGGCGAAAAAAATGGGAAAAAGTTTGGGCAGAGGTGAAGTACTGCTCAGATCGCTGTCGAGCAGGAAAGTAATTAGCCTCATACAATCTTTGCTATGAAAAAAGCCAAGATGAATCCCGCTGATATATCACGCATCGTTGAGATGGCTTGGGAGGATCGCACTCCATTTGATGCCATCTTACAAAGTTATGGCATCAGTGAAGCTGCAGTGATTGATTTAATGCGTCAAACCATGAAGCCTAGTTCATTTAGGATGTGGCGTAAGAGGGTGACTGGGAGGGCTACCAAGCATGCAGCATTGAGATCACAGGATGTACAGCGAGCGTACTGCCCAACTCAATACAAGCCCAAATAAAGCTCGTTGAGCTTAGTTAGGCTCTGTTACAAAACCAATCTTGGTAAGGCCAGAGCGTTTGGCAGTGGCTAAGACTTGAGCAACCGATTCATAGCGAACATTTTTATCTGCTCTTAATTGCACCTCAGGTTGTGGATTCTTTTTTGCGGCTGTTTGAGCATAAATAGACAGAGTATCTAAATCAATCGGCGATGTATTCCAGAAGATTTGACCTTTGGCAGAAATACTTAAATTGATTGATTCAGGTTTGACGTCATTGCGTTGACTACTCGCTTGTGGAAGCTCAACTTTCACTGCGTGTTGCATCACTGGAATGGTGATCATGAACACAATCAATAGCACCAACATGACATCCACCAAAGGAGTCATGTTGATTTCAGCCATTGGCTGGCTATCGTCGTCACCAATAGGCTCGTTACCGAATGCCATGATTAATCCTGATTAGCAGAGCGAGCAGTGTTTGAGTTACCAACACGTGCGCCAGTGATAAAGAAAGCATACAAATCATTGCCAAAACGATTGAGTTCAGCAATTAATACTTTGTTTGTGCGACTGATTGCGTTGTAGGCTAATACGGCTGGAATCGCCACCGCTAAACCTAAAGCAGTCATGATCAAGGCTTCACCAATAGGGCCTGCTACTTGATCAATAGTGGCTGTGCCGGATGTGCCGATACCTACCAATGCATGGTAGATGCCCCAAACAGTTCCGAATAAACCAATAAATGGCGCTGTAGCCCCAGTAGAAGCTAAGAAAGTTAAGCCTTGTTGTAAGCCGCCCACAGATTTATCGATGCTAACTTTCAGGCAACGTGTGAGCCAATCTGACGGGTTAATAGTTTGATGTAACTCGTTACGAGAGCCAGCTTGTTGATTGTGGTGCTTCATGGCTTCTTGCGCACTTTTAGCAAGATCGCAATACGGGTTGAGTTCTTGAGTCATTTGACTCAGCGCCACTTCAAAAGAAGGGGCATGCCAAAAGCATTCAATTTCTTTGGCAATTTTTTTAGTTTTATAAAGATTCAAAGCTTTGGTAATGATGATGACCCAAGAGATGATTGACATCACTAATAAAAACAATGCCACAGTTCTGGTGACTGCGTCACCTTGTGTCCACATGTTAGCTAGACCAAACGTTTGATTCATAAACTATTCCAATCGGAAAATATAAGGTTGTATTGCGGTTACTTTAATTGGTTTACCAAGTTCTAAAAATGGGCGACAGCGAACCTTCATGCCAGCATCCAGAGCAGCTTGATCTAGGCGAGGTAAGCCACTGCTCTGTGCGATATTGACTTTCTGAACCGCACCATCTTCACCAATAAACAAGCGCACGAGAATTTTACCTTCTTCACCCATGCGACGTGAGAGGCTAGGGTAGATAGGTTCTGGAACGCTGCACTGTGCTTGGCTTAATGAAATACTTTTCGGCTCACCAGTACTGCTACCACCAGTGCTCGTTGGCTTAGCTGTCGATGAATCTTGTGTTTGGGTGCTGGTCAGACTGCTAGGAGTACTGGTGGTGACAACTGGTTCAGCAGTTTTCTTTTCAGGAGCTTTAGGTTTTTCAGGAACTGGCTGGCTGACTTTGGCTTTTTCTTTTTGTGGATTAGGGTCTAGTAATGACGCCGTCACCGTGTCGCCCATATTAGCGCCAGTTTTGGGGCGGTCGGGGCTTAGCTGAATTCCAACAATCAATAGAAAATGCATCACAACCACAAAGGCAGTGATTCTGTTTTGCATGAACCATTCTTGAAGTTTAGGAATAACTTGACTGAGCACGGTGTGAATAGTTGAAGACTAAGATATAAAAACAGTCGATGTTTCGATAGAGTGTTGATCCAATGCTAATGGTATTAATTGTTTAGCATGGGCTAGTAAAGCATTTGCATCGAGTGTTGAGTATAAGCGAATGGTTCTAGGCGGCGCAGACTGAAGTAAATGGAATTCTTCAAGCTTTCTACCTAGTTGTTTAACCACCGCATCACTGGTGTCAATGATTTCTATCTCAGCCCCAAGAATCTTTCTAATCAGGGGAGCTAAGAAAGGATAGTGGGTACAACCTAAAACCAGTGTATCAATCTGAGCTTCTTGCAAGGGAGCTAAATGTTCACGCAAAAGTTGCTCTGTTTCTGGGCTATTGATCGCACCAGATTCAATCAGTGGTACCAGGCCTAATCCAGCTTGAGAAATAAACTCACAATTTCCCTCCAGGCTTTCCAGGAGAGCTTTGAACTTATCGCTTTTTAAAGTGTTTTGTGTTGCTAAAACACCCACTTTTTGATTTTGACTTTTTGTGACTGCCGGCTTGATGCCCGGTTCAACACCAATGATTGGAATGGCTGGCATTTCATGGCGTATATGGGCGATTGCCTCAGCAGTTGCGGTATTACACGCAACGACCAATGCTTGGCATCCTTCGCGCACTAACCAGTGGCATAAGTCTAGACTACGTGTGGCAACCCAATCGCTTGATTTTTCGCCGTATGGCGCATTGGCTGAGTCAGCCAAATAAATATAGTGATGAGCTGGTGCTTGGCGTAGGGCCTCGTTGAGCACGGTGAGTCCACCAATGCCAGAATCAAAAACCCCAATGGTCGCCAAGCCTGCTCCTATTTCTTTTAATTAAATAATTAATTAAGCTTTAGTGACTGGAATTTTTCCAATCTTGGCCTGCCACTCTTGTGGGCCTGTGTTGTGAACAGAAGTACCGTTAGAGTCAACTGCCACAGTCACTGGCATATCTTCAATTGTGAACTCATAAATAGCTTCCATGCCCAAATCAGCAAAGCCGACTACTTTAGATTCTTTAATTGCTTTTGACACAAGATAGGCTGCACCGCCTACTGCCATGAGATATGCAGATTTATGCTTTTTGATGGCGTCGATTGCAACAGGGCCACGCTCAGCTTTACCGACCATGGAGATAAGACCAGTTTGCGCCAACATCATCTCTGTGAATTTATCCATGCGAGTAGCAGTTGTAGGGCCAGCAGGACCAACAACTTCATCGCGCACTGGGTCGACAGGACCAACGTAGTAAATCACGCGATTCTTAAAGTCGACGGGCAGCTTTTCACCTTTAGCGAGCATGTCTGCAATGCGTTTATGTGCAGCATCGCGACCAGTCAACATCTTGCCGTTTAACAACAGAGTTTGACCAGGTTTCCAGCTGGCTACTTCTTCAGGTGTCAACGTATCTAAATTAACGCGCGTTGATTTTTCTGTATTGGGAGCCCATGCCACATTTGGCCAATCTGATAATGATGGAGGTGTTAATACAGCTGGACCATCACCATGCAAATGGAAGTGAACGTGGCGAGTTGCTGCGCAGTTTGGAATCATGGCAACAGGTAAAGAGGCAGCGTGAGTTGGGTAATCCATGATCTTCACGTCAAGCACTGTTGTTAGACCACCTAAGCCCTGTGCGCCAATGCCAAGAGCATTCACTTTTTCCATGATCTCTAAGCGCAACTCTTCGATGCGAGTTTTTGGTCCGCGGGCAATCAGCTCATGAATATCTACAGGAGCCATGAGAGATTCTTTGGCAAGTAACATGGCTTTTTCTGGTGTGCCACCAATACCAATACCCAAGATGCCAGGAGGGCACCAGCCAGCACCCATAGTTGGCACTGTCTTAATGACCCAATCCACAATCGAGTCAGAAGGGTTCAACATGTACATCTTGCTCTTGTTTTCAGAGCCACCGCCTTTGGCAGCACAGATCACTTCTACGCCATCGCCTTCAACGATTTCATAGTGAACAACAGCAGGGGTGTTGTCTTTAGAGTTAGTTCTCTTACCTGCAGGATCAAGCAAAACAGAAGCGCG
>JBEEOV010000029.1:0-14525 GCA_041191465.1 Pseudomonadota bacterium
AAATAGGTTAGTGTTTTACCGCTGCCCGTTACGCCTTGTAGTAAGTTGCATGAGTATTTTTGATTAACAGTTCTATCCACTAACTCATTAACGATTTCTTGCTGCTCTGGATTTAAAACAATTTCTTTTGTGGGAGCATCTTTTACTTTAAGAGTTTTTTTGTTTTTTCTTTCTTTACTAAGCAATTCCCACTTATTGTTTTGACGCCATAGTTTCGGTATTGCCGGCAATAAAACTTCGCCTAGCGGGCGCTGATAATAGACAGCTGCAAATTCAGCCATGGCTAATAAGTCCTCTCCCAAGGGATTAATGGGAGCAATGCTTTGTACATCTTTTAATTTATTGAGATCATGCTCGGTCTCATCATTGATATTGATAACCACGCCAACGCAATCTTTTCGAGCAAAATTTACTGCTACAACCTGACCTCGTTGAGGTCTTCCCTTTAGCTCTAACTCATTCCACCTGTAATCAAATAATTTGTTAACCGGGCTATCAATAGCCACCTGAACAATTATTTTTTTTTCAGAATTGTGCAAAAAGCTCATGTTTTACTTTAAGTCTATGATGAAGAGCATTGGGTGAAATGACTTTTTTCTTTGAGTATTTTATCTGTGGAAAACCTTGTGGATAACTGCTTAATTATTACAGTTTTTTATTTGTTTAAGCTTTTTTATTGTACTGAACACTTTTGCCAGCTAGGATTTATATTCAAATAAATCAATGGCTTATAAAATAGTAAAAGGGCTTGGGGGCTTTTTTTGATGACCAAGGATTGCTTCGCTGCACAATATAAAGCCTGTGCATAAGTTACTGCTCACATGCTCAAATTTATTGATTTCTAAGTGTTTTTGAGTAGCTAACAACTGTTTCGGTCAAAGCCGTGACATGTTCTGGATTGGTAAATTGAGAGATACCATGCCCCAAATTAAACACATGGCCATCCAATGAGTGAAGACCAGAACCCAATGATGGCGACTGCGCCAACTCATCCAGAATTCTTTTTGCTTCTTGGCTAATTTGTTCTGGACTTGAGAATAACGCCAAAGGATCAAAGTTACCTTGTAACGCTAACGGTTTATTTACCGCTAGTAAGCGCTTACGTGACTTAGCTACTGAAGCAGTCCAATCCAAACCAATGACATCAGCACCTGAAGAAGCAATGTCCTCTAACCAAATGCCGCCGCCCTTAGTAAAAACTAAGATCGGAATTCTTTGGCCGTCTTTTTCACGAGGCAATAAATCTATTACCGCCTTCATGCTAGCCAATGAAGTTTTTTGATACCAACCATCTGGTAGCAATCCACCCCAAGTATCAAATATCATCAGCGCTTGTGCGCCAGCATCCACTTGAGCTTTTAAATAAGCTGCTACAGATTGAATATTTGCATCTAGAATTTTTTTCATTAAATCAGGACGCTGATAAAGCATGGTTTTAGTATGCTTAAAATCGTCCGAGCCCGAACCTTCAACCATATAACAAGCCAAAGTCCACGGGCTACCAGAAAATCCTATTAGTGGAACTCTTTGTTGTCCGTCTTGTATTAAAGCTTTTCTGATTTCTGAAACTGCATCAAAAACATATTTCAGCTCATTAAGATCAGCAACTCTTAATTTGTTAACAGCTTCTTCATCCCTTAAGGGCTTGCTAAAACGCGGGCCTTCACCAGCCTCAAAAGTTAAACCCAAACCCATTGCATCAGGTATTGTCAAAATATCTGAAAACAAAATGGCCGCATCCAATGGATATCTATCCAATGGTTGCAAAGTAACTTCTGTTGCTAATTGAGGATTTTTTGCAAGCGCTAAGAAGCTTCCAGCTACTGCACGCGTTGCGTTGTATTCAGGCAAATAACGACCTGCCTGGCGCATCAACCAGATAGGGGTTCTATCTGTTGACTGCTTTAAGCATGCGCGCAGGAATCGATCGTTAATTAAAGCCAATTATCTTTTTTGACGTAACTTAGCGATAGCGGCTAATTGAGCAGCAGCCATTGCAAACTCTGACTGAGCATGAGCAAAATCGATATCTGTACTACGATTTTGCATAGCTTCTTCAGCAGCTTTTTTCGCTTCTAGTGCCTTAGCTTCATCAAGGTCATGACCACGAATAGCAGTATCAGCAAGCACTGTTACTTTATTTGGTTGAACCTCTAAAATACCGCCGGCAACGAAAACAAACTCTTCATCACCATCAGCTTTTTCAATACGTACAGCGCCTGGACGAATTCTTGTGATTAGCGGGGTGTGTCCTGGAAGGATACCCAACTCACCACTTTCGCCTGGCAAAGCTACAAACTTAGCTTCGCCAGCGAAAATAGATTGTTCAGCGCTCACTACATCAACGTGGATGTTAGACATGTGCGTTCCTTGGTATTACTGCAACTTCTTAGCTTTTTCGATAGCTTCGTCGATGCCACCAACCATATAGAATGCCTGTTCTGGCAAGTGGTCAAGTTCACCTTCAACAATCATCTTGAAGCCGCGGATTGTTTCTTTCAATGGAACATATTTACCTGGAGAACCAGTAAACACTTCCGCAACGTGGAACGGTTGTGACAAGAAACGTTGAATCTTACGAGCACGTGCAACAGCTTGCTTGTCTTCTGGTGACAATTCGTCCATACCCAAAATAGCAATAATGTCGCGCAACTCTTTATAACGTTGCAATGTTGTTTGTACACCGCGAGCAACAGCATAGTGCTCTTCACCAACCACTTGTGGATCCAACTGACGGCTTGTTGAGTCTAGTGGGTCAACCGCTGGGTAGATACCTAAAGCAGCAATATCACGAGACAACACAACTGTTGAGTCTAAGTGCAAGAATGTTGTAGCAGGAGATGGGTCTGTTAAGTCATCCGCAGGAACGTAAACGGCCTGAATAGATGTAATAGAACCAGTCTTAGTTGAAGTAATACGCTCTTGTAGACGACCCATTTCTTCAGCCAATGTAGGTTGGTAACCCACAGCTGATGGCATACGACCCAACAACGCAGACACTTCAGTACCAGCCAATGTATAACGATAAATATTGTCAACGAAGAACAAAATGTCACGGCCTTCGTCACGGAAACGCTCAGCCATTGTCAAACCTGTCAACGCAACACGTAGACGGTTACCAGGTGGCTCGTTCATCTGACCGAACACCATCGCAACTTTATCCAAAACGTTTGAATCTTTCATCTCGTGATAGAAGTCATTACCTTCACGAGTACGCTCACCCACACCAGCGAACACTGACAAACCTGAGTGCTGCTTAGCGATGTTGTTAATCAATTCCATCATGTTAACGGTCTTACCTACACCCGCACCACCGAATAGACCAACTTTACCGCCCTTAGCAAATGGGCAAACCAAGTCAATAACCTTAATGCCTGTTTCCAACAAATCAACAGAAGGAGATAGCTCATCAAACTTAGGAGCAGACTGGTGAATCGCGCGACGCTCATCTGTACCAATTGGGCCAGCTTGGTCGATAGGGCGACCCAACACGTCCATAATACGGCCCAATGTTGCAGGGCCTACAGGTACAGAAATACCTTTACCTGTATTTGAAACTGCCATGCCACGACGCAAGCCATCGCTTGAGCCTAGAGCAATCGTACGGACAACGCCGTCACCTAATTGCTGCTGCACTTCAAAAGTTAAACCTTTTTCAGCAAATGATGCTTCTGTGCTTTCTTCCAACACCAATGCATCATAAACTTTAGGCATGTTGTCACGTGGGAACTGAATGTCCACCACCGCACCAATGCACTGAACGATATTTCCGTTGCTCATCGTATTTCTCCGATCACTAATTTTTTACAATATTCGTTATCAAACTGCCGCAGCGCCGCCGACGATCTCGGACAACTCTTTGGTAATGGCTGCTTGACGTGTTTTGTTGTAAACCAACTGCAACTCACCAATCACGTTTTTCGCATTATCAGAAGCAGCCTTCATGGCAACCATACGAGCAGATTGCTCAGATGCCATATTTTCTGCGACTGCTTGGTAAATCAATGCTTCAACATAACGTTTCAACAATTCGTCAACAACTGACTGAGGATCTGGTTCGTATAAATAATCCCAACCATACTCACGAGACTCTTCAGCTGTTTGTTCTAAGCGCTCACTAGATAAAGGCAATAGTTTTTCAACTACTGGCTCTTGTCTCATTGTGTTGATGAACTTTGTATATGCCAAATAAACAGCATCTACTTCACCATTCTCATATGCATCTAGTTGAACTTTGATAGCACCAATGAGTTTCTCTAGGTGAGGCGTATCTCCCATTTGAGTTACATGAGAAACAAGCTTCGCTTTAATTCGATTCAAGAACTGGAAGCCCTTCATACCGATTGCTGTACATGACAACTCAACACCCTGACCATCAAGGTCTTTCATTGTGTTTGTCAAAGCTCTCAATACGTTGGTATTTAAACCACCGCAAAGACCCTTGTCTGTCGTTACAACAATCACGCCTGCTCTTTTAACTTCACGTTCTACTAAATAAGCAGGGCGGTACTCTGGATTGGCCTTACCCAAGTTTGCTGCAATGTTCCTTACTTTTTCAGAGTAAGGACGGGCATTGCGCATGCGCTCTTGAGCACGCCGCATCTTAGATGCGGCGACCATTTCCATCGCCTTAGTGATCTTGCGCGTATTTTGTACGCTCTTGATCTTTGTCCGTATCTCTTTTGTTCCGGCCATCTCGGCTCTCCTCGCTTCTTAGAAAGAAGCTGAACGTTTAAAGTCCTCGATTGCAGCACGCAATGCGGCTTCGTCTTCTTTCGAGAGATCCTTAGTATCTTCAATACGGCCAACTAAATCAGCAAACTTGCTCTTAAGATGGTCATGCAAACCTTTTTCGAAGGCCAATACATGTTTCACATCTAAGTCATCCAAGAAGCCATTGTTAGCAGCAAACAATGAAGCAGACAATTGCCAAACTTGTTGCGGTTGGTATTGTGCTTGCTTCAACAATTCTGTAACGCGACGACCGCGCTCTAACTGCTTACGTGTAGCCTCGTCCAAGTCAGAAGCAAACTGCGCAAAAGCAGCCAATTCACGATACTGCGCCAAGTCAGTACGAATACCGCCTGACAATTTCTTAATAACTTTAGTTTGAGCGGCACCACCCACACGAGAAACTGAAATACCCGCGTTAATCGCTGGACGTACACCCGCGTTAAACAAGTCTGTTTCCAAGAAGATTTGACCGTCAGTAATAGAAATTACGTTTGTTGGAACGAATGCAGAAACGTCACCAGCTTGAGTTTCAATAACAGGCAATGCTGTCAATGAACCTGTTTTACCTTTTACGGCGCCGTTAGTAAATTTCTCTACATATGTTTCGTTAACACGAGCTGCGCGCTCTAGCAAACGTGAGTGCAAATAGAACACGTCACCAGGGTACGCTTCACGTCCTGGTGGGCGACGTAACAACAATGAAACTTGACGATATGCCCAAGCTTGTTTTGTTAAGTCGTCATAAACAATCAATGCGTCTTCACCGCGATCGCGGAAGTATTCACCCATTGTGCAACCAGCGTATGCTGATAAGTATTGCATCGCTGCAGACTCAGAAGCTGAAGCAGCAACAATCACTGTGTACTCCATTGCGCCGTGCTCTTCTAACTTACGCAACACGTTTGCAATTGTTGAAGCTTTTTGACCGATCGCAACGTAAACGCAATATACGCCTTTACCTTTTTGGTTAATGATCGCATCAACCGCTACAGCTGTTTTACCTGTTTGACGGTCACCAATGATCAATTCACGTTGACCGCGGCCAATAGGCACCATCGCATCAATAGATTTCAAACCAGTTTGTACTGGTTGGCTAACTGATTGACGATCAATAACACCTGGCGCAACTTTTTCAATCACGTCTGTTAACTTAGCGTTAATTGGACCTTTACCATCAATTGGCTGACCCAAAGCATTAACAACGCGACCCAACAATTCTGGACCAACTGGAACCTCAAGAATGCGACCTGTACATTTAACTGGGTCACCTTCACTGATGTGCTCATATTCACCCAAAATAACCGCACCAACAGAATCACGCTCTAAGTTAAGCGCAAGACCTAATGTGTTATTTGGGAACTCAAGCATTTCACCTTGCATAACGCCTGAAAGGCCATGCACGCGGCAAATACCGTCTGTTACGGAAATTACTGTGCCTTGGTTACGGACTTCGGCGCCTACGCCTACACCGCTAATTCGGCTCTTGATCAGTTCACTGATCTCTGATGGGTTGAGTTGCATTTGCTTACTCCTGGGATCTTATTCGGTTATGCGCTAAGAGCGGCTTGCATTGAAACTAAGCGGGCTTTCACTGAAGTATCTAAAACTTCATCGCCCACCTTTACGCAAACGCCGCCAATCAATTCTGGATCTACACTAACTGTAGGACGTAGCTCTTTTCCACCAAAGCGCTTCTTCAATGTTGATAACAAAGTATTCAATTCTTCGCCGTTCAGCGGGAATGCACTTGTAATCAGAACTTCTGCAGCACCTTCTTGAGCATTCTTCAAAGCTGTAAATTGGGCAGAAATTTCTGGCAAAGCTAATAGACGATGATTTTGCGTCAACACTTCAACAAAATTTTTAACTACGTCTGAAGGCTTAGCTTTGATGCTGCCTAACAAAATTTGCAGCAAATCTGCTGAAGACAACTTTGGATTATTAGCTACGGCTAACAAATCTGCATTACCAGCAACCTGAGCCAACTCTTCTAACTGCTCCGCCCATGCAGATAAATCTGCAGGCTTTGCGCTACGGAAAAGTGCCTCAGCATAAGGGCGGGCTATGGTGGCTAAATCTGCCATATTAGAGCTCTGCCTTTAACTGATCTAACAAGCTTGCGTGCACTTTTGCATCTACTTCACGACGCAAAATTTGCTCAGCACCCTTAACAGCTAATGTAGCCACTTCAGTTCTAAGCGCATCTCTTGCACGAGATACTTGTTGCTCTGCTTCAGCTTTAGCTTGGGCAATAATGCGCGCAGCTTCAGCTTGTGCGTTAGCTTTAATTTCTTCCGCTGATTGTTGAGCGCGCTTCTCTGCATCAGCAATACGCTGAGTACCTTCGTTACGTGCTTCTGATAATGCTTGCTCAGCGCGTTTTTTTGCAGACTCAAGGTCAGCCTTGCCGCGCTCTGCGGCTGCTAAACCATCTGCCACTTTTGTGGCTCGCTCGTCCAATGCTTTTACTAGTGGAGGCCAAACAAATTTAGCAACTACCCACCATAAAATAAAAAAGACGACCATCTGCGCGAATAGCGTCGCGTTTAGGTTCACGTTTAGTTCCTTTCGGTCACGATGACAAATATCCACGGGCGCTCAAATTGCGCCCGTCAATAACTACGCTAATTACTTAATTACAGCTAACAATGGGTTTGCGAATGCAAACAACATTGCAACACCAACACCGATCAAGAACGCAGCGTCGATCAAACCTGCCAACAAGAACATCTTAGTTTGTAGTGGCTCCATCAATTCTGGTTGACGTGCACAAGCTTCAATGTACTTACCACCCATCAATGCGATACCTAAACAGGCGCCGATAGCACCCAAACCGATGATGATGCCGATACCGATTGCTGTTAAACCTTGAATTTGCGCTAGAAATGCTTGCATGTTGACTCCTAAGTAAAAAAACAGTTAATAAAAAATCAGTGGTGACTATGTGCCTGGCCGATATAAACCAAAGTCAACATCATGAAGATGAAGGCTTGCAACAAAATCACCAAAATATGGAAAATTGCCCAGGCTGAACCAGCAATTACATGGCCGACAAAACCTAGAACAGACAAGTCGACACCAAAATGCCAGATGCCGCCTAACAGAGCGATTAGCAAGAAAACCAATTCGCCTGCATACATGTTGCCAAACAACCGCATACCCAACGAAACGGCCTTAGCAATAAATTCAATAATGTTTAACACTAGGTTAAATGGTGCCAAGTACCACTTAGCGCCAAACGGGGCAGAAAGCAATTCATGCACAAAACCGCCCACACCTTTAGCTTTGAAGCTATAGAAAATCATTAGAACTAAAACAGACATTGATAAACCCAATGTACCGTTTAAATCAGTTGTTGGAACTAGCTTGTGGTGTGGCACATGCACATGGCCAAAAATTCCCAAGAAACCATTAATGCCATGAACCCAATCAACTGGAACCAAGTCCAATGTGTTCAACAAGATAATCCAACAGAAAACAAATAGCGCTAAGGGAGCAATGAAAGAACGATCACCATGAACAATGCTCTTAGATTGTGACTCAACCATTTCTACTAGCATCTCAACCAATGCTTGGAAACGACCTGGTACGCCTGATGTTGCGCGACGAGCTGCCAACAGCAAAAAGCCCACAACCAATAAACCCATTAACAATGACCAGAAAACTGTGTCTAAGTTAATAACTGAAAAATCAACAATAGCCTCTTGCTTTGCATGCAAAGTATTTAAGTTTTGCAAATGCTCAGCAATGTACTCCGTAGGCGTTAACGCCTTTCCAGTCGCTTCTGTTGCCATCGTTTACTTCCCTCTATCCTTGTATGCCCTTATTTTCTTAGTATCCAGGCTAACCAATAACACTTTAGCGCCAGCACATAAGTCAATAACAGCGGTAACCAATCCAACTTTGGATACAAAACTATTATCAAAACGAACATTGCTACGGTGGCAATGATCTTTATTAATTCTCCTGTTACTAGCGCAAAAACCGAGGCGCCCATAACATTTGCTCTACTACCTAGTACCTTTGCACGCATCGCAAATAGTGTTGCCGGAACAATTGCCGCCAAACCACCTAACAATGCAGATATGGCGGCAGAGTCTAAGCCAAACGGCTTACCCTTTGCTGACCATGCTGCCCACGAGAGCAGAGTAACCAAGCCCTGAAGAAACAACAAACGCTTTACTGTTATCTTGCTCGGTCTTAAGGCATTTGATCCCAAAAGGGCCTCTAATTCAGCCTTACTCAGTGGCGGCGGAAGCTCTTCCGAGTCTTCTAACTCACTGTCCCAATTAGCATTTCTAACAGATCGAGCTTTTTGCTCATCTCCAGACATAAAGCCCGCAGATTTTACAGAATCTACAGGCTTGGGGTCAATGTAATTCATAAAGATTAGCGCTATTCAATGCCTAAACGCTTGAATAAACTGTCTAACTCATCAAATTGACTAAATTTGATACATATTTCACCGCCACGACGCTTTTGCTTAATTTCGACGGCTAAATTAATCTGATCTGAGAGCTTATCTTGAATCATCTTCAGATCTGGGTCCACCTTGATAGCCGGCTTTGTCTTACTAGGCCCTTTTTTCGCTAAAACAGCTTGGGTTGCCAATTTTTCAGCTTCACGAACAGATAACTGTTGAATAGCAATTTTTTGAGCCAAGCTAACCTGTTGTGCACCCTCTAATGGCAACAGGGCGCGGGCGTGCCCCATGTCAATCTCGCCCTTGATTAGCATTGTTTGAACTGGTTTAGCCAGCTGAACCAAGCGCAAAAGATTGGTCACTGCGCTACGGGACTTTCCAACAGCCTGCGCCGCCTTGTCGTGGGTATAACCAAACTCATCAATCAACCTTAAAAGACCATTTGCCTCTTCAATGGCATTTAGATCCTCACGCTGCATGTTCTCTATCAAAGCCATTGCTGCTGTCGCTTGGTCATCAGCTTGCTTGATAAGTACGGGCACTTCAGCCAATCCCGCTATCGTAGCCGCGCGATAACGACGCTCACCGGCAATGATTTCATATTTACCATCCGCAATAGGTCTTACCAATAATGGCTGCATAACCCCTTGCTCTTTAATGCTTTGAGCCAGCTCTTGCAATGGCCCGTCGACCATATTTTTGCGTGGTTGATATTTGCCCGCCTGCAACTGTGCCAACTTCAGCATTGCAACGCCTTGATTTGATGTGGCAGGCTTATCGCTTGCACCCAACAGCGCCTCTAAGCCTCTACCCAAACCTTTTTTCTTAATTGCAGTCATTTTTATCCATTACATAGTTTTAATGCGCTGAATCATTTCAGCGCCAAATTGCATATAAGCCTGCGCACCGCGTGAGCTCTTATCAAAATTTACACCTGGCATTCCGTAAGAGGGCGCCTCAGCCAACCTAACGTTTCTTGGAATGATGGTATTAAAAACTTTATCTCCAAAATGAGCCATTAATTGGTCAGAAACCTGTTGCTGCAAGGTTGTTCGCGGATCAAACATGACTCGCAATAAACCTATGATGGTCAAACTTGGGTTCAAATTCGCATGAACTTGCTTAATTGTGTTGACCAAGTCAGACAAGCCCTCTAGAGCGAAATACTCGCACTGCATTGGCACAATTACTCCGTTGGCGGCACACAAACCATTCAACGTTAGGAGTGACAAGGCAGGGGGGCAATCAATCAATACAAAGTCATAGTCCAACAAAACTGGCGCCAACGCATTTTTTAACAATTCCTCGCGCTGCTCTAACTCAACCAACTCAACTTCTGCACCGGCTAAATCTCTATTGGCTGGCAAGACGTCATAACCGCCTGTTTCAGATTTAATTCTGGCACTCGCAACATCTGACATACCAATTAGTACGTGATAGACGCTTTGCTCAAGCCCCATTTTATCTATGCCAGAACCCATACTGGCGTTACCTTGAGGGTCGAGATCAACCACCAAAACACGTTGGTTTTGCGCAGCCAAACTCGCAGCCAAATTAACTGTAGTTGTGGT
The DNA here is from genome assembly GCA_041191465.1 of Pseudomonadota bacterium. Taxonomy (GTDB): domain Bacteria; phylum Pseudomonadota; class Gammaproteobacteria; order Burkholderiales; family Burkholderiaceae; genus Polynucleobacter. Next base: position 10,729 of record JBEEOV010000029.1, read on the forward strand.
TTTTCCTACGCCACCTTTTTGATTTGCTACACAAAAAATCTTTGCCATGAAAATCTTTATTTAGTTATTAACTCAAGCACTCAATTCTCTCACGCGCCCCAACTCAAACAACCTTCTTTCAGCTGTTAGACCAGGCACGAATAAGAGGTGATTTTTCTTAATTTCCCAATCTGCAGGAATAGTTTTTAAATCCTCTTCCAATAACTTCGCCTTCATCGCCCAAGCTAAACCACCCGGCTTTAACATAGGGGCGGACAAGGTTAAAAACTTGCCAAAATCGGAAAAAGCTCTTGAAATACAACAACTTATCTGATTTTTAAGGCTCGGTGAACTGACCTCAATTCTGGCAGCATGCACCTTAACATTTGCCAATGACAGCTTATTAACAATATGCTGCAAGAATACCGCCTTCTTTTGCACGGCCTCCATTAGATGCAGCTGCCAATGTGGGCGACAAATTGCCAATGGGATGCCCGGCAAACCGCCGCCAGTGCCGAGGTCAGCCAAGCTAAAGGATGATGGATCATCCAAAGCTGCAACATAAGCATCTAAGTAGCCCAAAACTGATAAAGAATCGATTAAATGCAAGACCAACGAGTCCTTAAGATCATGAATTGCCGACAAGTTATGCGTCTTATTCCAACGCTGGAACTCAAGCAAATAGTCTATTAACGTCTCGACCTGACCCTGACTAACATCAATATTTAGTTTATGAATACCCGCCTTTAGGTCTATCAAAAGGGCTTCTTTAGTTGAGTCATCCGACATTAATGGGTCATTGGGCGACGACCCAATCCTTTTTTAAGGTGGATTAACAAAAGTGAAATCGCTGCCGGCGTAACCCCAGAAACTCTTGAGGCCTGCCCCAAAGTGCTTGGTTTATGTAAATTGAGCTTTTGTTGCACTTCTTTTGATAGGCCAAGAACGCTAGCGTAATCAATATCGCCCGGCAAAACCATTTCTTCATGAAACGAGTGGCGCGCAATCTCCGCAGCCTGCCTATCAATATATCCTTGATATTTAACGCCTATTTCAACTTGTTCTGCAATTTGATCTCTCAAAACAACGTCTTGATCAAGGGGTTCTGCTGCCCAGCGCCCATCAAAAGCTGTTGTGAGGGCCTCATAAGTAATGCCAGGTCGCTTCAACAACTCAGCCAAAGAGTATTCATGTGTGATGACCTGCCCAAGCAAAAACTCTGACTCCTCAGAGCTAATTAATTTGGGGCTAATCCAAGTTGATTTGAGCCGCTGTGTTTCACGTGAAACAGCCTCTTTTTTACGACAGAAGAACTCCCACCGACGATCATCTACTAGGCCCAATGTTCGCCCAATCTCCGTCAAGCGGTCATCCGCATTATCTTCCCGAAGACTCAAACGATATTCAGCTCGACTGGTAAACATTCGATAGGGCTCTTGAACACCCTTGGTAATTAAATCATCAACTAATACGCCCAAATAGGCTTGATCGCGCTTTGGATACCAAGCCTCTTTGCCCTGGGCGCTGAGCGCTGCGTTAATACCAGCCAATAGACCCTGGGCAGCAGCCTCTTCATAGCCCGTGGTTCCATTGATTTGACCTGCAAAAAATAAACCCTTGATTCCTTTGGTTTCCAGGCTTGGCATAAGCCCTCGCGGATCAAAATAGTCATACTCAATCGCATAACCAGGGCGAACAATCATTGCGTTCTCTAGACCGCGGATACTTCTAACCAAATCCCACTGAACATCAAACGGCAAACTTGTTGAAATACCATTCGGATAAAACTCATGTGTCGTGAGACCCTCAGGCTCCAAAAAAATTTGGTGGCTATCTTTGCTTGAAAAGCGATGAATCTTGTCTTCAATAGATGGGCAATATCTAGGGCCCACGCCCTCAATAACACCGGTATACATTGGGGAACGATCTAAGCCGCCACGAATAATGTCGTGAGTTTTTTGATTTGTATGGGTAATCCAGCAGGGGAGTTGCTTAGGATGGAACTCTGGTCGCCCCAAATAAGAAAAAACCGGTAGCGGATCTAAATCTCCAGGCTGTTCCTGCATCACTGAAAAATTAATGGTGCGCCCATCAATCCTTGGTGGGGTTCCTGTTTTCAGTCTACCCTGGGGCAGCTTAAGCTCTTTTAGCCTGCTTGATAACCTAATTGCGGCTGGATCACCTGCACGTCCGCCAGAGTGGTTATCAAGCCCCACGTGGATTTTGCCATCCAAAAAAGTTCCTGCAGTTAAAACAACCTTTGAGGCATAAAAACTTAACCCCAACTGGGTTATTGCGCCACAGACCTCGTCACCGTTAACAATTAAGTCATCAACCGCCGCCTGAAAGATTGTTAAATTCTTTTGATTCTCTAGCTTACTGCGCATAGCAGTTTTATATAAGGCGCGATCAGCTTGTGCGCGGGTGGCCCTAACTGCTGGGCCCTTGCTGGAGTTCAGCATTCTGAACTGAATGCCCGCCAAATCAGTCACCTCAGCCATCGCGCCGCCCAAGGCATCAATCTCCTTAACTAAGTGGCCTTTACCGATACCGCCAATGGAGGGGTTGCAACTCATCGCGCCCAAGGTTTCTATGCTGTGCGTCAATAATAGTGTGCGGCAACCCATTCTGGCAGAAGCCAAAGCAGCCTCTGAGCCAGCATGCCCACCGCCAATAACGATCACATCAAATTTAACTGAAAAGTCCATAGAAAATCACCAAGCTAGGGCGGCGATGATATCACCCTAAGCAAAAGCTCTCAATCATTAAAGCTACAATTTGTTTCACGTGAAACAATAATTTAGCTACAGATTAAGAGCGCCAACGGCATCAAAAGCGGTTTTAATGATGAGCAAGGCAACCACTAACATAAATAAAGCCCTGATATAGCCATTACCATAACGCAGGGCGTAGTGCGACCCAGCATAGCCGCCAACCATATTAGCAGCCATCATCGCCAAGCCCAAAAAGATTGCTATATGCCCAAAGGCTCCAAACAAAATAATGGCTGCCAAATTAGTGGCAGCATTTACCAGCTTGCTTGCCGCCGAGGCATGCAAGAAATCAAATCCAAAAATCCGAATAAAGCCCATCAATAGAAAACTGCCCGTGCCGGGCCCAAAAAAACCATCATAAAAACCGATAGCCCCACCCATCGCTACAGCCTGCAAAAGCTTTCTTCCCCCAAGAGTTGATGGCGCATGCGTTAATCCAATGGTGGGCCTTAAAAGTGTATATACAAACAAAGCCAATAAAATGATTGGCAATGCAACCCTAAACTGGCTTGAGGCAATCCCCCTAACCACATAAGCGCCCCCAAATGACCCCACAAAAGCAGCGGCAATGCACGGAATTAGAATAAGATAGGGTAATTTAACTGATTTTAGATACTTTTTAGAAGCAATTAATGTTCCGCCAATGGAAGCCAATTTATTGGTGCCGAGCAAAGTAGCAGGCACGGCTTGGGGAAAGGCAGAAAATAAGGCGGGCACCTGAATAAGCCCGCCACCACCTGCCGCTGCATCAATAAAGCCTGCGCACCCGGCTGCCAATAAAAGAAGTAGGGCGCTCCAGTTAAAAAAATCAATTTCCATTTGCTTGTTTATCTAGAAGCAACTGGGAAATTTTTTCTGCAATCATCATTGTTGGTGCGGCAGTGTTTCCAGAGGTAATTGTTGGCATAACACTGGCGTCAACTACTCGTAATCCAGTTAGGCCAATCACCCTTAACTCAGAATCAACCACTGACATAGGGTCGCTTAGTTTGCCCATTTTGCATGTACCAATTGGGTGAAAAATAGTGGTTCCAATTTCACCTA
>JBEEOV010000030.1:0-15049 GCA_041191465.1 Pseudomonadota bacterium
TTCAAAACTAGATTGATAAATCGCAACACCGCGATGAATCATTGGCTCATTCACTTTAATTTTTGCTTCAGTTTCTTTACCAGTATCTAAGTCTTTAATGATGACTTCACTCATAAAGAGCTTAGGCATTCCAGTGCTGTAATACTCGACATGAAATTTCTTTAAAGCAACAGAAAAAGGCAGCTCTTGAATAATGCTGCCGTTCGTCGCATTTAAAAGAGCAGTTGTACTCACCTGCCCTTCCGGCACAAAAATATTTGCTCTGTAACTTGGGTTGGCTGCACTTAATTTGTGATCATTTGGAATATCTGCAATCAACATGCCTTGGGTGCTTGGCGGTAAAACACTTTTACCCCCAAACCAAATTTGCCCCTTGGTAAATAAGTCCCCATCCAATAAACCGCCCAAGCAAATCAAAACAATTGCACTGTGAGCAAAGATGTAACCCCATTTATTAGCGGCACCTTTTTTTGCCACCACCTTTGAATGATCATCAGCAATTAATGTCTTAACTGCGTAACCATCTTTTGCCAATCGGTTAGCAATTTGCTCTGCGCTTGCTTGATGAGATGACTGGATTGGAAATTCAAAATGATGATGTAAAGCGCGCAATCCACCTTCTTGTACGTGATCTTTCCACGCCTTGATATCGGCCAACATCTTGGGCGCATTGCGCAATACACAAAACGAAACAGATACCACCAAGAACGCCAAAATTAGCAAAAACCACCAGGCCGTATAGACAGCAAAAAGGCTCAAGCCATTAAATATTTCTGCCCACAGTGGTCCAAACTGATTAACGTAGTTGTTGTAGGGCTCACCCTGCTTGATAACAGTACCAATAACACTTGCAATTGAAATAATGGTTAACAACGCTATTGCAAAGCGCATAGATGACAAAAGCTCTACGCTTGCGCGGTTAAATTTTTTCAAAGAGCTATCTGCTGTTGTAGAACTAATTGCCATACCTTATCTATAAAAAAATAAAGCCCACAAACTTAGTTCGTGGGCTCTTCTTACTGAGAGCTAGTAACTACAGAGGATTATTAACGCAAACCAGCGATGTAGTCTGCTACAGCCTTAATCTCTGCATCAGACATTCTAGATGCAATTCCAGTCATCTGCGCGCTATTCTTGCGATCGCCTTGACGATAAGCAACTAATTGAGCTTCTGTGTACTCTGCCCACTGACCTGAAAGACGTGGATATTGAGCTGGGATACCTACGCCGTTAGGAGCGTGACAACCTGCACAAGCGGCTACTTGCTTAGAGGCAATACCACCACGATAAATTTTTTGACCTAATTCAATGCTTGCCTTGTTTTTAGCAGTGCCTAAACCTGGTGTTTGTTTTTCTAGATAAGCACCAATGTTTTGCATATCTTCATCGCTTAACAAACCAGCGAATGCAGACATAACTGCATTAGGACGCTCTTTACCGCCCTTGTAATCTTTCAACTGTTTCACAATATAAGCAGCGTGCTGACCTGCCAACTTAGGATAAGCGCCACCACCACTCACACCATTTGCACCATGGCATCCCATACAAGCAGCGATACCGCGCTTTGAGTCACCTGTGTTGTACAAAGCCTCGCCCTTGGCTGCATCTACTACTGGTTTTGCAGGTGCGGCAGCTGGTTCGTTAGCATAAGTAACACCGGCCATAGCCAAACCCAATGTCATGGCTAAAGTTTTAAATGTGGCAGAAATTGTTTGACGCATGGTCTTATAACCCTATGTTTATGATGCGAATGATTGCTTAATCTTTATTTTCAATTAAACAACTAATTATCAGCGAGAGATTTTACAATAGGTCTAACCTTTAAACACCTATGTCTACCTTACATCAAGCACAATTTCTCGTAACAATTAACCATTTAGTGGATTTGCCGACTTGGGAGATCCCTGAAGTGGCTTTTGCTGGGCGCTCAAATGCCGGTAAATCAACTGCAATTAATGTGCTTTGCCAGCAAAATCGCCTTGCTTTTGCCAGCAAAACCCCAGGAAGAACGCAACATATCAACTTTTTCGGTATTTTAACGAAAGATAAGACCAATTTAGCGAATTTAGTTGATTTACCTGGTTATGGTTTTGCGCAAGTAGACTTCAAGACCAAGTCTCACTGGAATAATCTTTTATCCACATACCTTCAAACCAGACCCAATTTAAAGGGCATGATTTTGATCATGGATTCTCGCAGAGGTATGACAGACCTAGACCAACAAATGATTGAGTGGTTTAGCCCGACTGGCAGACCTATCCATGTTTTGCTAACAAAGTGCGACAAACTCAACCAGTCAGAAAGCCGCCTAGCGCTCAAAAAGCTACAAAACAAGCTTAAAGAACTGAATCCCCATGGCCCATACACGGCCCAATTGTTCTCAAGCACCAAAAGAATAGGCTTGGTTGAGGCAGACGCCATGATTTCAGGATGGCTCGGTATCGAAGCCTCATCCGCTCACACCAGTAACGAAAACCGTATTTCTAAAAATCTAAAACCCCAACTATCTTCATAAGGTTTTATATGCAACTCTTTCATCGCCCTCGCAGACTTCGTAGAACTGATTGGTCACGCCGTTTGGTTCAAGAAAACCAACTATCTTCAAATGATTTTATTTACCCCGTGTTTTTACTCGAGGGCAAAAATCGCCAGGAAGAAGTTAAATCAATGCCAGGCGTGAGTAGGGTTTCCTTAGATTTACTCTTGCCCATTGCTGAAGATTGCGTCAAATTGGGCATTCCTGTGATGGCTTTATTCCCCGTGATTAGCTCTGAACTAAAAACTGCTGACGGCAAAGAAGCTTTCAATCCGAATGGGTTAATTCCAGCTGCCGTTAAAGAACTTAAGAAGCATTTTCCTAACCTTGGCATCATGACTGATATTGCTTTAGATCCTTATACAAGCCATGGTCAAGACGGCATCATTGATGACGATGGATATGTTATTAATGACATTACTGTTGATGCCTTGGTTAAGCAAGCACTTACACACGCTCAAGCTGGTGTTGATATGGTGGCACCTTCAGACATGATGGATGGCAGAATCGGCGCCATTCGTGACGCATTAGAGGCGCATGGTTTTATCCACACACAAATCATGGCCTACTCTGCAAAATATGCCTCGGCTTTTTATGGTCCATTTAGAGATGCAGTTGGCTCGGCTGGCAACCTAGGTAAAGGCAATAAAAAAACCTATCAGATGGATCCAGCCAATTCTGATGAAGCCATTCGTGAAGTGGCGCTTGATATTGAAGAAGGTGCTGATATGGTCATGGTTAAACCTGGCATGCCATATTTAGATATCGTTCGCAGAGTAAAAGATGAGCTTGGCTACCCAACATTTGCGTACCAAGTTAGCGGCGAGTACGCCATGATTAAAGCGGCGGCGCTCAATGGCTGGATAGATGGAGATGCCGTGATGATGGAATCTCTTTTGGCATTTAAGCGCGCTGGTGCAGATGGCATCTTGACCTACTTTGCTAGAGATGCTGCCCGTCTTTTGCAACAGAAATAAACAACTACTATTTCAATCGCTCTAAGAATCGATTCGCTTTCATAAAGCCAATCACTCTCTTGGTGGTTTTTTCTTGGCCCTGTTCATCAAAGAACAAAATTGCAGGTGGACCAAATAAACCAAACTGCTTCAAAATAGCTTGATGATCCGCAGTATTTTTTGTCATATCAATTTGTATCAATCGATATGTCTTTAATACTTTTGTGACCTCTTGATCTGAAAAAGTAAGCAACTCCATCTCTTTACAGGTCACACACCAATCAGCATAGAAATCTAGTAACACAGGTTGGTGGTTAGCGGCCGCACTCTTTAATGCAGCAGTCAATTGCGCAGAGGTTGAAACGCGCTCAAATACCAAGCCAGAACTTAGTTGATGGGTATTTGATAAATCGCCACCCTTATTAGAAATAAAAATTGGGGACACCACCCATACAGCCAAAATCAATAACAAAACACCAAATATTCTTTGCACCAACACCATCCATGCGCCAGCTTTAGGAACCAAACCTCTTGCCCCTATCGCAAATAACATCAGAGGCAAGCCCATGCCCAAGGCCATCACAAACAACAAGATACCTCCCAGAGGCACCGATCCAGTTTGCGCAATAAAAGCCAGAACTCCAGCCAATGGAGCAGTGACACAAGGACTAGCAATTAGAGTTGAAATCGCACCCAAGAAAAAAGCGCCGATGACACTGCCACCCTCTTGTTTGCCCGCAATATGATCAATTTTGTTATGCCACGCAGCTGGCAATCTCAATTCATAAAAACCAAATAGGCTGGCAGATAAAGCAATCAGCATGAGGGCGAATGTTCCTAACACCCAAGGATTTAATAACCATGCCTGTATGTTTGCACCCAATGCAGCAGTGGCCATACCAGCCAAGCTGTACATGATCGCCATTCCTAACACATAGGAAAAAGCCAAAATCGATGATCTTATTTTTGAAACACTTTGATGTTGATTATTCTTTGAGCCAAAAACAACACTGGACATGATCGGTAGCATCGGTAACACACAAGGTGTTAATGCCATGGCTAGACCCAAGATAAAGAACGCCGCTAATAAAATGACTGGAGATATGTTTTGCAACATTGTTGCTAGCAGCCCCGCATCGTCTCTTGCCGACCATAAATCTAAAATACCAACAGCTTCTTTTGGCTTTTCTGCCTCAACAACTTCTTCAAACAAAACGCCTTCTGCAGTTGCATGCAAACTTGCCAATGTAAATGTGAGCATCATTGGTGGATAGCAGATACCTTTTTCTGCGCAACCCTGTAACTCCATTCTTAAAACAAAACCGGATGTGTTTTTATTGCCCACCAGTGGCAAAGTGATACCAAACTCTTTGGGATAGGTTTCTAGATTCTTGCCAAAGTTTTCATCAAACTTTATTTTTCCTAATGGTAGACTGGGTGGGCCTAATTCAAGACCAGCATCTGATTTAATTATCTGAAACTTTATAGACTCTTTATAGATGTAGTAGCCCTTAGCTGGCTTAACTGTGATCAATGCTTGATCAGCTGTTGCATATTCAGCAACAGCTTTAAAAGCCTCTTCCGGAGGTAAAAAATTTTGCCCCAAGACGCTTAGCGATACAAAAAATAAACTTATTGAAACTAATATTCTTTTAATCATTTATTTTGCAACCAATTGTGCATTAAGCCATGCTGCATAGTGGGGATCAGCATCATCTAATTTCAAAGAAATAATTTCTGGCACATCATATGAGTGGTGTTCTTTAATAAATTTAAACAATCCACTCTTGTTAGATTCATTTGTTTTGAAATGAATTGGGTATTCAACAGCGGACTCCAACTTACCTTCCCACATATAAACTGAGTGGCATGCCGCCTGAACTTGAGCACACGCAGCCAAACCATTTTCAACAGTTTTTTGAGCCAATTTTTTTGCCTCATCTTGGCTGCTAACTGTAGTAATCAGTAGGTAGATTGAATCCATAACTTATTATCATCCAAACAAAAAAGCCTGGCAAAAACCAGGCTTTTTTAGATATCGACAGAGATTACTCTGCTGAAGCTTCTTCAGTAACTTCTGGGCGATCCAAAAGCTCAACCAACGCCATCGGTGCATTATCACCAACACGGAAGCCAAACTTAAGAATGCGCAAGTAACCACCTGGACGCGTTGCGTAACGTGGACCAAGCTCTGTGAAAAGCTTAGTAACCATTTCGCGGTCACGTAGACGATCAAATGCCAAACGACGGTTTGCCAAATTGTCTTTTTTACCCAAAGTAATTAGCGGCTCTACAACACGACGCAACTCTTTAGCCTTAGGCAAAGTTGTTTTAATAACCTCATGTTGCAACAATGAATTAGACATGTTGCGCAACATCGCTAAACGATGTGAGGATGTACGATTTAATTTACGAAGTCCGTTTCCGTGACGCATGGTGGCTCTTCCTTTCTATTATTTCTCAAGACCAGCAGGAGGCCAGTTGTCTAGCTTCATGCCCAAGGTCAGACCGCGAGCGGCCAAAACATCTTTAATTTCATTCAATGATTTACGGCCAAGATTTGGAGTCTTTAACAACTCGTTCTCAGTACGTTGAATGAGGTCACCGATGTAGTAAATGTTTTCAGCTTTCAAGCAGTTAGCAGAACGAACTGTTAACTCTAGATCATCAACTGGGCGCATCAACATTGGGTCAACAGCTGGTGAACGATTTGGAGCTGAATCACCTGTAGCTTGTGTACCCTCTAATTGTGCAAACACAACTAGTTGATCAACCAAAATGCTTGCTGATTGACGAATTGCTTCTTCAGGCGTCAAAACACCGTTAGTTTCAATTGTCATAACCAAACGGTCTAAGTCTGTACGTTGTTCAACACGAGCTGACTCAACGGCATAGCTTACGCGACGCACTGGACTAAATGATGCATCTAGAACGATGCTACCAATAGTCTTTGAAGACTCGTCTTGATACTTACGTACGTTACCAGGAACGTAACCACGACCTTTTTCAACCTTGATCTGCATATCCAACTTACCGTTTGCAGATAAGTGGGCAATCACGTGATCAGGATTAATGATTTCAACATCGTGTGGCAATTCAATATCTTTTGCTGTAACAACACCAGCGCCTTCTTTGCGCAAGTTAATTGTTACTTCATCACGTTGCTCTAATTTAAAAACGATACCTTTGAGGTTCAAAAGTAGGTTAACGACGTCTTCTTGAACGCCATCAATTGTTGAGTACTCATGCACTACGCCAGCAATGCTAACTTCAGTTGGAGCACAACCTACCATGGACGACAAAAGCACACGGCGCAAGGCATTACCCAAGGTATGGCCATAACCGCGTTCAAACGGTTCCATAACAACTTTCGCTTGGTTTTCTGCAAGCGCTTCAACAGAAATAATTTTCGGCTTCAGCAGTGTGTTTTGCATATATTTATTCCTTAAGAGGGCGACACATTAACGTGAGTAAAGTTCGACGATCAAGCTTTCATTGATATCGCCACCGATTTCGTCGCGATCAGGCGCTTGCTTAAATGTGCCTTCTAATTTAGTTGCGTCTACTGAAACCCAGCTGATTTGACCAGACTGAGCAACAAGACCTAAAGACTCTTGAATACGAGTTTGCTTCTTAGCTTTTTCACGAATCGCTACTACGTCACCAGGACGAACTTGCATTGAAGGAATGTTTGCAACATTACCGTTCAACAAAATAGCTTTGTGAGAAACTAACTGACGTGCTTCAGCGCGTGTTGAGCCAAAACCCATACGATATACAACGTTGTCTAAGCGTGACTCTAACAATACAAGCAAGTTCTCGCCTGTGTTGCCTTTACGACGCTCAGCTTCTGCGAAATAGCGACGGAACTGACGCTCCAATACACCATAGATACGCTTAACTTTTTGCTTTTCACGTAATTGATTACCGTAGTCAGATGTACGCGCACCTGATGTGCGGCCATGTTGACCTGGTTTAGTGTCAAGCTTGCATTTATCGGCTAAAGAGCGACGTGTGCTCTTTAAGAATAAGTCGGTACCTTCCCGACGTGATAGTTTGGCTTTAGGGCCTATGTAACGTGCCACGATTGCTTCCTTTCTTTGCCTTCAGTTCAGGAACTGAGGGTGAGTCCATTCTTTACAAGCAATGGACGGTGGTCTTGATTAAAAAATTAGATACGACGACGCTTTGGAGGACGGCAGCCATTGTGTGGAACTGGCGTAACGTCCTGGATTTCCGTGATTTTGATGCCTAAGGCATTCAAAGCACGAACAGCAGATTCGCGACCTGGGCCTGGGCCTTTGATCTCAACTGCTAGATTCTTAATGCCACACTCAATCGCAGCACGGCCTGCAACTTCAGCAGCAACCTGAGCAGCAAACGGTGTAGATTTACGTGAGCCTTTAAAACCTTGACCGCCTGATGTAGCCCAAGACAAAGCATTGCCTTGACGATCAGTGATAGTCACGATTGTGTTATTGAATGATGCGTGAACGTGTGCGATACCGTCAGCAATATTCTTTTTAACTTTTTTACGGGCGCGAGCCGCGTTATTTTGTTGTGGTTTTGCCATTGTCAGCTCTTCCTAATTATTTCTTAAGTGCAATACCGGCCTTACGAGGACCTTTGCGTGTACGAGCATTAGTACGTGTGCGTTGACCGCGCATTGGCAAGCCTTTGCGATGACGCAGACCACGATAGCAACCTAAGTCCATTAGGCGCTTAATGTTCATTGTCACTTCACGACGCAAATCACCTTCTACAGTGAATTTGCCTACTTCTTCACGAAGCTTCTCTAAGTCAGCATCGCTAAGATCTTTAACTTTTTTATCAATAGCAACACCAGATGCGTCGCAAATTTTGCGAGCAAGTGAGTTACCAATGCCAAAAATAGCAGTTAAACCAATAACGGTGTGTTGGTGATTAGGGATATTTACCCCAGCAATACGTGCCATGTGTAACGTTCCTTTTTATTAACCTTGACGCTGCTTATGACGAGCATCTGATGAACAGATCACTCGAACCACGCGCTTGCGCTTAATAATCTTGCAGTTGCGGCAGATACACTTTACAGATGCCAAAACTTTCATAATTAACCTCTTCTATACAATTAGTTACTACTTCGCGCGGAACACAATTCGCGCTTTTGACAAGTCGTATGGAGTAAGCTCCACAGTAACTTTGTCACCAGGAAGAATGCGGATGTAGTGCATACGCATTTTTCCCGAGATATGTCCTAACACCACATGACCGTTTTCTAACTTCACACGGAACATAGCGTTAGGCAAGTTTTCCACAATCTCGCCAGCCATTTGAATGACATCATCTTTTGCCATATAGCTTACGAGTTACCCATTTTGAAGTTAGCCTTCTTCAATAGTGAATCATATTGTTGCTGCATCATGTAAGACTGAACTTGAGCCATGAAGTCCATTGTTACGACTACGATGATGAGAAGTGATGTACCACCAAAGTAGAACGGCACATTCCAACGCAACACTAAAAACTCTGGTAACAAACACACTAAAACCATGTAAGCGGCGCCAATCAAGGTTAAGCGTGTCAAAATTTTGTCAACGTAGCGAGCTGTTTGATCACCAGGACGAATACCAGGAACAAACGCACCGCTCTTCTTCAAGTTATCCGCTGTTTCACGGCTATTAAAAACCATCGCTGTGTAGAAGAAACAGAAGAAAATAATTGCCAATGCATACATCAAAATATATACAGGCTGACCTGGCGATAAAGTTGCAGCCAAATCTTTAATAAATAAAGTTACAGGGTTAGTTGTTTCACCTGCCGTAAACCAACCAGCAATTGTTGCTGGGAACAAAATAATAGATGAAGCAAAAATTGGAGGAATAACACCAGCCATATTTAACTTCAAAGGTAAATGTGAAGATTGGCCACCATATACTTTGTTGCCAACTTGACGCTTAGCGTAGTTAACCAACACACGGCGTTGACCACGCTCTACAAAAACCACGAAATATGTCACAGCAATAACGATTGCAACAATCAAAATTGCAGAAATTGCGCTCATTGATCCAGTGCGAACCAATTCAAACAAACCGCCTAGAGCATTTGGTAAGCCAGCTGCAATACCACCAAAAATAATGATTGAAATACCGTTACCTAAACCACGCTCTGTGATTTGCTCACCCAACCACATCAAGAACATAGTTCCTGTTACTAAAGTGATTACTGTGTTTAAGCGGAATACAAAACTAGGATCAATCACTAAGCCAGGCTGCGCTTCTAATGCAATCGCAATACCTAAAGCTTGGAATGTTGCCAATACAACAGTGCCGTAGCGTGTGTACTGAGTAATTTTTCTTTGGCCTGCCTGACCATCTTTCTTCAATGACTCTAGTGAAGGAAGAACAATCGTCAATAACTGCATGATGATTGATGCAGAAATGTAAGGCATGATGCCCAAAGCAAAAACTGTAAATCTAGAAAGTGCGCCACCTGAGAATAAGTTAAACATTCCCAAGATGCCGCCACTTTGGCTATTGAAAAGCTGAGCTAATTGGTCTGGATCAATTCCAGGCACAGGAATATGTGCGCCAATGCGATAGACGACCAAAGCCAAAACCAAGAACATCAAGCGACGACGTAAGTCGGCGAACTTGTTTCCTGATTTCAAGCTTGATGCGTTAGGTGTCGCAATGGCCATATAAATTAATTAACTCTTAAGCTGCTTCAACAAATTTGCCACCAGCAGCTTCAACAGCAGCTTTAGCACCAGCTGTAGCTGATAAGCCACGCACAGTGATCGCCATTGATAACTCGCCAGTTTTGATGATTTTCACGCTCTTTGTTAAGCCAGAAACTAAGCCGCTCTTCTTAAGAGCAACTAGGTCAACTTCAGCTAAACCAAGCTTTTGCAACGCGCCCAAAGTTACTTGGCCATCAAATTGCTTTGTTAAAGAAATAAAACCGCGTTTAGGCAAACGACGATACAAAGGCATTTGACCGCCTTCGAAACCAACTTTGTGGAAGCCGCCTGAACGAGACTTTTGACCTTTATGGCCACGACCAGCTGTTTTACCCAAGCCAGAGCCAATGCCACGACCTACGCGACGCTTAGCGTGCTTAGCACCTTCTGCTGGTTTAATTTTATTGAGTTCCATAACTATCCCTAAGTATTACTTGATTACTTTTACCAAGTAAGACACTTTGTTAATCATGCCGCGTACAGCTGGCGTGTCTTGCAATTCAGAAACAGAATTCACGCGACGCAAACCTAAACCACGAACTGTTGCGCGATGATCTTCACGTGTAGCAATAAGGCTACGTACAAGTTGAATTTTTACTGTGCTCATATTTTCTTTCCCGGCGATTAACCTAGGATCTCCTCTACAGACTTACCACGCTTAGCAGCGATTTCTGAAGGAGTGCTCATTTTGCGCAAGCCATCCAATGTTGCACGAACCATGTTGTATGGGTTTGTTGAACCAAGTGATTTTGCAACCACGTTAGTAATACCCATCACATCAAACACAGCACGCATTGGGCCACCAGCAATAACGCCAGTACCTTCTTTAGCTGGAGAAATCAAAACGCGTGACGCGCCATGCTCACCAACCACTGTGTGTTGCAATGTGCCACTGCGTAAAGAAACTTTAAACATCTTGCGACGTGCTTCGTCCATTGCCTTTTGTACGGCTACTGGCACTTCTTTTGATTTGCCTTTACCCATACCAATGCCGCCATCACCATCACCAACTACTGTTAGTGCAGCGAAACCGAGAATACGACCACCCTTAACAACTTTGGTCACTCGGTTTACAGCGATCATCTTTTCACGCAAACCATCATCACGCTCTTCAGATTGAACTTTATTTTGCATCTTTGCCATATTATTTCCTTGAGCCTTCGCGATCAGAACTTAAGGCCGGCTTCACGCGCAGCCTCTGCCAACGCTTTCACGCGGCCGTGATAACGGAAACCAGCACGGTCAAATGCTACTTCTGTAACACCTGCCTTGATGGCGCGTTCAGCAATAGTTTTGCCAATTTGCTGAGCAGCAGCACTGTTGCCACCATTACCGTTCAATGCTTTTTTAATGTCGGCTTCCATAGTAGAAGCTGAAGCAAGAACTTTGGTGCCACATGGGCTGTATAGCTGAGCAAAGATATGCTGATTCGAGCGATAAATCGTCAAGCGGTGAGCCAATTGTTCCGCAATTCTGATGCGGGTTTGGCGGGCGCGGCGAACTCGTGTTTCGTTTTTGTTCATATCTAACCCCGATTACTTCTTCTTGGTTTCTTTGAGGCGTACTACTTCATCCACGTAACGAACACCCTTACCTTTATATGGCTCTGGTGGACGGTATGCGCGAACTTCTGCAGCTACCTGGCCAACTTGTTGCTTGTTGGCGCCTTTAATAATGATCTCAGTTTGTGATGGAGTTTCTGCCTTAACACCTGCTGGCAAATCATGAATCACATCATGTGAGAAACCTAATTGCAATTTCAATGCATTACCTTGAACAGAAGCACGGTAACCAACGCCTACCAAGCTAAGCTTGCGCTCAAAGCCTGTTGTAACGCCTTTAACCATGTTGCTTACCAAAGCACGTGTTGTGCCTGACAAAGCATTTGATTCTGCTGATTCGTCATTGCAAACCACTTGCAATACGCCGTCTTGCTGTTGCAAACCAACTAATGGATGCAATGTGTGTGACAACGTGCCCAATGGACCTTTAACAGTCACTTGGCTTGCTGCAATTTGTACCTCTGCGCCTTTTGGCAACTCAATAGGACTCTTACCGACTCTTGACATCTTAGTCTCCCTATTAAGCTACGTAGCAGATAACTTCGCCACCCACGCCATTAGCGCGAGCTTTGCGATCAGTCATCACGCCTTGTGGCGTTGAAATGATTGCTACACCTAAACCATTCAGCACTTGCGGAATGTCATGGCGGCCTTTGTAAATACGCAAACCTGGTGTTGAAACGCGTTCAATGCGCTCAATAACAGGACGACCTGCGTAATACTTAAGATTGATCTTCAATACGGGTTTAGCCGCTTCTCCTGCAATCTCAAAGCTATCAACATAGCCTTCGTCCTTTAGAACGTTAGCAATTGCTACTTTAAGTTTTGAAGAAGGCATGGCAACGAAAGGCTTCTGCACCGCTTGCGCGTTGCGGATTCTCGTCAACATGTCGGCGATTGGATCGCTGATACTCATGTGTTCTCCTAATCTTTCGCCGCTTACCAGCTGGCCTTGGTTACACCAGGGATCTCGCCACGGAAGGCGATCTCACGGATTTTGCTACGGGCCAAGCCAAACTTGCGGAACGTGCCGCGTGGACGGCCAGTTAATGCACAGCGATTACGCTGGCGAGTTGGACTTGCGTTACGTGGAAGCTGTTGTAGTTTCAAACGAGCTTCATAACGTTCTTCTTCGCTTTTTGAGACGTCATCGATGATCGCCTTCAATTCTGCACGCTTACCAGCGTACTTAGCGACAGTCTTGGCACGCTTCTTTTCGCGTTCAATCAATGCTAATTTAGCCACGATGACCTCTTAGTTGCGGAATGGGAATTTAAAGGCCGACAAAAGAGCTTTTGCTTCATCGTCGGTTTTAGCTGTGGTGGTAATGCTGATATTTAAGCCACGCAATGAGTCGATTTTGTCGTACTCAATCTCAGGGAAAATAATCTGCTCTTTAACACCAATGTTGTAGTTACCACGACCGTCGAATGCTTTACCAGAGATACCGCGGAAGTCGCGAACACGTGGCAATGCAACCGTAATAAAACGATCAAGGAATTCGTACATTGTTTGACCACGCAAAGTAACCATTGCACCAATTGGGTAGCCTTGACGGATTTTGAAACCCGCAATAGCTTTACGCGCTTTAGTAACAACAGGCTTTTGACCAGCAATCTTTGTTAGATCGCCAACTGCGTGCTCAATAATTTTTTTATCGTTAACAGCTTCACCCAAACCCATGTTCAATGTGATTTTTGTGATGCGTGGAACTTCCATAACAGATTTGTAACCAAACTTTTGCATCAAGTCGGCTGCAACTTTTTCTTTATAGAAGTTATGTAGACGTGCTGACATATTTAATAATCCTCGTCTTAGGCAGCTAATACAGCGCCAGTTGTCTTGAGGTAGCGAACCTTCTTGCCGTCAGCTTCTTTAATGCCAACACGTGAAGGTTTGCCGTTAGCGTCAACCAAAGCAACGTTTGATACATCGATAGGCATAGTCTTATCAACTACACCACCTGTTGTACCAGCAGCTGGGTTTGGTTTAACGTTTTTCTTGTATACGTTAACGCCTTCAACGAGCAACTTACCCTCGAGAATTTGCGTCACAGTACCTTTTTTACCTTTGTCACGACCAGTAATAACTACTACTTGATCGCCTTTACGAATCTTGTTCATATCGACCTCTTAGATAACTTCTGGTGCGAGAGAAACGATTTTCATGAAGCGTTCAGTACGCAATTCGCGTGTTACTGGCCCGAAAATACGTGTACCAATAGGCTCTAGTTTTGCGTTAAGCAAAACAGCCGCATTGGAGCATTGGAATCAAATTTGATCAGTGAACCGTCTGGACGACGTACACCCTTGGCAGTGCGTACTACCACGGCGTTATAAATATCACCTTTTTTAACACGACCACGCGGAGCGGCGTCTTTAACCGTCACTTTAATAATGTCACCAATGCTGGCGTAACGGCGTTTTGAACCACCGAGCACCTTGATGCACAATACTTCGCGGGCACCGGTGTTATCGGCAACCTCTAGTCTGCTTTCAGTTTGAATCATCTTTTTATCCCCAACTTGAGCGCCATAGGCACCCGGATTTATACTACTGAATCAATTTCTTTCCAAAATAAAGCCTTGGAAAGCCCTCTACTATAACAGGCTCACAAGATACTTGCAAGCCTGTTTTGTTCGTTTTTAAACAGCCTTCGCTGCTTCAACTAAACGTGTAACAACCCAAGACTTGCTACGTGAGATTGGTTTTGATTCAGAAATCTCAACCGTATCACCGTCTTTGTACTGGTTTGTTTCATCGTGAGCATGGTATTTCTTTGATTTAGCAACATATTTGCCATACAAAGGATGCTTAACACGACGCTCAACTAATACTGTTACAGTCTTTTGCATCTTGTCGCTAACTACGCGACCGATCAAAGTACGACGTAATGATTTTTTAGTTTCAGTCATTTTTGGCTCGCTTTCTGGGCAATAACAGTCTTAACACGAGCAATATCGCGCTTTACTTTGCCAAGTTGGCTAGTATCTGAAAGTTGCTGAGTACCCTTTTGCATACGCAATTTAAATTGGGCTTTTAGCAATTCAGATAACTCATTGTTTAAAGAGTTAACGTCTTTAGCGTTTAAATCGGAAGCTTTCATTTTGTCCCGTCCAGATTAGGCGCCGATTTGGCGCACAACAAATGTAGTTTGAATAGGCAACTTAGCTGCTGCAAGTCTAAAAGCCTCGCGCGCCAATACTTCGTCAACACCATCCATCTCGTATAAAACTTTACCTGGTTGGATTTCAGCTACGTAGTACTCTGGGTTA
>JBEEOV010000031.1:0-14471 GCA_041191465.1 Pseudomonadota bacterium
CATTTATTAGGAGATTCTGCGCTTGAAATACGATTCATTAATCTTTGCTTTTCATCAAGTTGATTTGCATCAATAGATATTATTCTATAACTTTGTTAAATACATTACTACTTAGGGAATATTGATAAGTATGGTCACCAGTACCTTATTTTTGACCATCTTCATTAGTGCCCTAGTGAGTGGCTGGCATTGTGCTCTGATGTGTGGTGGCATAGCAGCTGGCGTCGAACGTTTAAAAACCTCGAATAATGCGCTGCCACTTAGAAAAATATCGCGTTTAGCCATGGTTTTTGAGCAATTAACCATGCATTTGGGCAGAATTTGCAGTTACGTTATTTTGGGGGGTATTGCTGGACTAGTCGGCGTACCGCTCTGGCAGCAGGGTTGGTTGCCCATACAAAGATTGTTATTTGCACTAGCTGCATTGATATTCATATTCCAAGCGTATCGAATTTTGGCTCAAAGCAAGGGGGCAAATAGCACCTGGGATCTTTGGTTAAATGCCAAAACTGCGTCTTTGTGGGCGAAATTAGCACGCTACATTTCTGATAAAAGTAGTCCTAAATCTCACTTCTTGACAGGTATGGTTTGGGGCTTGGTGCCTTGTGGCCTCATTTATAGCGTTCTGCCTTTGGCTTTTTTGTCCGGGGACCCTGTCTCAGGGGCTATCTTGATGCTTGCCTTTGGTTTAGGTACTTTGCCTAATTTGTTATTAATTAGTGGTTTTTCTGCTCGTTTGGCTGGGTGGGGTCATCAATCTTGGGCCAGGTATTTGGCGGCAGGCTTGATGTTAATCACTGGTTTGTTTGGTTTGTACCGAGCCTTTACCTTGCCAAATGACCTTTTGAGGGGTGGTTTTTGCATTGCTTCAACTTTGAATTACAATAGTTACCTAGTCGGTTAATAAGAATTACATGATGAATGGTCGGTGTCTATATGCCGGTCGTCCTTAACCCTAATATAAATAGTTCCCTTTTTTAATTTATGAATCCAGAACAGCTCAAGCTGGTGCTTGAAACTGCACTCTTATGTGCAGAACAGCCTATGACTATTAACGATCTACGTCGTTTATTCATGGAAGAAATTTCTACAGAAGACATGACGGCTGCTTTATTAGAAGTGCAGTCTGCTTGGGCTGATAAGGGAATGGAGCTTTTAGAGCTTGCTACAGGTTGGCGTTTCCAAAGTCGTTTAGCAATGCGTGAGTATTTGGACCGCTTAACGCCAGAGAAACCACCTAAATACTCAAGAGCTGTGATGGAAACATTGGCCATCATCGCTTACAGACAACCTGTTACACGTGGCGAAATTGAAGAGATTCGTGGGGTGACCGTTAGTTCAAATGTCATCAAACAACTTGAGGACCGTGGCTGGGTTGAAGTGGTGGGCCATAAAGAAACCGTTGGTCGTCCAGGTTTATACGCTACTACTAGACAGTTTTTAAATGATCTAAGTTTGACCACTTTGCAAGAGTTACCGATGTTGGAAGATGCTGATGCTCAAGCAGCTTCGGTGGCTCAGCGAGTGATTGAGTTTGAAGGTGACCAATCAGTTGCTGTTGATCAAGTCATTGACGTGGTTGACACATCTAGCACTGAAGAGCCTGCGTCAGTAGATGCTGCTGACAATATTGAGAATAACGAAAAAGCTAATGACTAGTCCTGAATTTGAATCTGATAAGCCTGTTAATGCGAGCGGGCAAGAGGCTGGTGAAAATCGCTCAAGCGATTCTGCAGAAGGCGTATCTGAAAATGGCGAGCGTCGTCCTAAGAGATTTGGGCGAGGTCCTTTTAACAAGGGGCGCGGTAAATTCCGTCCTCGTGGCGAGAAAAAGGGCGATGGTGAAAATGTAGATGGTGAAAGCCCCGCAGAGAACGCCACTCAGTCTGATGGCGCTGAAGGTGATGAGCCTGCTCAAGCTAGAAATCCTAGATCTAGAGGTCAAAGACCGCATCGAGGTGAACAGCGTGGCGATCGTCCGCAAAGACCACAGCAAGCAAAACCAAACCCGCTAAGTGAAGAAAGCCAAGCGCTATTTGCCTCTGTTGTTTCTGGTGAGTTTGATGCAAGCTTGGATGCCCCTGAGGTTGAACCTGAAGTAACTCATGAGATGGTTGCGCAAACTTTGGCTGAGATTGAGTCCGAGGTTGATCACGAAGAGGGCGAAGATAAAGAGTCTGCTGTTGAAGAAGACGCGATGCCTGGCTTGCAGTTCTCTAGTGTTGACGAGCTGCCATTAAGTCTGCGTGATGAGGTTTGGTCTGATCTAGATGATGTCGATGAAGAAGGTTTCGACGAAGACACGGTGAAGTTGCACAAAGTATTGGCTGATGCTGGTATGGGGTCCCGTAGAGACATGGAAGACTTGATTATTCAAGGGCGTGTATCTGTGAATGGTATGCCAGCCCACATTGGTCAACGTGTGGGGCCGACTGATCAGGTACGTATTAATGGCAAGATGGTGCATCGAAAGATTCAAACTAAGCCACCTAGAGTGATCATGTATCACAAGCCTGCTGGTGAAATTGTGAGTCAATCTGATCCAGAAGGTCGTCCTACTGTATTTGACCGTTTACCTAAAGCCAAGCAGGGACGTTGGATTGCAGTTGGTCGTTTGGACTTTAATACGGAAGGTTTATTGTTGTTTACAACATCAGGTGAGTTGGCAAATCGTTTGATGCATCCACGTTATGGTGTTGAGCGTGAATACGCTGCACGTATTTTGGGTGACCTAGAGCCAGAGCAAGAAAAGCTATTAAAAACTGGTGTGCAGTTAGATGATGGTGTGGCTCGTTTCTTAAGATTGGTGAGTGGTGGTGGCGAGGGTGCAAACCGTTGGTATCACGTTGCCTTGACAGAGGGGCGTAACCGCGAAGTTCGCAGAATGTTTGAAGCGGTGGGTCACATTGTTTCTCGTTTGATTCGCACGCGCTATGGGCTGTTTGTATTGCCGCCACGTTTACGTCGTGGTCGTTGGGAAGAAGTGCCATCCGACCAAATTGTTCAGTTAATGAAGTTAGCTGGACTAAAGGTTCCGCAAGGTATGGGTGATAAACAGCGCCGTGATCCTAGGGAAGGCGGTCATCGTGGTCATCGCGATCAGGGCGGTGGTCAGCCAGATCCAATGCAGACATCTGTTTCTTATTGGGGGTCTAAAGATGCCTTGAGGCAAGCCTCCAATACCAATCGTTTTTCACAGGGGCATGCCGATGATCGTGGTGGCAAGTTCAAAGGAAAAAATGGTGGTGGTAGAGGAAAGCCAGGTCAAGCGGGTCGATCAGGTGGTTTTGGGCATCGACGTGATGAGGATAGTCAGGCTGGCGTGCACCACGGCAGTGCATTTGGTGCCGGTGCTGATAAACCAAGATCTGGTCAAAAATTTGGCAAAAAAGGACCTGGTCAAGGTTCTCATCGCTCGGGCCAGGGTCAAAATAGAGGATCTGGTGGTAAACCAGGGGCTAAATTTGGTAAAAAATTCACAAAAAGCTAGCCAAAACATGGGGATTCTAGGTGATTTCCCTTGGCAGTTTTTGTGAGTTCCTATATAATTCAAGTGTTTAGTAGTTCCGGCTAAAGTTGCGTTCAACGTAGGTCGGGCATGTTCTTTTTGTTTAGGAATATGGGCTATATGCCCATTTTTTTTTGGTGAAAATTTTTGTAATAGCTTATGGCGAACGAACAAGTTTTGATTGCTGACGCTCTGAAGAGTCTAGGTTACCTACTCGTTGATATCGAACGAGAGGGGCGTGGCTTGTTGCGCGTAACAATTGAAAACATTGATTTTGAACGCCCGATTGATATTACTGATTGTGAAAAAGTTAGTCGTCATCTGAATTACAGCTTGCCTGTTGATAACGTTAACTATGAGCGCTTAGAAGTTTCATCACCTGGTTTGGATCGTCCTGTAAAGACCGTTGCTGACCATATCCGCTTTGCGGGTTTGGAGGCTAATGTGAAATTACGTGTGGCTCATGCCGGCAGAAAGAACTATGTGGGTGTTTTACAAGGGTTGATCAGTGGAGATGCTGATTCAATCGATGCCAAGCTGGGTTTGTTGTTGAAAAACGCAGATGGTAGTGAAGCCATGTTTGAATTTACTCTGGCCGAGGTTGAAAAAACTCGGTTGGTTCCCGTCGTTGATTTCAAAGGAAGAAAATCATGAGTCGTGAAGTCCTCATGCTAGCTGATGCATTAGCACGTGAAAAGAACGTTGATAAAGATATCGTATTCGAAGCGCTTGAGATGGCATTGGCCTCTGCGAGCAAAAAACGCTACGAAGAAGATGTTGATATGCGCGTATCAATTGATCGCAATACTGGCGAGTATGAAACATATCGCCGTTGGTTGGTTGTGCCTGACGAGGCTGGTTTGCAAGAGCCAGATAAAGAAATTCTTTCTTTCGAAGCCAAAGAGCAAATTGCTGATATTGAAATCGGCGATTACATTGAAGAGCAGGTTGAATCTGTAGCTTTTGGTCGTATTGGTGCACAAACAGCCAAGCAAGTAATTTTGCAACGCATTCGCGATGCTGAGCGTGAGCAGATTTTGAATGACTACCTAGAGCGTGGCGAAAACGTCATGACCGGTACAGTTAAGCGTGCTGATAAAAATGGTTTGATCATTGAATCAGGTCGTGTAGAAGCATTGTTACGCCGAGATCAAATGATTCCAAAAGAAAATCTAAGAAGTGGTGATCGTGTGCGTGGCTTTATTTTGAAAGTTGATCGTGAAGCACGTGGCCCACAAATTGAATTGTCACGTACTGCCCCACAATTCTTGATCAAATTGTTTGAGAATGAAGTGCCAGAAATGGAGCAAGGTTTATTAGAAATCAAGGGCGCCGCTCGTGATCCTGGTATCCGTGCAAAGATTGCTGTTGTTGCTCATGACAAGCGTATTGATCCTATTGGTACTTGCGTAGGTGTTCGCGGTACACGTGTGACTGCTGTTCGTAACGAAGTTGCGGGTGAGGCAGTTGATATTGTGTTGTGGTCTGAAGATCCGGCGCAGTTTGTGATTGGTGCTTTAGCGCCTGCTCAAGTTCAATCAATCGTGGTTGATGAAGAAAAGCATGCGATGGACGTAGTTGTTGATGAAGAGAATTTGGCAATTGCGATTGGTCGCAGCGGTCAAAACGTGCGTCTAGCTAGTGAGTTGACTGGCTGGCATATCAACATCATGACTCCAGAAGAATCTGCTCAGAAGACTGAAGAAGAGTCAGAAAAAGTTCGCGCCTTGTTCATGGATAAATTGGATGTAGACCAAGAGGTTGCAGACATTTTGATTGAAGAAGGTTTCAATAGTTTGGAAGAGGTTGCGTATGTGCCTTTGTCAGAAATGCTAGAAATTGACGCATTTGATGAAGATACGGTTAATGAATTGCGTACTCGCGCACGTGACTCCTTGTTAACGATGGAGTTGGCAAAAGAAGAGCGTGTTGAAGAAGTATCGCAAGACTTACGTAGCCTAGAAGGTATGACTACTAATCTTGTTGCCAAATTGGCAGAAGGCAATGTCCATACCCGTGATGACCTAGCGGAATTGGCTGTTGATGAGTTGGTTGAAATGACTGGCATCAACGAAGAAGACGCGAAGGCTCTCATTATGAAAGCTCGTGCACACTGGTTTAACTGATTCATAAGGGGTTCGCATGGCGACCACGACCGTAGAAGATTTAGCAAAAGAACTGAAGCGAACTCCAGCAGCATTGCTGGAGCAGCTTCAGGCTGCAGGTATTAATAAAACATCTGCAGAAGATAAGCTAACAGAGAAAGATAAAACAAAATTGTTGGAGCATTTGCAAGTTGCACATGGCTCTGATGCTGGCGCTCGTAAAAAAATTACTTTGACTAAGCGTGAAACGACTGAAATTCGTCAAGCTGACTCTGCGGGTAAAACTCGCACGGTTCAAGTTGAAGTTCGTAAAAAACGTGTTCTAGTTAAGCGTGATGAGTCTGCAACTGCAGAGGCTCCTGTTGCTAAGTCAGTGGCACCTGTTGAAAGTGCGCCTGCAAACATTCTGGATGATGCAGAGTTGGCCAAGCGTGAAGCGGAAGCTAAGCGTCAAGCTGAGTTGTTAGCTCGCCAAGAAGCTGACATGAAAGCTGAAATGGATCGTAAGGCTCGTGAAGAGTCTGAAAAAGCAGAAGCAAAAGCAAAAGTTGAAAAAGAAGCGGTTCAAACTGAGGTAACAGCAGAAGAAGTTAAAGCGAAAGCTGATGTTGAAGAACAGCAAAAAGTTGCGGATGCTGCAGCGGCAAAAGTACGTGATGATGAGTTAGAAAACATTCGTGTACGTCGTGCTAAGGCCGAGGCTGAAGCTTTGGCGATTCGTGACATGATGAATGCGCCAGCTAGAGTCCTAAAGGCGGCTAAGCCTGCTGAGGAAGAAAAGAAGGGTACTCTACATAAGCCAGTTAAAGCTGAAGGTGCTGAAGAGAAAAAGAAAGATAAGTCAGGCGTTGCTAAACCTGGTACTAAAACAATCAAATCTTCTGAGTCATCTTCGACTTGGAATGAGGATGGTAAGAAGCGTCCAGGTGGCTTAAAGACTCGTGGTGATACAACGGGTGGTGCTGGTAACTGGCGTACAGGTGGTGGCAAGAAAAAACATCAACAGCAAGCCAGTGAAGTGCCAAGTAATTTTGTGGCGCCAACAGAGCCTGTTGTTAGAGACGTTCATGTTCCAGAAACTATCACTGTTTCTGAGTTGGCTCACAAGATGTCTGTTAAAGCAGCTGAAGTTATCAAGTTGCTGATGGGTATGGGCCAGATGGTTACCATCAATCAGGTGCTAGACCAAGATACGGCGATGATCATCGTTGAAGAAATGGGTCACAAAGCATTTGCTGCTAAGTTGGATGATCCTGATACGGATTTAACGACTGATGCTCATGATGCTGAATTGTTAACTAGACCTCCAGTTGTGACTGTGATGGGTCACGTTGACCACGGTAAAACATCATTGTTGGACTCAATCCGTCGTGCCAAAGTTGCATCAGGCGAAGCGGGTGGTATTACTCAGCATATCGGCGCGTACCATGTGGAAACGCCACGTGGCATGATCACATTCTTAGATACACCAGGTCACGAAGCTTTTACGGCAATGCGTGCTCGTGGCGCTCAGGCGACTGACATTGTTATTTTGGTGGTGGCGGCTGATGATGGTGTGATGCCACAAACAAAAGAAGCGATTTCTCATGCGAAGTCTGCTGGTGTGCCATTGGTTGTAGCAATTAACAAAATTGATAAACCTGAAGCTAACCCAGAACGTGTGAAGCAAGAGTTGGTAGCTGAGGGCGTGGTTCCTGAGGAGTATGGTGGTGATTCACCATTTATTCCAGTTTCAGCAAAAGCTGGCACAGGTATCGATGATCTTTTAGAAAACGTATTGTTGCAAGCTGAGGTTCTTGAACTGAAGGCGCCTAAAGATGCAGCGGCTAAAGGTTTAGTGATTGAAGCTCGCCTTGATAAAGGTAAGGGTCCGGTTGCGACGATTCTTGTTCAGTCAGGTACTTTGCGTCGTGGCGACATGATTTTGGCAGGTTCTTCATTCGGTCGTGTTCGTGCGATGTTGGATGAGAACGGTAAACCATGTAATGAAGCTGGCCCATCAATTCCAGTTGAGATTCAGGGTCTGTCAGAAGTTCCCGCAGCTGGCGAAGAGGTGATTGCGGTTGCTGATGAGCGTAAAGCTCGCGAGATCGCGCTATTCCGTCAAGGTAAGTTCCGTGATGTGAAGTTAGCTAAGCAGCAAGCTGTCAAACTCGAAAGCATGTTTGAAAACATGGGTGAGGGCAGTGTTGAGGCGAAGAACTTGCCAATCATCATCAAGGCAGACGTTCAAGGTTCTCAAGAAGCTTTGGCACAATCATTGCAAAAACTATCAACTTCAGAAGTGAAAGTGCAAATTGTTCACGCTGCAGTGGGTGGTATTACTGAAACAGACATTAACTTAGCGGTGGCTTCTAAAGCTGTTGTGATTGGCTTTAACTCACGTGCAGATGCATTGGCTCGTAAATTGGCTGAAGCCAACGGTGTTGATATTCGCTACTACAACATCATCTACGACGCCGTTGATGAAGTAAAAGCAGCGATGAGTGGCATGTTGACACCTGAGAAGAAAGAAGAGATCACTGGCTTGGTAGAGATTCGTCAAGTGATTCAGGTTTCTAAGGTGGGTTCAGTGGCTGGTTGTATGGTGCTTGAGGGCATTGTTAAACGTACATCACGTGCACGCTTGTTACGTAATAACGTGGTTGTATGGACTGGCGAATTGGATTCGTTGAAGCGCTTTAAAGATGACGTGAAAGAAGTTAAAGGTGGTTTTGAGTGCGGTTTATCACTCAAGAACTACAACGATATTCACGAGGGCGATCAATTAGAGATTTTTGAAGTTACAGAAGTAGCTAGAACACTCTAATTGCATTAAGTCGTTAACATGCCAGTTAAAAATCATCGTAATCAAAGAGTGGCCGACCAAATCCAAAGGGATTTGGCCGAGCTCATTCCGCGTGAGATTCGCGACCCTAAAGTTGGTTTGATTACTTTGCAGGCTGTTGAGTTAACAACAGATATGGCGCATGCCAAGATTTTTTTTACTGTTTTAGGTGCTGAACCTGAATATGCATTGGCAGCACTGCGTGAAAAGGCTGGTTATTTGCATTCGCTATTATTTAAGCGTTTACATATTCATACAGTGCCGACTTTACATTTCCATCATGATGAGTCTGTGGCTCGTGGGGTGGAGATGTCTCGTTTAATCGACCAGGCGCTTGGCGACCACGATAAGGCTTAAGTGATGCCCCAAGGTATACATGGGGTGGTGCTACTGGATAAGCCAGAAGGTATCAGCTCTCAAACGGCAGTCACCATCGTTAAACGTGCCTTTGGTGCGGAAAAAGCGGGTCATACAGGCACGTTGGATCCAATGGCTACTGGTTTATTGCCAGTTTGTTTGGGAGAGGCAACAAAGTATTCGCAAGACTTGTTGGATGCCGATAAGACTTATCTGGCCACCATTAAGTTTGGAGAAAAAACCACAACAGGTGATGCTGAAGGTGAAGTAATTGAAGTTAGATCTGCTAATTTTGATGCAACAGATGAAAAGCAGTTGCAAGAAAAATTGGCAGAAGTATTGCTAAAGTTTACGGGTGATATTGCTCAAGTTCCACCGATGTATTCGGCGTTGAAAAGAGATGGTAAGCCTTTGTATGAGTACGCTCGTGCAGGTGAAACTTTAGAGCGCGAGGCTCGTCATGTCAAGATTCATTCATTGAAATGGATTAAGGTTGAGTGGCCTGTAGCGCAACTAGAGGTGAGTTGCAGTAAAGGTACCTATGTCAGAACTTTGGCAGAAGATATCGGAGACTATTTAGGCGCTGGTGCTCATTTAATTGGCTTAAGACGTGAAAAGGTGGGCCATTTAAGTTTGGGGTATGGCGTTAGTCTTGAGAGTGTTAAAGCTAACTCCCAAGAAGAAAACATGAAGCCTGAGTATTTATTGCCTGTAGATGCTCTTGTACAAGACCTCAATTCATTGGGGCTTAGTGATGAAGAGGCAAATCGCTTGCGACTAGGGCAGAGAGTCCCTGTGAGCAAAGCGGGTAGTGAAGAAGAATTGTTGAGGATTTATCGCGGTGCGATTGAGTCTTCAAATTTTATGGGTACTGCAGATTGGCGTAAGGGTGTTTTGCATCCTCGTCGTTTGATTGCCCAAGCTGTAGTAACGAATTAACCAATTGAAAAAAGTGAAAG
Organism: Pseudomonadota bacterium; assembly: GCA_041191465.1. Taxonomy (GTDB): domain Bacteria; phylum Pseudomonadota; class Gammaproteobacteria; order Burkholderiales; family Burkholderiaceae; genus Polynucleobacter. Next base: position 9,757 of record JBEEOV010000031.1, read on the forward strand.
CAGAACCATGAGTAATATTCGCGCGTTAAGAAATATCGCCATCATTGCCCACGTTGACCACGGTAAAACAACTTTGGTCGACCAATTATTGCGTCAGTCAGGCACATTCCGTGACAACCAACAGGTTGCTGAGCGTGTGATGGACTCAAATGATATTGAAAAAGAGCGTGGCATCACGATCTTGTCAAAGAACTGTGCCGTTGAGTACGAAGGTACACATATCAACATCGTTGATACCCCAGGACACGCCGACTTCGGTGGTGAGGTGGAGCGTGTGCTATCGATGGTGGATGGCGTGTTGTTGTTGGTGGATGCTGTTGAAGGTCCTATGCCGCAAACACGTTTCGTGACTAAGAAAGCATTGGCTCTTGGTTTGAAGCCAATCGTGGTTGTTAACAAGGTCGACCGTCCGGGCGCACGTATTGATTATGTTGTGAATGCAACATTTGAGCTTTTTGACAAGTTGGGCGCTACAGAAGAGCAGTTAGATTTCCCTGTTGTTTACGCTTCTGGTTTAAGTGGTTATGCAGGTCTAACACCTGATGTGCGTGAAGGCACGATGGCTCCATTGTTTGAAACGGTACTTAAATACGTGCCGATTCGTGATGAAGATCCAGACGGTCCTTTGCAGTTCCAAATTTCATCTATCGACTACAACAGTTACGTAGGTAAGATTGGTGTAGGTCGTATTAGTCGCGGTACTGTGAAAACTGGTCAAACAGTAGTTTGTCAAAATGGTCCAGATGGTACGCCTTTCAATGGTCGTGTGAACCAAGTATTGAAGTTCCAAGGTTTGGAGCGTGTGCAGGTTGATCAAGCTGCGTCAGGCGATATCGTTTTGATTAACGGTATTGAAGACTTAGCGATTGGTACGACAGTTTGTTCACCAGATAAAGTTGATCCACTACCTATGTTGAAAGTGGATGAGCCAACCTTAACGATGAACTTTATGGTTAATACAAGTCCATTGGCTGGTCGTGAAGGTAAGTTTATTACTAGCCGCCAGATTCGTGATCGTTTGCATCGCGAATTAAAATCTAATATGGCCTTACGCGTTAGCGATACAGACGATGACACAGTGTTTGAAGTGTCAGGACGCGGTGAGTTGCACCTAACCATCTTGATTGAGAACATGCGTCGTGAAGGTTATGAGTTAGCGGTATCACGTCCACGCGTGGTTTTCCATGAAGAGAATGGCGTGAAGATGGAGCCGTTTGAGAATCTAACAGTAGACGTTGAAGATACAACTCAAGGTTCTGTGATGGAAGAGTTGGGTAAGCGTAAGGGCGAGTTGCAAGACATGGTGTCAGACGGTAAAGGTCGTACACGTCTTGAGTACAGAATCCCTGCGCGTGGCTTGATTGGTTTCCAAGGCGATTTCTTGACGATGACTCGCGGCACAGGTTTGATGAGTCACACATTTGATGCTTATGGCCCAATGAAAGAGGGTATGGTTGGCGAGCGTCACAATGGTGTATTGATTTCTCAAGATGATGGCGAGGCAGTTGCTTACGCTTTGTGGAAGTTGCAAGATCGTGGCCGTATGTTTGTAGTTCCTGGTGATGCCCTTTACGAAGGTATGGTGATTGGTATCCATAGCCGTGACAATGATTTGATTGTGAACCCAATTAAAGGTAAGCAATTAACCAACGTACGTGCTTCTGGTACTGATGAAGCGGTTCGTCTTGTGCCAGCTATTCAGATGTCTTTGGAATACGCTGTTGAATTCATCGCTGAAGATGAGTTGGTTGAAGTAACTCCAAAGAGCATTCGTATTCGCAAGCGCTACTTGAAAGAGCACGAGCGTAAGAAGGCTAGTCGTGAGACAGTTGCTTAAACTAAGTAGCTGAACTAACAAAGCCGCATACTTCATCGTTGCGGCTTTGTTGTCATTGGAAACCTGATAATGCAAAGTCAATCTGGTATTTCTCCTAGCAAGGTATTTCTGCCTCAGGGTGGTCATTCACATGCCACGGTACTCGATTTTCTGGTTGATAAATTTCCCGCTGTACGAGCTGAGGAATGGAGTTCAAGATTTAATGATGGCTTGATATTTGATGCTGATGGTCAAACCCTCAGTGTTACCAGTCAATATTTGCCGGGTGCATTTATTTATTACTTTAGGCGTGTGGAATCAGAGGAGCCTATTCCTTTTAAAGAGACGATCATTTACCAAGATGATTATTTGCTAATTGCTGATAAGCCTCATTTTTTACCTGTTACTCCAGGCGGTCATTACTTGCAAGAAACTCTATTGGTTCGGCTAAAGAAATCTACTGGAATTGAAACATTGAGTCCAATTCATCGCATTGATCGAGAGACTGCTGGTTTAGTGGCGTTTTCAAAACGACCAGAGGATAGAAATGCTTATCAAGCATTGTTTAGAGATAAGGCTGTCAAAAAAAACTATCAAGCCATTGCACCTTTTAGAGAAGACTTGCGACATCGTTTTCCGATTCATTACCAAAGCAGAATTGAGGAGTCTTCTGTATTTATTCAGATGCATGAGGTGGCGGGGGAGTCCAACTCTGATACTTGGATTGATGTTGAGGAAGTTAGTGATTCATGGGCTAAGTATTCCCTAAAGTTGGGGACAGGAAAAAAACATCAATTGAGGGTTCACATGAGTTCGCTGGGTATCCCGATTAAAAATGATCAGATTTACCCAGTGTTGCAACCCCATGTGATTACAAACAAGGATTTCAGTGAACCACTCCAGTTATTGGCAAAAGAGTTATCTTTTGTAGATCCAATGAGTGGTTTAAAGCATCATTTTTTTAGCTCTCAAGCACTTCATCTATAAAATTTAGGTATGTTACAAAATCAAAAACGCTTAGCAGTTGCTCCGATGATGGATTGGACGGATCGTCAGTGCCGAACTTTCCATCGAAGTCTGACTAAGAAGGCAGTTCTTTATAGTGAAATGGTGACAACTGGTGCTTTGATTCATGGAGACGTGCCTCGTCATTTAGATTTTGATGATATTCAACATCCAGTTGTCTTGCAGCTTGGGGGTAGTGAGCCGCAAGATTTGGCAACATCAGCAAAGTTAGCGCAAAAATGGGGCTATGACGAAATTGATTTAAATTGCGGCTGCCCTTCGGAACGAGTTCAGCGTGGTTCATTTGGCGCCTGTTTAATGGCTGAGCCTGATTTGGTGGCTGATTGCGTCAAAGCTATGGTTGATGCTGTGGATATGCCAGTGACAGTCAAGCATCGAATTGGTTTGAATGAGATGAACGTTCAAGACAATCTCAATGATTATCAATTTACGCTAGATTTTATTTGTAAGGTGGCCAAAGCTGGCGCTAGCCAAGTGACTATTCATGCGCGCAATGCCATCTTGAAAGGTCTGTCACCGAAAGAAAATCGCACCATACCACCACTGCATTATGAGGTGGCAAAGCAACTGCGCATTGATGCGCAAAAACATTTCCCTAATCTAAAAGTTTTGCTCAATGGTGGTTTAGAAACAAATGGTGATATAGCTAGGTATTGGAATGACTTTGATGGCTTCATGGTTGGTCGTGCTGCTTACCATACGCCAGGCATGATGCTGGATTGGGATGAAATGTTAGAGACCGATGGGCAAGCTTTTGGACATTTTTTTGGTGTGGATCAGTGGAATCGAATTACTGAAGAGTTGATTGGGCAATGTGCACGTTGGTTAAAGCACTGTCAAACAACTGGTGAGCATTTCCATATGGCTGCTATCACTAGGCATATTCTTGGATTGGCTCATGGCAAGGGCGGTTCTAAGCATTGGCGCAGAAAATTATCAGATTATCGATTGTTAGGTGCAGTAAAGTCTGAGCAAGACATTAGAAGCTTTTTTGAGGATGCTAATCAAGAGTTAAGAATGTATGTTGAACAAGAGGACTCAGACAGGTTATAATCTTATTTCTCTACGGTGGCTGTAGCTCAGTTGGTAGAGTCCAGGATTGTGATTCCTGTTGTCGTGGGTTCGAGCCCCATCAGCCACCCCATTAAAAAGCCCCATTATTTGGGGCTTTTTTTATGCTTTGAGCAAGCTAGAGTATTTATAGGTACTATTGCCAATCATCCACTTAAGAATACTAACCATGAGATTTAATCCCCGTCTTCTAATCACAACTGTCATCATGTTTGGTGCTAGCTCTGCCATGGCAAACGGCGAAGTTACTTATAAGCAGGTCTGTATGGCTTGTCATGGTACCGGTGTGGCAGGTGCTCCCAAGGTTGGTGATAAAGCCAAGTGGGCTCCGCTAATTAAAGAAGGGCAGGCAACATTAACGGCTCATGGTTATGTGGGTGTTCGTGGCATGCCACCAAAGGGCGGTAAACCAGATCTGACTCTTGAAAAGTTTTCAGAAGCGGTGGTTTATATGGCCAATCAATCAGGGGGTGCTTGGAAAACCCCAGATGAGAAACTCATGCATGCCATTCATGAAGAGATTGAAAAGCGTAAAAGGCAATTAGCTAAAAAATAATGAGTAGATTTACTTTCATCGCTGATGAAAGTAAATCATTAACGTGACCAGTATCGTGCCAATAGACACTTGGCTAATCAATGCTCGATAAGTTAATTTGTGAACAATCCTATCCTCAAGTTTTTCCATGTCTTGAGCAATTTCTTTTTTCAGATCTTTTAAGCTATCCCACAGGCGATTAATTTGGGTGCGCAGGTCTTTAATTTCCCCTCTGACATCCTTGATTTCCTCTCGGACTTCTTTGAT
>JBEEOV010000032.1:0-12243 GCA_041191465.1 Pseudomonadota bacterium
CGATGCACGCCTGTTGTTGTCTCTTCTGTAACGCCCTTTACTTTTTCTAAGCGCACTGAGTACCAAGTAGGATCTACTTTTAACTTAGCTTTAATCGAAGCAAACAAAACTGTTTCTTCTTCACTGGTTGGATGATTTAGAACTGATTGGTCTTTTTCTGCTTTTGTACCCAAGTGCAATAACATTGTTGCGTCGCCACCATCATCCAAAATCATATTTGAATAGCCGCCATCCTGCCATTCAAAAATGCGGTGTGTAAATTCCCAGTATTGCTCTAATGTTTCACCCTTAATCGCAAACACAGGTGTGCCGTTTGCAGCAATAGCTGCTGCAGCATGATCTTGTGTTGAGAAAATATTGCAAGAAGCCCAACGCACTTCGGCACCAAGCGCTTCTAATGTTTCAATCAGCACAGCTGTTTGAATAGTCATATGCAATGAACCGGTAATGCGCGCACCACGCAAAGGTTGACTTGCAGCAAATTCCTCACGAATCGCCATCAAACCAGGCATTTCAGTTTCAGCAATAGCAATTTCTTTACGACCCCAATCTGCCAACGAAATATCGGCAATTGCGCAGTCCTTAAGAATATTTAAATCTGTAGGTTTGTTCATGTTCACTCCAAGCTATTAGGAAGTTCTTGGAGAGCAAATAAAAAAGCTCGCCAACCAATCACTTCACAGGTTAGCGAGCGTCGTTGCTAAAGGCATGCGCCTCCCTCTAAGCCTAGGGTGTTTGGCTATACCAAACACCTCGCAACGCTCCTTAGAGGTTTTGAAAAATTATAAACCAGCCGCTGCTTTTAATGCTGCTGCCTTATCTGTAGCTTCCCAAGTGAACTCTGGTTCCTCGCGACCAAAGTGACCATAGGCTGCTGTTTTGCGATAGATTGGACGCAACAAGTTCAACATCTTCACGATACCTTTTGGTCTCAAATCGAAGTGAGTGCGCACCAACTCTGCAATCTTCTCATCAGAAATCTTTCCTGTGCCATAAGTGCTAACCATCACAGAAGTAGGTTGAGCCACGCCAATTGCATAGGAAATCTGCACCAAACACTTGCTCGCTAAACCTGCTGCAACAATATTTTTTGCCACATAGCGACCCGCATAAGCTGCTGAACGATCAACCTTAGAAGGGTCTTTACCTGAGAATGCGCCGCCACCGTGAGGTGCTGCCCCGCCATATGTGTCCACGATAATCTTACGACCAGTCAAACCGCAGTCACCTTGAGGTCCGCCAATCACAAAGCGACCTGTTGGGTTAACCAAATATTTAATCTCGCCTTTAATTAGCTCTTTTGGCAATACTGGTTTAATAATTTCCTCAATCACAGCCTCACGCAATTTCTCTAAAGAAATATCTGGTGAGTGTTGTGTTGATAAAACAATCGTGTCAATTGAGTCTGGCTTGCCATCAACATAGCGCAAAGTAACCTGTGACTTTGCATCTGGACGCAACCAATTTAAACGGCCATCACGGCGCAAATCAGCCTGACGCTCAACCAAACGGTGTGACAAATGAATTGGCAAAGGCATTAATTCTGGGGTTTCATCAACCGCATAACCAAACATCAAACCTTGGTCGCCTGCACCTTGATCTAAACCATCATCATGCGCCTTATCTACGCCTTGAGCGATATCTGGGCTTTGCTTGTCGTATGCCACCAACACCGCACAACCTTTGTAGTCAATACCGTATTCAGTGTTGTCATAGCCAATTTGACGAATAGTGTCGCGAGCTACATTGATGTAGTCAACGTTAGCAGTCGTGGTAATTTCACCTGCAAGAACAACTAAACCAGTGTTACAGAGGGTTTCAGCGGCAACACGCGCCGTTGGATCTTGCGCCAAAATTGCGTCAAGAATTGCATCAGAAATTTGATCAGATACTTTATCTGGGTGGCCTTCAGACACTGACTCTGAAGTAAAGAAATAATTGTTAGCCATTTGCTGCTCCTTAGTTAAATAACCGACAACACGTGCCGAGTATTACTAAGTGCGGCGACGCTTTAGCGGATAGTTTTAATTCGCCCCGCAAGTTGTCTTAACTCGGCGAATAACCTAAATTCTATAACATTCTCATTTTTTGGCGCAAGCCTGTATATTTACCCCTATGACAAAGCTAACTTTACGTTTTACCAAGATGCATGGTGCAGGCAATGATTTCATTGTGCTGGATGGGCTTTCACAGGACCTTTCTCAAGTCACAAAGGAGCAGTGGATAAAACTTGCCCACAGGCAGCTTGGTATTGGCGCAGATCAGATTCTTTTAGTTGAAAGACCAACGGTTCCTGATGCAGAGTTTCGTTATCGAATTTTTAATTCTGATGGCTCAGAAGTTGAACAATGCGGAAACGGATCTCGTTGCTTTGTGCGCTTTGTCAAAGAAAAAGGGCTTACAGCCAATAAAACAGTCAAAGTACAAGTGGCGCACACCATCCTAAGTCTTACAGAAACGAATGATGGCCAAGTTATTGTAAATATGGGTGCCCCTATTTTGACGCCCGCTGATATCCCATTTGTTGATAGTGGCTTAAACTCTAAAACCGAAGGAGCCACAACTCTTTATGAGCTACCGCTAGCCAATGGTTCAGCTTGGATATCTGCCGTATCTATGGGCAACCCTCATGCAGTGCAAATAGTTAAGGATGTGGATCTGGCACCAGTAACAATTGTGGGCGCAGAAATTGAAAAACATCCAGCATTCCCTAAAAAAGTTAATGCTGGATTTTTACAAATCCTCAACAGAAATGAAATTAAATTACGCGTCTTCGAGAGGGGCTCCGGTGAAACATTGGCTTGCGGCACAGGTGCTTGCGCAGCTGTGGTATCGGGCATCCTGCGTGATCAACTAGAATCGCCTGTGCTCGTTCACACACGAGGCGGAGACCTATCTATTGAATGGCACGGAAAAACCTCGCTTAACAGCGACGTGATGATGACGGGTCCAGCTGTGACTGTTTTCGAGGGCGAAGTAACCCTCGATTAATCTTTAATTAACGCCATATTTGTCACGGTAAGCTTTTACCGCTGGCAAATATTGCTGTAATGCAGAGTCTTTGCTGGACTCCAAGAAAAGCATCAAACTTGCCAAATTAGCAATTGAAACAACTGGCATAGCAAATTCTTTTTCCACATTTTGCACTGCTGATGTATCTGCAATTTCAGTTGCTGTGCCTGCTCGTTCCATACGGTCCAATGCAATCAATACTGCTGCAGGGGTGGCGCCTGAGTGCCTAATGATGTCAACAGACTCCCTCACAGAGGTGCCAGCCGAAATAACGTCATCAATAATAACTACGCGCCCCTTTAGCGGCGCCCCCACTAATGTGCCGCCTTCACCGTGGTCTTTAGCTTCCTTGCGGTTGAAACAAAATGGCACTGGTCGACCCATCGCCGCCAAAGCGACAGCTGTTGTTGCAGCCAGAGTGATGCCTTTATAAGCTGGGCCAAACAACATATCAAACTCAATGCCAGAGTTGATCAAAGCCTTTGCATAAAACTCGCCAAGTGCCTTTAATAAAGCACCATCATTAAAGCCACCCGCATTAAAAAAATATGGGGATAATCGTCCTGCTTTTGTTTTAAATTCGCCGAAAGCTAAAACTTTGGCATCTAAGGCAAAATTAATAAATTCGTTTTTAAAGTTTTCTTGATTGGAAGTCATAACCGAGATGTTACGCATCATTACCGCCAACCTCAATGGGATTCGTTCAGCTGCTAAAAAAGGTTTCTTTGAATGGGCTCACACTCAAAACCCAGACATCCTTTGTATTCAAGAGCTTAAAGCCCAAGAGGCTGATTTAGATGGCTCCCTACTAAGCCCAAATGGTTACCATGGTTTTTTTCAATATGCGCAAAAAAAAGGCTACAGCGGGGTAGGTTTGTACTCCAAACAAAAGCCCGATAGCGTAAAAATCGGGTTTGATAATGGTGAATTTGATGCTGAAGGTCGATACGTTGAAGCAAGATTTGGCAACTTAGTTGTTATTTCAGCTTACTTCCCATCAGGGTCCAGTGCCCCAGAAAGACAAGAAGCCAAGTTTAGATTTTTAGATTTGTTTATGCCACACATAGAGGCTCTGAAAAAAGAAGGCCTTGAAATCATTTTGTGTGGCGATATTAATATTGCGCACAAAGAAATCGATCTCAAAAACTGGAAGGGCAACATCAAAAACTCTGGCTTCCTACCAGAGGAAAGGGAGTGGATGACACAACTCTTTGATCGCGTCGGATTTGTTGATGTTTATAGACATTTACACCCAACCACCGAAGATGAGTGTTACACATGGTGGAGCCAAAGAGGGCAAGCTTATGCAAAAAATGTCGGGTGGCGCATTGACTATCAAATTGCAACACCAACCATTGGCACTAAAGCACAAAGAGTAGAGATCTATAAATCAGAAAAATTCTCTGATCACGCGCCCTTAATTGTTGATTACGAAAATCTGTAATCAGGGTTTGTAATTTGGCAAACGATCAATGGTGGTGTTTTTAGCTTTGGCATATAACACCAGAGCATCCATCATGTTTCTTTGGATTTCATAGATGCGGGAGTCACCTGATGGATGTGTAGACAACCATTCAGGTTGCTTATCTTTATCTTGCGATAGCTGTCCCATTTTTTGCCACAAGGAAACCCCAGCACGTGGATCATAACCAGCTCGAGCGGCTATATCCATACCGACCAAATCGGCATCTTTCTCGTCAGCCCTGGAAAAACTCAAGCCGATTATCTGCAAACCCTGGCCCAAGGCTTGGCTTCCCACATTACCTAAACCTAACGCAGATGACAAAACATTGGCGCCTAGATTGCCTATTTGTGCCTTGGCTATTCGATCGCGAGCATGCTCTCTCAACGCGTGAGCAATTTCATGCCCCATCACAGTTGCAACCTCATCATCATTCAGCTTTAGCTTTTCTAAGATACCTGTATAAAAAGCAATTTTTCCACCAGGCATACAAAACGCATTGACCTCATCAGATACAAATAAATTAATCTCCCACTTCCATCCCTGCGAATCAGGATTCCATGCATACGCATGAGGAAGAATTTTTTTGGCAATTGCTCTTAAACGAATCACCTGAGGATGATTCTCTGGCGCCAAGGCATTTTTTTGTGAAGCCTTTTGCTTCATGCTGTTGTATTGCTTTGTGGCTGATTGCTCCAGCTGACTTGCGGGTACCATATTTTTTAAACTAGATCCTTCACCAACCTTCACACCGTCAGCAGGCCCAACATGCCTTGGAGAGGAGGCGCACGCAGTCAGAACAATAAACAGCGCAGCAGAGCTATACGTCTTTAGTTTTTTAAAATAATTAAATGTCATTTAATTACAAAGCTTTTTCAAAGTCAGATTGTTTTTCTTTATTCCAAGGAGCAATTTTAGGCAACAACAACAAACCCGGAATAGCCAAAATAAAACAAATCACAAAAAAGTTGGTCCAACCCGTTAACTCAACTATGTAACCCGTTAAAGCATTAATAAATGTTCTTGGCACGGCAGATAAGCTCGTAAATAAAGCAAATTGTGTTGCAGTAAATCTTGGGTTGGTCTCTAGCGCAATATATGATGTAAAAGCGGCTGTACCCAATCCAACTGAGAGCGCCTCAAATCCAATCACCCAAGTCAACACCCACAAATCCGCGCCGGTTTGAGCCAAAATTGCAAAGCCAATAATCGCAACCGCTTGCAAAAACCCAAACAGCCAAAGAGCTTTATTTACACCGGTTTTAAGCATCCAATATGCGCCCAAGATTCCACCTAAGATGCTTGCCCACAAACCTGCATTTTTTGCTACCAATCCGATTTCTGTTCTTGTAAATCCAAGCTCAATATAAAAAGGAGTGGCTAAGGCAGTAGCCATTGAATCGCCTAGCTTATATAAAAATATAAACGCCAAAACTAATATGGCATGTTGCCAACCACGCCTTTGCATAAACTCATTAAAAGGCTCTATCACAGCCTCTTTTAATGTTTTAGGCGCAGGGCCATACATCTTTGGCTCAGAAACTAATAGTGTGGTCAAAATTCCTGGCAACATAAACAAGCCAGTGATTAGAAAGACCCAATCCCAACTCATCAAATCTGACAAGATTAAAGATAGCGAACCAGGAACCAATGTTGATAACTTATAAGCATTAACAAATAGCGCAGTACCAGAACCCATCTGCTCTTCTGTTAACCACTCACGGCGATGTGCATCAACAACAACATCTTGGCTGGCTGATAAAAAAGAAACTATCGAGGCTAAAAATACAACTGTCCATATTTCTGTGCGCGGATTAAATTGCCCCATCAATACAACAGCAATCATGACTGCAATTTGAGTCGCAATCATCCAACCACGTCGACGACCCAAGAATGGCAGGTTAAACCGATCCATCGCTGGCGCCCATAAAAACTTCCAGGTATATGGCATTCCAACCAAGGCAAACAAACCAATTGCTTTTAAATCAACACCTTCACTTTTTAACCACGCAGAGAGGAGGTTATAAAGTATGAATAAAGGTAATCCGCTAGAGAATCCTAGAAAAACACAAACCAATAATGCTTTAGTTTTACTCGGCCCGACGCGCTCGATAGATTGCAAGACTACCTCTTAAATTAGGTAAAAATTGAACAGTTTGACCATCATGAAGAACAACTCTATCTAGCAACTGCAAACCCACGGCTGGCGCCAATGCTTCGAAATCTGCAATTGTGAGAACCCTAACGTTTGGCGTGTCATACCATTGATATGGCAAAGATTTAGAAACTGGCATGCGCCCCAAAGCAACCGATGCTCGATGCGACCAGTGCCCAAAATTTGGGAATGAAACAATGCACTCATGACCAACTCGTGCAATCTCACTCAATATTCTGGCTGTTTGATGAATGGTTTGCAAAGTTTGAGACAAAATTACCGTATCAAAACTGTCGTCCTCAAAAAGAGCTAAACCACCCTCTAAATTTTGCTGAACAATGTTGAGTCCTTTTTGTGCACAAGCCAAAACCTTGTCATCAGCGAGCTCAACACCATAGACATGTGCAGACTTTGAGTCTTTCAGATAACTCAACAGTGTGCCATCCCCGCAGCCCACATCTAATACCTGAGATCCAGGCTTAATCCACTTTGCAATTGCAGCAAAATCAGAACGCATCATGGCTGAACCCCCATAGCTATTTGCTCAAAATAAGCCCTAACTAAGCCGTGGTATCGAGAGTCCTCTAATAAGAATGCGTCGTGGCCGTGTGGCGCATCAATTTCACCATAACTAACATCTAGTTTGTTATCAAGCAAAGCCTTAACAATTTCTCGGCTACGATCTGGCGCAAAGCGCCAATCAGTTGTAAAACTTACCACTAAGAATTTAGCAACGACATCCTTCATCGCTGCGCTTAGGTTATTTGCATATGCTTTAGCAGGATCAAAATAATCTAGAGCTCGCGTAATTAATAGATACGTATTTGCATCAAAATAATCTGCAAACTTTTCACCTTGATAGCGCAAATAGCTTTCGACCTCAAATTCAACATCAAAACTAAAGTTGTATTCATCAGAATCACCTTCAGCTCGACGCAATTCCCTGCCGAATTTCTCAGCCATATCATCATCTGACAAATAAGTGATATGGCCAATCATTCTGGCAACCCTCAAGCCTCTGCGAGGTTTGACGTTGTGAGCGTAATAATCGCCGCCATGAAAATCTGGGTCACTCAAAATAGCGCTTCTGGCCACTTCATTAAACGCGATGTTTTGTGCTGATAATTTTGGCGTAGAGGCAACCACAATGCAGTTAGCAACTCTAGTCGGATACATCATGCTCCAAGCCATGGCTTGCATACCACCCAGGCTACCGCCCATCACTGCTGCAAATTTTTCTATCTGAAAGTGATCTGCCACTCTAGCTTGAGCATTAACCCAATCTTCCACCGTAACCACCGGGAATGATGCGCCATAAGGCTTTCCCGTTGAAGGATTAATGCTCATTGGACCGGTTGAGCCAAAGCATGACCCAAGGTTGTTAACGCCTATTACAAAAAACTTGTTTGTATCTACTGGCTTACCAGGGCCAACCATGTTGTCCCACCAACCAATATTTTCTGGATTATCTGCACTAACGCCCGCAACATGATGCGAGGCATTGAGAGCATGACAAATTAAAACCGCATTATCTTTTTTAGCATTTAACTGGCCATAAGTTTCTACAACCAAGTTGTAATTGGCAATGCTTGCCCCGCTTTGCAAACTTAATGGTTCTGCAAAGTGAAGGGTTTCTGGCTTAACAACACCTAAACTCATACGGAGAACAAAACTCTCATCGGTAAGTCACTAAATTCTGTAGGAGCTTTTTTAAAGCCGCTTCGCGCATAACGATGCCAACGTCCCACCACATAACTGATCATCATCGCAGCCCGAGAACTTACCTCATTACCATCAGCAGACTGAGGAAAACGTCCTTGTGTTTGTGCAATACGCAATGATTGCTTCAAAGAAGACTCAATACGCTCAAAAATCTGTGCAATGCGGTCCTGTAGGCGCTCATCTTCTAGCCACAAAGCATCGCCAAGCAAAACTCTGGTCATACCTGGATTCTTTTCGCCAAAACCCAACAAAACCATCAAAATTTCTTGAGCTTGGCGATCTCCAGCCTCTTCACGCTCAGTAATTTGATTGATCAAACCAAAAATTGTTTGCTCAATAAAAGCTATCAAGCCCTCAAACATCTGAGCCTTGCTTGCAAAATGTCGGTATAGAGCCGCCTCTGAGACTTCCAAGCGGGCAGCCAAGGCCGCAGTTGTAACTCGGTCACCCTTAGGGTTCTCCAACATCTCAGCTAGAACCTGAAGAATTTGTATTCTGCGCTCACCAGGACGCGGACGCTTGCGTACTGGCGCCTCCATATCCTGATTAGAGTCATTGGTCATAGGCACTTGATTAAATGGTGAGTTCATTTGAGTTTCTGCCAACTTTTAAATAATTGATGCATTGATTGTACTTCTAGAGATACATTACCTCGATTATGGGTGTAAGTCCTAACATGTCTTTTAAACCAGACAGTCTTTAAGCCCAATTTTGAGTATTCGCTTAAATGCCCCAAAGTATCATCCACCAAAACAGCTCTATGAGGGGCGCAGCGATACTTTCGAAGAAGCCGTCTAATCATTAAATGATCAGGTTTAGGTCGCCACTGCTGGTGAACCTCCATGTCTTCAATCGCTTCAACCGCATGAAAACAACCTGCAATGCCTAACTCTTGAAGAACTTTTTGGGCATAGGATCGCGGTGCATTGGTTAGCAAAATCTTGCGTCCAGGTAAGCGATTTAATAGCTGTCTGAGCCCTTTTTCACCGGTAACAATATCTGATAAATCATCCAGGTGCGAACCAGTCAACTCATCAAAACGATGGGTTTCATATAAAAACTCATGAGGGTCAATGGCATGATGCTTCACCAACCCCAACAATGTTGCACCATATTGTTGCCAATACCGATTGCGAACTTGGCTAGCGGCATCCCGATCCAAATGCAAACGACGAGCCACAAAGCTCGTCATTGCATCATTGATGTAGGGAAAGATGTCGCTCGATGCGTCGTGTAGCGTGTTATCTAAATCAAAAAACCATAAAGGTCGACGCATGGAAGAATCAATGTGAGCGAATCATTGTGCCAAAGGCTTGCTCTGTCAAAATTTCCAATAGCAACGAATGCTCAATACGGCCATCAATGATGTGCACTGAATTAACGCCACTCTTAGCTGCATCTAACGCAGAAGAGATCTTTGGCAACATGCCTCCTGAAATCGTTCCATCAGCAAACAGCGCATCAATTTCTCTGGCTGTTAAGTCAGTTAATAGGTTTCCGTTTTTATCCATCACGCCTGGGATATTGGTCATCATCACCAATTTCTCAGCCTTCAGAATTTCTGCCATCTTGCCAGCCACCAAATCAGCATTGATGTTGTAGGCTTGACCATCTTCACCGAAACCAATTGGCGAAATAACTGGAATAAACGCATCATCTTGCAAGGCTTTAACAACTGCTGGATTGATTGAGTCAATCTCACCAACAAAACCAATATCAAGCATTTCGCCTGCTTTTTCTTTGTTGGGGATCATCATCTTGCGCGCATGAATCAAACCGCCGTCTTTACCAGTCAAGCCAACTGCTTGACCGCCAAAATGATTAATCAACATCACGATGTCTTGCTGAACTTCGCCGCCAAGAACCCATTCAACCACTTCCATGGTTTCTTCATCAGTCACACGCATGCCCTGAATAAAAGTTCCAGCCTTACCCACCTTCTTGAGAGCATCGTCAATCTGTGGCCCACCACCGTGAACAACTACTGGGTTCATGCCAACCAGTTTTAACAAAATCACATCACGAGCAAAGCCTTCTTTTAGGCGCTCTTCTGTCATGGCATTTCCACCGTACTTAATCACAATGGTTTTGCCGTGATATTTTTTGATATACGGTAAAGCCTGCGCCAAAACCTCGGCTTTAATTGCAGGGGATACGTCTTGAAGTTCTTTTAGCGGTGCGTTCATGCGCGTGATTCTAAGACCAGAACCCCTAATTGGCTATATTTTTAAGACCAAAACAACACTTTTTTTAAAAAGTACTGTTAAAAAGCAAAAAGGGGCGCCAAAGCACCCCACAAATCAAAAGAACCATGCCCTAGAATGAAGCTCTAAGCCCTGCACGCAAACTTCTAGAACCAACCATAGCAACATCTCGCATCACCGATGAGGCATTACGAGCAACTTCATTGGTCAAGTTATCTAAACGTACAAACCAATAGGCAGACTTAAATCCCTGCAGAACTGTTTTGTATGATGCGCCCACACCAATCGTTGTGTAACCTGGTGTCGCCCCCAAGCTATCGTCATAGCGGTTTTGGCGTGCTGCATAGCGCACATCCAACTGACTTGAGTACCTACCTTCGGTGTAAATGAAAGATGTGTCTACGCGTAGCGGAGCAATTCTTGGCAACGATCCTCCAGTTGTACGATTTTCTCCGCGCACATAGTCAGCCTTCCAACTCAAATCTATTTGTCCAGTCTTGCCAAAAGCGCCTTTTAACAACGGAAAGCGCCCGTCCGCCTCTAAACCATACAAACGAGCTTTGATGCCTTCAAACCTATATTCATCAACAGACTGCGGCATCAAACCAATAAAGTTTGAAAACTCAGTAACAAATGCACCCAATCTAATTTTTGATTCTTCTGTTTTGTGACTCAAAGCTAAATCTAGCGTTGTGCCTTTTTCAAGTTTTTGATTAGGATTACCAATCTCATGTAAACCGGTTGCATGATGATGCCCATTTGCAAATAGCTCGTAGTATGTTGGCGCACGTTCTGTATAAGAGAGGTTCGATGTTGCAGTCCAAAAACTATTTAGCCCTTGGCGATAACCCAGTGACGTAGAAAATGGTTTGAATTTTTTCTCGCCAACAGTAGCATCGCCGTCACTACCGTTACCGGCAATACCTCTGATGCGCACATCCTCAATCCGAGCACCTAAATTAATCGCAGCATCTTTACTGAAAGACAACTCTTCAAAAACATAAAAAGCTTTAGTGTTTGTATCAGCATTGGGTACCAGTGGAGAATCTCCAGTCATACGCAACTGGCTATTTGATGCCTGAATTCCCCATGCGCCCTTTAATTGACCAAAGGCCGTGTTGACAGGCACCAAAGTTCCACCAAAGTGCCCTTCCCAGCCTTTATTTTTAAATGTTGCCTCAAGCGCAGAGCCAGCCAGTTCATCATGCTTGTAATCAGTATGAGATATCGACCCATGCAACGAACTAATGAACCCTAACTTACCATCTAAGTTTCTTTGCTCGGCTCCAATGGTCACTCTATCTTGTTGCATTTTGATGCGCGTAGGACTGCCAGCTTCAAAAAGGCTGGTGCCGTAATCATTGCGGTAGGTATCCAGAGATATGCCAGCGTAGCCATGCTCTGATGTTGCTGATACGCCAACTGATCCAGATTGTTGATCGGAGTTGGAATTCAATAATTTTGAGCCTTGCTTTATAGCCTCGCGCGCTCCAACAGGATTAATATTGCCTGGTATACGCAAATTATCAGTTTTTCGATATGCAGCATCAGCATGTATTGCTAATTGACCATTACCTGCATTTAAAAGTGCAGCGCCAGCTCTTTCCATTTCTGAGCCACCAGCACGAAACTCAGCTCTACCATCAACGCCATTAACTGGCGATCTTGGTATACGGTTATCAATGATA
>JBEEOV010000033.1:0-12147 GCA_041191465.1 Pseudomonadota bacterium
CGCTAATTCTCCTGCAGCTCTATTTGATGCAGAAACAATCATTCATGAGATGCGCTTATTCAAAGATCAACATGAAATCAATACCATGCGCCAAGCTGGGAAAATTGCTGCTCAAGGCCATATTAGGGCAATGCAAGCCAGCCGCCCAGGACTACGGGAATACCATCTAGAAGCAGAACTATTGCATGCCTTTAGATATGCCGGCGCGCAAAGTGTTGCATACAACAGCATTGTGGCAACTGGAGCGAACGCATGCGTTCTACACCACAGAGCAGGTAATGCAGAATTAAAGAATGGTGATTTGTGCCTCATTGATGCGGGATGTGAGTTAGATGGCTACGCTTCAGACATCACCAGAACCTTTCCAGTCAACGGCAAATTTTCTGGTCCACAAAAAGCTATTTACGAAATTGTTTTAGCAGCTCAAGAAGCAGCAATCGACAAAACAAAGCAGGGGCTAGACTTTCAAGCGCCTCATGATGCAGCTCTAAGTGTTCTAACTCAAGGCTTATTGGATTTAAACCTAATTGATCGCTCAACAATTGGTAGCTTAGATAACGCACTCGAAAGCAAAGCTTATCAACGTTTTTACATGCATCGCACCAGCCATTGGCTAGGCATGGATGTGCATGATGTTGGTCAATACAGAGAGCCCAGCAGCAATACAGACCCTAAGGCTTGGCGAACATTAATGCCAAACATGGTTTTAACCATCGAGCCAGGTTTATACATAAGAAAATCAGATGACATTGATCCGCAATACTGGGATATTGGTATCCGCATTGAAGACGATGCATTAGTAACTGCTGACAATTGCGAGCTAATGAGTAGAGACGTACCAGTTAGCATTAATGAAATCGAATATTTGATGAAACACTCATCATGAAAACAATCGCTATCATCGGTGCAGGACCAGTTGGTTTGGCATGTGCGAGCTGGATTTTGCATAAGAAGCCAAATGCTAACGTTCAGCTATATGATCGATTAAGTGGCTCTGATGATGCGGTAGCTCAAGGCGATAGTAGAGGTTTAGCTGTTTCTCAAGGCAGTCATTTGTTACTTAAAACAATTGGTGCGTGGCCAAATCAATCTCCTGCAATTCATACCATTCATGTATCCCATCGGGGTCATTTCGGTAGAGCCATTGTGCGTAGAGAAGAGTTGGAGCAAGATGCCTTAGGTCATATCGTGAGATACGCTGACATTCACCTATCGCTTAGACATGCCCTTCAAAAAATTGCAGTCAACTCTCCTAATTTTCAATGGCACTTTGAGCAGAAAATTGATGCATTAGATATTCCCAACTTAGCCGATGTGATTATTCATGCCGAAGGTGGACTATTCAAACAACAAGACTGGCAAGAAATCTATCGTGACTATCAACAATCAGCTATTGTTGGTTGGGTGAGGATGAATCAATCAAACTATCACATGGCCTGGGAGAGATTTACCAGTGAAGGTCCCCTTGCACTACTGCCAAGCCACAAAGGTCCTGAGTACTTAAATCTTGTATGGTGCGGCAGCCCAGAAGCAAGTGATCGACGTCTTCAATTAGATGCCTTAGCATTTTTAAACGAGCTACAAACATCATTTGGTAGCCGCGCAGGTACATTTGTTGAGGCTGGAGAGCTACGTAGCTACAACCTGGGATTAAATGCCAGAAAGAAAATTATTGATAAAAACGAGGTATGGATTGGCAATGCTGCTCAAACCATGCACCCTGTTGCGGGTCAAGGACTTAACTTAGGGCTAAGAGATGCGCACACATTGGCGGATGTTCTAACTGAATCAGATAATGTGACTGAGGCACTCCAGCATTATCAAGAACTGAGAAAACGGGATAGAAATACCACGATTACCACCACCGATTTCTTAGCAAGAATATTCACTTCAAAACTTAAACCGGTGATTTGGGCAAGAGGTATTGCACTATCAAGCTTGCAACTCATGCCACCAATTAAACAAGGTCTGACCCGCCAGATGATGTTTGGACAACGCTAATCATTATTTGCTTAAAATTTAAGCAAAAGTAAGCTTCTCATGTTAGAGTTGCGCCCTGATGAAATTAGGTCCGCACACCCTCCCCAATAACTTATTTGTGGCTCCCATGGCAGGGGTAACGGATCGCCCATTTCGACAGTTATGTAAAAAATTAGGGGCAGGCTACGCTGTTTCAGAAATGATTGCCTCTAATGCCATGCTCTGGAATAGCCCAAAAACTCTACGAAGAGCCAATCACGATGGCGAAGTTGAACCTATATCCGTTCAAATTGCTGGCGCAGACCCCGAAATGATGGCTGAGGCAGCAGTCTTAAACATTGACCGTGGCGCACAAATTATTGATATCAATATGGGTTGCCCCGCCAAGAAAGTATGCAATGTTGCATCAGGGTCAGCCCTATTAAAGGACGAAGCTTTGGTAGGCAGGATCTTAGAAAAGATTGTGAATACTGTTAAGAAGGATCACCCCCTAGTACCAGTCACATTAAAAATCAGAACTGGTTGGGACCGAGACAACAAAAACGCTTTAAAGATTGCTGAAATTGCTGTGAACAGCGGTATTGAAATGCTCACCATTCATGGGCGAACAAAAGCAGACCTTTATCGTGGAGAAGCTGAATACGAGACTATTGCAGCGGTGAAGGCTTCTATCAAAATACCAGTGGTTGCCAATGGCGACATTAACTCGCCTGAAAAAGCAGCCCAAGTACTCAAATTAACTGGCGCTGATGCATTAATGATTGGCAGAGCTGCTCAAGGACGTCCTTGGATATTCCGAGAAATCTTGCACTACCTACAAACAGGGACTTTATTAGATGCCCCTAAAGTTGCAGAAATACAAGGCATTCTAAATAAACACCTCATAGATCACTATGAGTTTTATGGCGAATATGCAGGGGTTCGAACCGCGCGCAAGCACATTGGTTGGTATTGCAAAGGGCTTAAAGGATCTCATGTATTCAGACATCATATGAATACAATTGATGACTGTCAGAAACAATTAGAAGCAGTGAATCAGTTTTTTGATTCACTCAAAGAAGAATCAGAACATTTAATTTATTTAGAAGCAGCTTAATATGCAAGCCCCTCAACAACATCCAGTTAGTCAAACTATTGAAAAGCATCTCAAAAGATATTTAGATGATTTGGGTGATACCGCTCCAAGCAATGTCTATCAAATGGTCTTAAGCGTGATGGAAAAACCAGTACTTGAGTTAATCATGAAGCATGCTGGACAAAACCAATCTCTTGCAGCCAACTATTTAGGCATTAATCGCAACACCCTCAGAAAAAAACTACTAGAGCACGGCCTCTTATAAACCTATTTCCTATTTATTAACTTTTATTCTCAAAGACTCTTATGATTCGTACAGCCTTACTTTCCGTTTCTGACAAATCTGGCATTATTCCTTTTGCCAAATCACTGCATGACTGTGGTGTGAAATTAATCTCTACTGGCGGTACTGCTAAGCTATTAGCTGAAAATGGCTTACCAGTGGTTGAGGTATCGGAAATCACCGGCTTTCCTGAAATGTTAGATGGTCGCGTTAAGACCCTTCACCCTATGGTTCACGGTGGTCTTTTGGCACGTAGAGATTTTCCTGAGCACATGGCAGCCATCAAAGAACATGGCATTGGTGCGATTGATATGCTTGTGATTAATCTGTATCCATTCCAAAAAACCGTAGCTCAAGAACAATGCTCTTTTGAAGATGCAATTGAAAACATTGATATTGGTGGTCCCGCCATGCTTCGCGCAGCTGCCAAGAATCACAAAGATGTCACAGTCTTAATATCCCCAACCGACTATGATGCTGTGTTAGCAGAGATGCGCGCTAACAAGAATGAAGTTTCTTTTGCTACCAACTTCAGACTAGCTAAAAAAGTTTATGCTCATACCGCTCAGTATGATGGTGCTATTGCCAATTACCTATCTAGTCTTGGTGACAACTTAGAGCACACTAGCCGTAGCGAATATCCTCAAACACTTCACCTAGCATTCGATAAAGTACAAGAAATGCGTTATGGTGAAAACCCACATCAAAGTGCTGCGTTCTACAAAGACACACAATTAGTTCCTGGTGCTCTAGCAAACTACCGTCAGTTGCAAGGCAAAGAGTTGTCATACAACAATATTGCGGATGCCGATGCTGCTTGGGAATGCGTCAAAAGCTTTGGCAACACTGTCACCAGCGGCCAACCAGCTTGCGTGATCATTAAACATGCTAACCCTTGTGGTGTAGCAGTAGCAAACTCCGCACTTGAGGCTTACCAAAAAGCATTTAAAACTGACTCCACATCTGCTTTTGGCGGAATTATTGCTTTCAACAGACCATGTGATGGCGCTACTGCCGAGGCAGTATCTAAGCAGTTTGTAGAAGTATTAATTGCCCCAGCATTCTCCCCAGAAGCTTTAGCAATTTTTGCCAGCAAACAAAATGTTCGCCTATTAGAAATTGAACTTGCCGAAACAATTAACCCTCAAGACATCAAACGTGTTGGTGGTGGATTACTTGTTCAAAGCCCTGACGCTAAAAATGTATTACCTAGCGAATTACGTGTCGTAACAAAACGTCAGCCAACCCCTAAAGAAATGGAAGACTTAATGTTTGCTTGGCGCGTTGCGAAATACGTTAAATCAAATGCCATTGTTTTCTGTGGTGACGGTATGACACTAGGTGTTGGTGCGGGCCAAATGAGCCGTATTGACTCAGCCAGAATTGCAAGTATCAAAGCTCAAAATGCTGGTTTGACACTACAAAATTCAGCTGTGGCTAGTGATGCATTCTTCCCATTTAGAGATGGATTAGATGTGGTGGTAGATGCTGGCGCCACTTGCGTTATTCAACCAGGCGGCAGCATGCGTGATGATGAAGTTGTTGCTGCAGCCGATGAACGCGGTGTAGCAATGGTCTACACAGGCACACGTCACTTCCGTCATTAATATGCGTATATTAGGCATTGACCCAGCACTTCGAGTCAGCGGCTTTGGCGTTATTGAAGTTCAGGGTCAACGTCTAAATTACATAGCATCCGGCACAATCGAAACAGGTGGGACTGAAATCTCAGTTCCACAAAGGTTGGCCACGCTATATGCCGGCATCAGAGAAGTGGTTGATTTATACAAACCAGATGCCGCCTCTATGGAACAAGTTTTTTTAAACGTTAACCCAAGATCCACTCTTCTACTTGGCCAAGCCCGCGGTGCTGCGATTGCATCATTGGTATCAGGCGGCCTACCCATGGTTGAATTCAGTGCCCTAGAAGTTAAAAAGGCTATTGTGGGCTCAGGAAGGGCTAGCAAAAGCCAAGTGCAAGAAATGGTGAAACGTTTATTAAAACTAAATAAAGTTGCTGGCACGGATGCATCAGATGCATTAGCTGTTGCCATCTGTGCCGCGCATCACAGAGAACTTAATGAACGACTACAACAATTTCGATAATCAGCTTAAGATGTCGACATGATTGGAAGAATACAAGGCATCTTAATTGCCAATACCCCACCCAGACTGATTGTGGATTGTCATGGTGTAGGCTATGAAATTGATGTGCCAATGAGCACTCTTTATCAAATGCCAGCAATTGGTCAACAGGTCACACTGTTAACCCATTTCGTGGTTCGCGAAGATGCTCAACAGCTGTTTGGGTTTGCCACTGACTCCGAAAGAGAAGCTTTCAGATCCCTCATTAAAATTAGCGGTATCGGAGCAAGAACTGCTTTGTCACTACTATCTGGCATGAGTGTTGATGAATTAGCCCAAGCTGTCACTCTGCAAGAGTCTGCTCGCCTCACCAAGGTTCCAGGCATTGGCAAAAAGACAGCTGAACGACTTCTTCTAGAGCTTAAAGGGAAAATCGGCGCAGACATTGGGCTATCAAATCTAGCTAATCAATCTGATAGCCAACTAGAAATTCTTCAGGCATTAACAGCCCTAGGTTATTCGGAAAAAGAGGCTCAGCTAGCGCTAAAACAAGTAACCCCAGGTAGCTCAGTATCTGATGGCATTAGGCTGGCACTAAAGGCCTTATCTAAAGCCTAAGTAGATGACACAAATAGTAATAAACTCTACTCATGGCAATTAAAACTGACGACATCACCCCCTCAGAAAACAATCAAGAAGAACGATTGGTTACAGCTGCTGCCAGCACTGATGACAATGCGCTTGAGCGAGCTCTAAGACCTAAGCAATTAGAAGAGTATGTTGGTCAGAAAAAAGCCCGTGGCCAACTAGAAATATTTATATCTGCCGCCAAACAAAGACAAGAGGCTCTGGATCATGTACTTTTATTTGGCCCTCCAGGATTAGGCAAAACCACCTTGGCTCATATTATTGCCAGAGAAATGGGTGTCAACCTACGCCAAACAAGTGGGCCGGTACTAGATCGTCCAGGCGACTTAGCAGCCCTACTCACCAATCTTGAAGCCAATGACGTTTTATTTATTGATGAAATTCATAGGTTATCTCCTGTTGTAGAAGAAATTCTTTATCCAGCGCTCGAAGATTATGCGATTGACATCATGATTGGCGATGGCCCTGCCGCAAGAAGCGTCAAACTTGATCTA
The DNA here is from genome assembly GCA_041191465.1 of Pseudomonadota bacterium. GTDB lineage: Bacteria > Pseudomonadota > Gammaproteobacteria > Burkholderiales > Burkholderiaceae > Polynucleobacter. Next base: position 6,566 of record JBEEOV010000033.1, read on the forward strand.
AAACCATTCACCTTGATTGGCGCAACAACACGCGCAGGGATGCTAACCAATCCATTAAGAGATCGGTTTGGCATTGTTGCTCGCTTAGAGTTCTATACAGTCGAAGAACTGTCATTAATTGTTAAGCGCTCAGCCAGCCTTTTAAATGCTGGCTTAGATGATGGCGGCGCTCTAGAAATTGCCAAACGATCTCGTGGCACACCAAGGATTGCTAACCGTTTACTAAGACGGGTCAGAGATTATGCTGAAGTAAAAGGCAATGGCCAAATTACACAATCAATTGCAGACGCAGCTCTTTCAATGCTGGACGTAGATGGAGTGGGCTTTGATGTGATGGATAGAAAGCTACTAGAAGCCATCGTTCACAAATTTGATGGCGGCCCTGTAGGGGTTGATAACCTTGCTTCAGCAATTAGTGAAGAGAGAGAAACTATTGAAGATGTTATTGAGCCTTATTTGATTCAACAAGGCTTCTTACAAAGAACTCCTCGCGGCAGAGTAGCCACGGCGTTAGCTTATGCTCACCTTGGACTACCATCGACCTCATCTAAAGATTTATTAAGCTGACCACTAGAGTTTTCTAGGTGACTCACATCACCCCACTGAATTAACTCAAATCGCCCGTTGCTATAACTTAAAGTATTTAAGCTGGCATTTAAAATCTCAAAATCACGTGCTTGAGCTAGCGTTTTATTAGTCGCGGCTCGATTTAAACAATCTAGCACGCCACCATGAGCCACCACAGCAATCTCCTGATCAGGATAGGTATTAGCCCAATGCTTCACAGCATTAACTACACGGTCATAAAACTGCTGCAAACTTTCACCAGATTCCGGCTGAAAATCTACTTCTCGATTTTTCCATGCTGCGTGATTACGCGGATGATTCTGAGCAATCTCTTGATGACTCAAACCCTGCATGATGCCGTAATGTCTCTCACGCAACGCAGGGTCAAAAATTAAATCAAGTTCATGATGCTTAGCAATTGGTTTAGCTGTATCAATTGCACGACTTAAATCACTAGAAATAACCGCTGCCAAATTTTTGCCTGTCATATGCTTAGCCAAACATTCAGCTTGCCAATAACCTGCGTCATTTAAACCAATATCAATATGGCCTTGCAATCGCTTCTCGCGATTCCACATCGTTTCGCCATGGCGAATCAAATAAACAATCGTCATACTTAATTAAGAAAGCGTGATTTTTGCAAATCTACGTTTACCCACTTGAACTACAAACGTACCTGCATCGATTTTGAGCGACTTATCACTAACAGTAGCACCGTCAATCTTTACTCCGCCTTGTTCTAAATTACGCATTGCTTCAGACGTACTTGGCACCAAGTTAGCCTGCTTTAATAACTGCCCAATACCCAATGGCGCACCCGTCAGCATCACTTCTGGAATATCATCAGGCACACCACCTTTAGCACGGTGATTAAAGTCTTCTAGAGACTTCTCAGCAGCAGCGGCACTATGGAATCTCGCAACAATCTCTTGACCCAATGCCACCTTAAAGTCTCTAGGGTTGCGGCCAGCCGATACTTCCTCTTTCATCTGCGCAATTTCAGTAAGTGGCTTAAACGACAAGAGTGTGAAATAACTCCACATCAAATCATCAGAAATACTCATTAGCTTGCCAAACATCTCATTGGGCGCTTCGCTAATGCCAATATAGTTATTCTTAGACTTACTCATCTTATCGACACCATCTGTGCCAACCAATAAAGGCATAGTCAAGATACATTGTGCTTCTTGACCATACTCTTTTTGCAACTCACGACCTACAAGTAAGTTGAACTTTTGATCTGTACCACCCAACTCCAAATCACTCTTTAGCGCAACCGAGTCATAACCTTGCATTAACGGATACAAAAACTCGTGAACAGAAATTGGAATCCCGCCCTTATAACGCTTTGTAAAATCATCACGCTCAAGCATACGAGCGACGGTGTATTTTGCAGCCAACTGAATCATGCCTCTGGCGCCCAATGGATCACACCACTCACTGTTATATCTCACCTCAGTTTTAGCTGGATCCAAAACTAAACTCGCTTGCTTATAGTAAGTCTCTGCATTAACTGCAATTTCTTCTTTAGTTAGAGGTGGTCGCGTTGCATTACGACCTGATGGATCACCAATCATGCTAGTGAAGTCACCAATCAAGAAAATGACCGTATGCCCCAAATCCTGCAACTGACGCATCTTGTTCAAAACAACTGTGTGTCCCAAATGAATATCTGGAGCCGTAGGATCCAAACCCAACTTAATCCTTAAAGGGGTTTTTGTAGCCTCACTACGGGCCAACTTAGAAACCCACTCGGTTTCCACCAATAATTCTTCGCAACCACGCTTAGTGACTGCCAAAGACTCCAAAACACGATCTGTAATTGGATATTTAACTTGTTCTGTTTTATTCTCGTTAGCTAAAGACATAATCTATCGGTTACATTTAATTCCTAGAACATCATTGTCGCATCACTTAAGAGTCAACCCTATGAAGAATTACTATATTGGCATTATGTCCGGAACCAGCATGGATGGGATTGATGCCGTTTTAGCCGATATTCCTAAGTCTGGGAAAACCAAGGTCTTGCTGCATGTTGAAGTGCCAATGGACAAAAAGCTCCAAGAAACATACTTCAAACTCCAAGCACCAAGTGAGAATGAACTACATATTGAAGCCCTTGCAGCCAATCAATTAGCACAACACTATCATTTAGCGGTCTCAGAAATACTCAAGAAATCCCAGCTCCAAGCATCAGAAATTCAAGCCATTGGCGCTCACGGACAAACAATTCGACATCAACCTCAATTGCACGATGGCATTGGATATACCAAGCAGTCCCTCAATCCTGCATTATTAGCAGAGCTATCTAGTATCGATGTCATTGCAGATTTTCGTAGCAGAGACATAGCAGCTGGCGGGCAAGGCGCACCGTTAGTGCCTGCCTTTCATGCAACCCAATTTTCAAGCAATCAGCCTGTTGCGGTACTTAACATCGGCGGCATTGCAAACCTTAGCCTAATTTCCAACACCGTCATTGGTTTTGATTGCGGTCCAGGCAATGCCCTGATGGACCATTGGGTCAAGCACTCTCTTGGTAAAGCTTTTGATGATGGCGGTCAATGGGCTGAGAAGGGTCAACCCATTGAAAGCTTGGTAAATAGCATGCTAGCTGATGAGTACTTTGCCAAAACTGCTCCCAAGAGCACTGGACGCGACCTTTTTAATCCTCAATGGCTAGACCACCATCTTGAAATAAATAATTGCCATCAGGCTCAAGCTCACGACATACAGGCAAGCTTATTAATGCTCACAGCCCAATCAATAGCTCAGGCTTTAAAGCAATATGCCCCTGAAACAAAACGCATTTTGGTTTGTGGGGGTGGTGTCAAAAATACTGCTTTAATTAATTGCCTGAAAAAGCTCTGCACGTGGATACCAAGCAATGGTTTTCAAAGCACTGCAACCGAAGGGATTGATCCACAAGCCGTCGAAGCAGCTGCATTTGCATGGCTTGCATGGGCTCACAAAGAAAAACAGCCAGCAAATCTGCCGGCCGTTACTGGGGCTAGAGGTTTACGCCCACTAGGGGCTTGTTACCCTGCCTAATTAAGCTGAGAAAGAAGATCCGCAACCACATGTTGTTGTGGCATTAGGATTCTTAATTACAAATTGTGAACCATTGATATCTTCTTTGTAATCAATCTCTGCACCAACCAAATATTGGAAGCTCATTGAATCAATTAACAAAGTTACGTTACCTTTAGTGACCAATGTGTCGTCTTCATTAACAGCCTCATCAAATGTGAAACCATACTGAAAACCTGAGCAACCCCCACCTTGCACGAATACGCGCAATTTCAAATCTGGATTACCCTCTTCCGCAATTAAATCAGCTACTTTTGCTACAGCACTATCCGTAAAGATTAGTGGCATTGGTGGCTCTAAATTGTCTGTTGCTTGTGTTGTTTGTGTAGCGGTCATCATGGACTCCTTTTGTTACATAACCAATATTGTATGCCTCAATTCCAATATTTTCTGTAGGGACTTTATGGCAATAGAGCGATATGGGTTAATCCTGTATTTTCCGGCAAACCAAACATGAGGTTCAAACACTGAACTCCTTGTCCTGATGCACCTTTAACAAGGTTATCCTCAACCACCAAAATTACCAACATATCCCCACCTTGAGGGCGATGTACTGCAATCCTAAGGGCATTACTACCCCTCACTGAGCGAGTCTCTGGAGTGCTGCCAGCTGGCATCACATCAACAAAAGGCTCTCCCTCATAAAACTTCTCAAATAGGGCTTGATAGTCAACATCTCTACCCTCTGGAAGAATTCTGGCATATAAAGTTGAATGAATGCCTCTGATCATTGGGGTTAAATGGGGCACAAAAGTTAGACCCACCGGTTTCCCACCAGCGATGGCTGACAAGCCCTGACAAATTTCAGGATGGTGTCTATGTCCTTTAACGCCATACGCTTTGAAATTATCGCCAGCTTCCGCTAATAACGTACCCACCTCAGCTTTGCGGCCCGCCCCAGAAACACCTGATTTTGAATCAGAGATCAAAGCACTCAAATCAACTAAGTTTTTGCCGCCTGTTGATTTTGGTGACAACAATGGGGCATAACCCAACTGAACAGAGGTTGGGTAACAACCAGCCAAACCAACGACTCTAGCTTTCTTGATAGCCTCACGATTAATTTCTGCCAAACCATAAACGGCCTCCGCCAAGATCTCAGGGCAAGCGTGCGGCATTCCGTACCATTTTTCAAATTCTGCAGTGTCTTTAAGACGGAAATCTGCGGCTAAATCCAATACCTTAACCCCGGCAGCAAGCAATTCTTTAGCTTGAGCCATTGCTACACCATGTGGTGTCGCAAAAAATACAGCATCACACTCTGTTAATTTAGCTTCCTCTGGCGTGGTAAAGCATAGGTCAACCCTACCTCTCAGAGACGGGAACATCTCAGCTACAGGCATTCCCGCCTCTTTACGAGACGTTATAGCCGTTAATTGAACCTTTGGATGCTGTGACAACAAACGCAATAATTCAACGCCTGTATAGCCCGTTCCACCAACTATGCCAACTTTGATCATTTAAATCCTCCAATATCGCTATTGTAGAAAAGAAAAAGCCGCGCAGTGCGCGGCTTTTCGTAGAACAGCAAAAAAAATTAACGTTTGCTGAACTGTTTGCGACGACGCGCGCCATGCAAACCAACTTTTTTACGTTCAACTTCACGAGCATCACGTGTTACGAAACCTGCTTTAGATAGCGTTGGCTTCAATGCTGCATCGTAGTCGATCAAAGCACGTGTCACACCGTGACGAACCGCACCAGCTTGACCTGTCTCACCACCACCTGACACGTTTACTTTAATGTCAAATGTTGTACCGTGATTAGTCAACTCTAATGGCTGACGAACGATCATGCGTGATGTTTCACGAGCAAAGTATTCAGCAATTGGCTTGCCGTTTACAAGAATTTCACCTTTACCAGCCTTGATGAATACGCGGGCTACTGAGCTCTTACGACGGCCAGTACCATAGTTCCAGTTTCCAATC
>JBEEOV010000034.1:0-11950 GCA_041191465.1 Pseudomonadota bacterium
CTGCCACCTTTATAACGAGATTGGTTCAATACAAAGTCTGGATTGACCGGACGAGTAGAACAATCTTGACCAGGCTCACCCTGATCCAAGTAACGCCATTCATCAAAAAGATTCTGACCAAAACCAGTTCTCTTGATTGATTTCAGGAACTGCTTTGGAATGATGGCATCTGTATCGACGTTTTCACGATCGAGAGGAACAACAACGCCCTGATGAACTGTGAACTTATCCATTATTTAACCGGTGTAACAACCACGCCTGAATTATCAGATTCACCTTTTGAATCAGATTTCTTTGCTGTATTTTTGTCAATCACAGTGCCCAAGTTTTGCAAATCTTGGCCCAAACCTGAGATTGTGTTGCAAGCAACTAATCCAGAGATCATCGCAACAGCTACCGCAATTTTTAAAAGTTGTTTCATAGAGGTCTCCAATATTTTTTTAAGCTATTTTACGAACATCTACAAAGTGACCTTCTAGGGCAGCCGCAGCAGCCATAGCAGGACTTACTAAATGTGTTCTACCGCCATTACCTTGGCGTCCTTCAAAGTTACGATTAGATGTAGATGCACAACGCTCACCTGGCTCCAAACGATCGGCGTTCATCGCCAAACACATAGAACACCCTGGCTCACGCCACTCAAAGCCAGCCGCTTTGAATACGCGATCCAAACCTTCGCGCTCCGCCTGCTCTTTCACCAAACCTGAACCAGGCACCACCATGGCTAATCGCACAGTCGGTGAAACTTTTTTAGCAATACGCTCCACCACTCTGGCTGCCGCACGAATATCTTCAATACGACTGTTAGTGCAAGAACCAATGAATACTTTATCGACTGAAATTGATTCAATTGGAGTGTTCGGGGTTAAAGCCATATAAGCCAAAGCACGTTCCATAGCTTCACGCTTCACCGGGTCTTTTTCTTTTTCAGGATCAGGCACGCGGTCATCAATCGACAACACCATCTCTGGTGATGTGCCCCAAGTTACCTGTGGCTTAATTTCCTCAGCACGCAACTCAACCACGCGGTCAAATTGAGCGCCTTCATCTGTGTGCAAAGTTCTCCAGTACTGCAAAGCTTGACGCCATGCCTCGCCCTCTGCAGGAGAATATGGACGACCTTTGACATAGTTAATGGTGGTCTCATCAACACCAACAATACCTGCTCTTGCACCGGCCTCAATAGCCATGTTGCAAACAGTCATGCGGCCTTCCATCGATAAAGAACGGATCGCATCACCTGCAAACTCAATTGTGTAACCAGTACCACCTGCTGTACCAATTTTGCCAATAATTGCCAAAACGATATCTTTAGCAGAACAACCCAAAGGTAATTGACCGTCTACACGCACCAACATGTTTTTGCTTTTTTTCATGAGCAAAGTTTGTGTGGCTAATACGTGCTCAACTTCTGATGTACCAATACCAAATGCTAATGCGCCAAACGCACCATGTGTACTTGTGTGTGAATCACCGCAAACAACTGTCATACCAGGCAAGGTGGCGCCCTGCTCAGGGCCAATCACGTGAACAATGCCTTGACGCTTGTCGTGCATTTTGTATTGCGTAATACCAAATGCATCACAGTTTTGATCCAAAGTATCAATCTGTAAACGTGATACTGGATCTTTAATACCTTCAGAACGATCAGTGGTTGGAACGTTGTGATCAGACACTGCCAAGTTAGCTGAATTTCTCCAAACTGGGCGGCTCGCTAAAGACAAACCCTCAAAGGCTTGAGGGCTTGTAACTTCATGGAGCAACTGTCTGTCTATGTAGAGGACGGTGGTCCCGTCCTCTTCTACATGAACAACATGGTCATCCCACAATTTGTCATACAACGTACGTGCCATTGATCTTCCTAAATTAACGCTTAGCGATTGGTGCCACTTGACGTGTTGGGCTACCAACGAATAACTGACGTGGACGACCAATCTTGTACTCAGCATCAGTGATCATTTCTTCCCATTGAGAAATCCAACCCACTGTACGTGCAAGAGCAAAGATACATGTGAACATTTCTGTTGGGATACCCAAAGCGCGCTGAACGATACCTGAGTAGAAGTCTACGTTTGGATAAAGTTTGCGGCTTACGAAGTATTCGTCTTCCAATGCAATCTTCTCAAGAGTCATTGCCAACTTGAACAATGGATCGTTTTCCAAACCTAGTTCTTTAAGAACTTCGTGGCAAGTTTCACGCATCAATTTAGCGCGTGGGTCAAAGTTTTTGTAAACGCGGTGACCAAAGCCCATCAAGCGAACGCCTGAGTTTTTGTCTTTAACTTTAGCAATGAAGTCGTCAATCTTCTCAACGCCACCATTTGCTTGAATCTCTTCCAACATTTGCAAGCAAGCTTCGTTAGCGCCACCGTGAGCAGGACCCCACAAGCAAGCCACACCAGCAGCAATCGCTGCAAATGGGTTAGTACCTGAAGAACCAGCCAAACGCACTGTTGAAGTTGAAGCATTTTGTTCGTGGTCAGCATGCAATGTGAAGATGCGATCCAAAGCGCGAACCAATACGTCGTTCACTTTGTACTCTTCACATGGTGTAGCAAACATCATTTGCATGAAGTTAGCTGTGTATGAAAGATCATTTCTTGGGTAAACAAATGGTTGACCTACTGAATATTTATAAGCCATCGCTACCAAAGTTGGCATCTTAGCGATCAAACGAATTTGAGCTACTTCACGTTGCTTAGCATCATTGATATCCAAACCATCATGGTAGAAAGCTGCCATTGCACCAACCAAACCTGTTAACACAGCCATTGGATGCGCATCGCGACGGAAACCACGCAAGAAGAATTGCATTTGCTCGTGAACCATCGTGTGATGCATCACCAAGCTATCAAATTCTTTCTTTTGAGCTGCATTTGGCAACTCACCTTTTAACAATAAGTAGCAAGACTCTAAGAAGTCACAGTTAGTCGCCAAATCTTGAATTTGGTAACCGCGGTATAACAACTCACCTTTATCGCCATCGATATAAGTGATCTTAGAGTTACAAGAAGCTGTAGACATAAAGCCTGGGTCATACGTGAACTTACCCGTTTGACCATAAAGCTTGCGAATATCAATAACGTCAGGACCCACTACACCTTTGTAGATAGGTAGCTCAATGGCAGGTGTGCCATCTGAGAACGATAACGTGGCTTTTTCATTTGTGGCGTTCATTTTTCAATCCTTATACGCGTTTTTGGTATTAGCAAACAAGCAAGTTCTATTCCAGGCAACTACTTTGTTAGAAATTATTCTTTTCTAACAGGTCTCAACATGGCCAGGACACGTTGCACCCCTTGATTCGCAAGATCCCCCTCCGGTTCCTTGCGACGTAGTAACAAATCCATTAAGTCATTGTCACTTAAATCCAACAAACTATTGAGAGGCTCTAAGTCACTCTCTTCGATCTGATCATGGAAGCGCTCAAAAAAGCGCTCCATCATCAAATCATTTTCCAACAGACCTCGACGCGCGCGCCAACGCAAGAGCGACAAGGTCTCTGATGATATCGGCATTAAACAGCTCTGCGAACCATCAACTCTTTGATCTTACCAATTGCCTTTGTAGGGTTTAATCCTTTTGGACATACGTCTACGCAGTTCATGATGGTGTGGCAACGGAATAGACGATATGGATCTTCCAAATTATCTAAACGCTCACCAGTCACTTGGTCACGACTGTCAGCAATGAAACGATAAGCTTGCAACAAACCAGCTGGTCCAACAAACTTATCTGGGTTCCACCAGAATGATGGGCAAGATGTTGAGCATGAAGCACACAAGATGCACTCATACAAACCATCCAACTCTTCACGCTCTTCAGGGCTTTGCAAACGCTCTTTCTCTGGAGGTGGCGTGTCATTCACCAAATATGGACGAATTGAGTGGTATTGCTTGAAGAACTGAGTCATGTCAACGATCAAGTCGCGCACAACTGGCAAGCCAGGTAGTGGGCGCAAAGAAATTTTCTTTGGTAGCGTCAACATGTTAGTCAAACAGGCCAAACCATTTTTACCATTGATGTTCATTGCATCTGAACCACAAACACCTTCACGGCAAGAACGACGGAATGACAAAGTTTCATCCATCTTCTTAAGCTTCATTAAGGCATCCAATAGCATGCGCTCTGAACCATCCAATTGAACCTCATATGTCTGCATGCGTGGTGCAGCATCAACATCTGGGTCGTAACGGTAGACTTCAAATATACGTGTATCGCTCATTTTTCTTCCTTAATAACTCTTAGAAGGTACGAACCTTAGGTGGAACGGATTCAACTGTTAGCGGAGTCAATTTGACTGGCTTGTAGTCGAGCTTATTACCTTCGCTGTACCAGAGAGTGTGCTTCATCCAGTTAACGTCATCGCGCTCTGGATGGTCATCGTGAGCGTGAGCACCACGACTCTCTTTACGAGCTGCAGCAGAAACAATCGTAGCGTTTGCTGCCTCAATTAAGTTCTCCAACTCTAGAGCTTCAATACGTGCTGTATTGAAAACTTTAGATTTGTCTTTGAGGTGAATGTTCTTCGCACGTGAAGTCAATTCATTGATCTTCGTTACGCCGCCATCCAACAACTCTTGTGTACGGAATACGCCACAATGTTTTTGCATCGCGCTACGAATGTCGTTAGCAACGTCTTGAGTGTATTCACCAGAAGTTGAGCTATCCAACTTGGCCAAACGAGCTCTTGAGAAATCAGCTGCGTTTTCTGGCAATGGCTTGTGCTCTTTTTGTTTCAACGCTGTAGAAACAACGTGGTTACCAGCAGCACGACCAAATACCAACAAGTCTAACAATGAGTTAGTACCTAAACGGTTAGCGCCGTGTACTGATACACATGAGCACTCACCCATTGCGTAGAAACCATTGATAACTTCGTTTGGATTACCGTTCTTAGGCGCCACCACTTGACCGTGAATATTCGTTGGAATACCACCCATCTGATAGTGAATAGTTGGCACAACAGGAATTGGTTCTTTAGTCACGTCAACGTTCGCAAAGTTAATACCAATCTCATAAACAGATGGCAAACGCTTGTGAATTGTTTCAGCACCGATGTGTGTCAAATCAAGAACAACGTAGTCACCGTTAGGACCACAACCGCGACCTTCTTTGATCTCTTGGTCCATTGAGCGTGAAACGAAGTCACGTGGTGCCAAGTCTTTCAAAGTTGGCGCATAACGTTCCATGAAACGCTCACCGTTCTTGTTACGCAAAATACCACCCTCACCGCGGCAACCCTCTGTCAAGAGAACGCCAGCACCAGCTACGCCAGTTGGGTGGAATTGCCAGAATTCCATATCTTCCAAAGGCACACCTGCGCGAGCAGCCATACCCATACCGTCACCAGTATTAATGAAAGCATTAGTAGAAGCTTGCCAAATACGGCCAGCACCACCAGTTGCAAACATCACGCACTTCGCTTCAAGAATGTGAAGTTCGCCTGTTTCCATTTCTAGAGCTGTCACACCAACAACGTCACCTTCAGCATCACGAATGATGTCTAACGCCATCCACTCAACAAAGAAGTGTGTCTTAGCGCGTACGTTACGTTGATAGAGTGTGTGCAATAAAGCGTGACCAGTACGGTCAGCAGCAGCACAAGCACGTTGCACAGCTTTTTCACCGTAGTTAGCTGTGTGACCACCGAATGGACGCTGATAAATCGTGCCATCAGGGTTACGGTCAAACGGCATACCAAAGTGCTCTAACTCATAAACAACTTTTGGAGCTTCACGACACATGAATTCGATCGCATCTTGGTCACCTAACCAGTCAGAACCTTTTACTGTGTCAAAAAAGTGATAGTGCCAATTGTCATCACTCATGTTGCCAAGAGATGCGCCAATACCACCTTGCGCAGCAACTGTGTGTGAACGTGTTGGGAAAACCTTTGATAAAACGGCTACATTTAAACCAGCTTCAGCTAATTGCAATGATGCGCGCATACCGGCACCGCCGGCACCAACGATAACAACGTCAAAACGGCGACGAGGTACTGCTGTCTTAATGGCAGTCATTCGTTATACCCTCCAAAGGATTTGAGCGGTATAGCCAAGACATGCAATCAGCCATAACGCGGTTAATACGTGTAGTGTCAAACGGATACCTACTGGCTTGATGTAATCCATCCAGATATCACGAATACCAATCCAAGCGTGGTAGAGCAAGCTCAAAATCGCCAAGAAAGTAATCAACTTCATGATTTGGTTTGCGAACAAACCTGACCATGCTTCATAAGTTGCATCACCTAATAGGAATGCCACCAACAAGATCAAAGTAAAAACAATCATGATCACAGCAGTAATACGCTGTAACAACCAATCTTTAAGACCGTAATGAGCGCCTACAACTAAGCGCTTTGGTCCAACATTGTTATTCGCCATGGCGACTCCTTAAAACAAACCAAATAGCTTGGCTGCACAAACTGCTGCCAAACTTAAGCTGATCACTAAAACAGTTACTGCTGATTTAGCTGAAGATGCCTTATCAATACCCTTGTGCATATCAAGCATCAAGAAACGAATACCAGCACAGAAGTGGTGCAAATAAGCCCAAATCAAAGCCAAAATAATCAGCTTGATGATTGGATTTGCCAAAACTGCTTTGAAAGTCTCAAAGCTAATTTCAGAAGTGATGCTTTTATCCAATAAATACAACACGAATGGGATTAAAACGAACATCAAAAGACCGCTCACACGGTGCAAAATTGATACCTTACCGGCCCAAGGCAAACGGTATTTCATCAAATCAAAAACATGAATATTTCTAAATTCTGGCATTTATGACCTCACTTGTATTTTTGCTGTACTGCAAAACCTTCCGATTTTATCGCTTAATTAACTTTCGTAAGTCTGACTTTTTAAAAAAAATTTCTTGTAATACATATAAATGCCTAAAACTTAGGCATTTTTAATTCAGTTCATTCAAATAATGATGGGTAGAAGTTAGGTAAACAGCCTTACGAACTTCTACTGGGCGCTCACCGTAGGTAAATGAGACACGCTCTACTGCTAATAATGGCGTATTGATCTCAATACCTAAGTGCTTAGCAGACAACTCATCGGCTGCCACTGCTCTTAGACGCTCAGTGGCTCTCACCATGTGGGTAGCGAACTCGGTCTCAAATAAGGCGTACATGGGTCCTCGCCAGTCCACCAAACGTTCAGTAGTTAGGCCCTTAAAAGTAGTGCCTGGCAACCAAATTTCTTCGTAAACCGTTGCTTCTTCAGAGAAAAATAGAATACGTTCAATCTGAACAACCGCATCGCCAGCCTTTAAATCCAATAATTTGGCAATTTCAGCGGGGGCACGCAAGCGCTTGCAGTCCAAAATCTTGCTTTTAGGGTAATGCGGCTCACCGTTATCAGGAACCAATCGCAAAAACCGGAAATGAACCCGATCTTCATGGTGCGTGGCCACAAACGTCCCCTTACCCTGCCTTCTGACTAGCAAATTTTCGCTAGCTAACTCATCAATCGCCTTGCGAACCGTACCCTGACTGACCTTAAAGCGTGCTGCCAGGTCATTTTCACTAGGGATAGCCTCCCCTGGCTTCCATTCGCCAGCTTGCAAACTGCCCAAAATCAGTGCCTTGATCTGCTGATAAAGTGGGCTAAAGGTGGCGATAGTTTCAGTCATGACCATTATTTCATCACATGGAGGGGGTTTTAGTCTAGAGACTTATGTCTTATATAAGACTATTTGACAGAAATAGTGCGAAAGACCTAAACTTTGTAGGATTTGCGTCAGGAGAATGGCGCAAGATACCCTTTTTATTTACTTTAAAGCTCGGAGCAAACACATGGCAAAAGCCCCATTGCGTGTCGCCGTTACAGGCGCAGCCGGTCAAATCGGTTATTCACTACTATTCCGCATCGCTAACGGCGATATGTTGGGTAAAGATCAACCAGTGATTTTGCAGTTATTGGAAATCCCTGACGAAAGAGCTCAAAAAGCTTTGACTGGCGTGATGATGGAGATTGACGATTGCGCATTCCCATTATTGGCAGGCATGACTGCTCACAGCGATCCAATGACAGCGTTCAAAGATATTGACTACGCAGTTCTAGTAGGTGCACGTCCACGTGGTCCAGGCATGGAGCGTAAAGACTTGTTATCAGCTAACGCTCAAATCTTTACTGCTCAAGGTAAAGCATTGAATGCAGTAGCTAAGCGCACTGTTAAGACATTGGTAGTTGGTAACCCAGCTAACACTAACGCTTACATCGCTATGAAATCAGCTCCAGATCTACCAGCTAAGAACTTCACTGCAATGTTACGTCTTGACCACAACCGTGCTTTGTCACAGTTGGCAGCGAAGACTGGTAAAGCAGTTGCTGATATCGAGAAACTAGTTGTTTGGGGTAACCACAGCCCAACAATGTACCCTGACTACCGCTTTGCAACGATTGGTGGCCAATCAGTTAAACAAATGATTAACGACGAAGAGTGGAACAAGAACACATTCTTGCCAACAGTTGGTAAGCGTGGTGCAGCGATTATTGATGCACGTGGTTTGTCTTCTGCTGCTTCTGCTGCTAACGCTGCGATCGACCACATCCATGACTGGCACTGTGGCACAAATGGTAAGTGGGTAACGATGGGTATCCCATCTGACGGTTCATACGACATTCCTAAAGAAGTGATGTATGGCTTCCCAGTTACTTGCGAAAATGGCGAGTACAAGATTGTTCAAGGTTTAGAAATCGATGCGTTCTCACGTGAACGTATGAATTTCACATTGAACGAATTGACTGAAGAGCAAGACGGCGTAAAACACTTGCTCTAAGCAAGCACGCTTTAATGCAACCTAGTCAAGTGTTGTTCCAAGGTGAGGCCCTTCCGAGGGCCTTACCTGTTTGTGATCACTACGCAGGCACAGAAGTGCGCATGCGTAAGGCACTCAGTTTGCAAACTCAGCTAGGCCCTGTATTTGATATCACTTTTGACTGCGAAGATGGCGCACCTGTTGGCAAAGAAGCTGAGCATGCGCAATTGGTCGTCGATATCCTTTTAAGCCCCGAGAATCAATTCAATCGTGTTGGCGTTCGCATCCATGATCCAAGCCACTCTTGCTGGAAATCTGATGTAGCAACACTGGTTGGTAAAGCTGGCCAAAAAATAGCATTTGTGATGATTCCCAAAGTGGAGTCAGCTGGGCAAACACAAACAGTCATTGATGAAATCAATCGCGTTGCTAAAGCAGCGGGCATTGATCGAGAAATTCCAGTGCAAGCATTGATTGAAACTCATGGTGCTTTGCATGATGTGTATGCCATTGCCGCATTACCCCAAATTGAATCCTTGAGTTTTGGTCTCATGGATTTTGTCTCCGCACACCACGGCGCAATCCCAGGTGATGCGATGGACCGCGGTCAGTTTGATCACCCGCTGATTGCTCGTGCGATGTTAGAGATTTCAGCAGCATGTCATGCGCATGGCAAAGTTGCCTCGCACAATGTGTGCACCAATATCAATGATTTAGCAGTGATTGAATCTGACACGTTGCGTGCTAAAAATGAATTTGCATATACACGCAAGTGGAGTATTCACCCGAATCAGATTCCAGTGATCGTGAAAGCCTTATCACCAACATCGAGCGATGTTGAAATGGCTGTTGCTATTTTGTTAGCCGCTCAAGAAGCCAACTGGGGTCCTATCCAGCATGCCGGCAAACTCCATGACAGAGCCAGCTACAGATACTTTTGGACTGTTTTACAAAAAGCGCATTTGTCTGGTCAAACAATTCCGCCAGCAGCGCTAAAACTTCTCTAAGCTTTAAATTAAAAATATATTCGATAGCGCATAAGCTATCGGGTCATCTTTTGCTTAGAATGTAACCATGTCTAGTTACAGACCCAAAAACTCCTCTCGCATCTCTCCTGAATCAGAACGCCTAGTGGCTGATGCACTGTCGCTTGCAGCCTCTGGTAGTCGTGTTGAGGATATCTTTTGGGAAAGTCGACTCATGGATCGACTCCTGCGCCTTTTGCATGCACAAAATCAAAACGCGATTGAAAGCGCTTTGGACCAAACCCTCAAGATCAATCCGATCGCTTTTGATTGTTTGGCTGAAAATGCAGAGACCCTCGCTGAATCATTAACACTAGAACATGCAGGTGAACATTGGGACGCTGTACTGATCGCTATCCCCATCATTGCTAGAACACGCTACAGTATTCCATCAGGCAAATTGAGTGCGGAATCAATCAGCGCCACGGGTAATTTGTTACACGAACAAATCGTGGCACAAAACGCACGCATTGCCTTGGTCCCTTGGCTCTATAGCATCGATCAAATGCCTCACTCACATTGCCAAACAAGATTACTTCTTGAAAAGCTAGCGAGTGCTGCAGTCAATGGCGGTGAAATTAAGTTGGAACTTCGCGATATGCCAGAAACAATACCTGTGCTGGCTGATCCAAGATACATCGTTGGTGTGGTTGCCGCACCCTCCTCTGGACCACTGTTCAGATGGCAAGAAGAAGCGCCGCGCAGACAAGAGCGCTCAGTTTGTTTACAAAACTGGCAAACAGGCTTGAAAGACACGATTGCCGCCATCATGCCTGGTTGCGAATTTGAATTATCTTTGCCCGAGGCCTACTTCACGAATTGTCGTGAAGCCGACCGCAAGATCAGGCCTTTAAGTATTTTGGCTGCAGTTAATTATTTAGAATCTATTTTGAATGTGGCGCCTACAGGACTATCGTGCGTGATCGCAGGCTTTGGCGATGAGCAATGTGATGAATATCGCATTTCTTTTGCATTAAAAGGTTCAAAAGATTTAATTTATGGGGTGATTTGGCCTCTATATGATCGCGAGTCTGTTGCCAATGATGCAATCAACGATATCTCCGTTGAAGATAGTCCAATACGAGAAATCTACGACACGATTAAAGCAGCCGGTGTTGAAGATCAATTTAGGCACGCTGATTTATACAAACCTGAGATGTGTGAGGATTGTGGCGCACCCATGTTTGTCGACAGAGCAGGTGAAATTGTTCACGCCGAGATGCCTGACGATATGCCTAGTCAGCAACCGTTGTTTCATTAATTCTTAGACTCCACCCGTAACCAAATCTCATTACGCCTAAAGAATGGCAAGGTCCATGGTGGGTTATAACGCGATAACTGCACTGCGCCTTGCGAAGTCAATGATTGCTGCTTGAGCCATGCCTCTAGCCTTCTTGTTTGAGCCTGCATCTTTTCTTCATCAACAAAACCACTGAATCTCACTACCGCAAGATCGTGCGATTTGATCTCACGAATCATGATGTTTTTATTCTTTGGCTTAGGCAAGGTTTCTAAAGTGAACTTAGATGGCATCACAAAGGATAGTTTCCATGTTGACTGTTGGTTGCCACCTTGGTTTTCTACAGTCACTGGCGCTGTCATAGCGATCTTTGATGACAGGTCAGGTTCTACGGTGACTGGTGCAGTCATCTCAATTTTTTCAGCCTGTTTCTTAAGAGGATCTTCATTATTACCAAAGATGTAATCAGCCACCTGCCTAAAGCCACGGTTGGATGCCTCACTCAAATCCCCTGTCACAACCACTTCAGCAATGATCATGGATTCATAACGACGTAACTCAAAATCACCATCTTTGATGACCACTTGATATTTGGGTTCTTCAATAGCCATTGCATGACCAATCTGTATACAAGTTAATACCAATCCAAAGAGGATATGAGAAATATTTTTCATACTGATACTTTTATTGTTCTTTTCTTCTAAAGACAGGCTTGGTGTCTGTGCTTTCTTTAGGGGCGTATTGGTAACCCTCTACATCAAAGTCTTTTAGATCTTCCGCTTTATCAATTTTGTTATCAATGATGAAGCGTGTCATCAAGCCTCTGGCACGCTTGGCATAAAAAGAGATGATTTTGTATTTGCCCGCTTTTTCATCTTGGAATACCGGTGCAATGACTGGATAACCCAATTG
>JBEEOV010000035.1:0-11596 GCA_041191465.1 Pseudomonadota bacterium
TTCGCCTCTCCATGATTCAACATGAAAGCGATTGCTTCTGGATCCAAACGAGTATTCAATGAATTAAGAACTGCGCCCACCATAGGGACCCCAAAATGAGCCTCAACCATGGGCGGCGTATTAGGCAACATGACTGCTACTGTGTCACCAACCTTTACCCCGGCTTTCACAAGTGAGCTCGCTAGCTGTCTGCAACGTGAGTACGTTTCCGACCAAGTGCGCGTCAACGATCCATGAATCACCGCCGTTTTATTGGGGTAAATCTTTGCAGTTCGCTCAATGAAACTAAGAGGTGTAATCGGTGAAAAATTCGCTGGGTTTTTATCTAACCCCTGTTCATAGATGCCAGGCATGCCAATAACTCCATGTTGTTTTTTTGATCAAACAATTATTAGCTAAGGGGCTGATTTAGTCCATATCTAAACAGGGTAATTAATGGCTAACCCTAATACGTATTGAGCTTTATTTGTTAAGTAATGGGGTAGCACTACTGGCGTTGGCGCGATTAGAGATCTGCCAACTCTTTGAGATGCGCCACAACACTTCTAGCCAATGCGGACAGGTTGTAACCCCCTTCTAAGCAACTAACAATGCGCCCTTCTGCGGTCTCATTGGCAACGGTCATTAGTTGACGCGTGATCCAAGCGTAATCAGCCTCTACCAAACCCATTTGCCCCATATCGTCTTCGCGATGTGCATCAAAGCCCGCTGAAATGAAAATGAACTGGGGCTTGAATTCTCTTAAGCGTGGCATCCAACTAAGCTCTACCACTTCCCTGACAGCAGGTCCTGCCGTATATGCTGGCAAAGGCACATTGACCATATTAGGCAGATCGGTTCTTGGTTCAGCATATGGGTAAAACGGATGCTGAAAGTAACTACACATTAAGACGCGCGGGTCATTTAAAAAAGCTGCTTCTGTCCCATTGCCATGGTGCACATCAAAATCAATGATGGCCACTCGATCAAGGCCGTAATGCTCTAAAGCATATTTGGCAGCAATGGCAACATTGTTAAAAAAACAGAAACCCATCGCTTGGTGCGGCTCAGCATGGTGTCCTGGAGGTCTTAAGCAAGAAAATGCATTCGATGCTTTCTTATTCATGACAGCATCCACAGCAGCAATAGCACCGCCTGCTGACCTCAAGGCTGCTTGCCATGTATGAGGATTCATGGTCGTGTCACCATCAATCGCGTAATAACCAGTTGCCGGACTACATGATTTAACTCTTTCAATGTGCTCTGGCGTGTGCACCAACGCTAATTGTTGCTCCGTAGCCAAAGGAGGCTCAATATAAGTTAAATATGCATCAATCCGACTCAGAATCAACTGATCTTCAATCGCTTGAACACGCGCAGGACACTCTGGATGGTGTGACCCCATCTCATGCTGAAGAGAATCTGCGTGGCTAATAAAAGCTGTGCTCATAAATCTTAATAAATCAGTGGATAATCGGTAGCATTAAATTCTAGTTAATTGGTTGAATTCAATTGCTCACAAAAACAATGAAACCTCTCGTACTTGCTAAATTAAGCCTAACCTGCGGCATCACTGCTCTTGTATTATCCGCCTGTTCTACACTTCCAAGCAAACAGTCAGAGCAAAAATCTGACTCAAATCAAGTCACCAGTAACGATAATTTCAGTGAACTTGAGAAAAAACCAGACTCTTTGGCGCCATTTTTAGAGAAAGTTAGTCAAGATCACGGCATTCCTCTAAAGGATTTACAGTTGGCCTTTGATGATGCGAAAACCATTCCATCGATCAAGAAGCTTGTCATGCCACCACCTGTAGGCTTTCAAAAAAACTGGAAAGTCTATAGAAGTCGCTTTGTAGAACCTAAACGATTAGCAGCGGGTCAACAATTCTGGAAAAAACATCGTACCTTCATCGATGCCACAGCCAACAAAACAGGTGTGCCTGCTGAAGTGATTGTGTCAATCATTGGTGTAGAAACCATCTATGGCAAACACATGGGTGGGTTTTCAGTTAGAGATACTTTGATCACGCTAGGCTTTGATTACCCCAACACACCTAATAGAAGCTCGAGGGAAACACTATTTAAGAATCAATTAGAAGATCTGATTCTTCTGTGTCGCGCAGAAAACAGAGAGGCAACTCCATTTAAGAAATGTCTTAATCAACTAGGCTCTTATGCTGGCGCGATTGGCTTACCTCAGTTCATGCCAGGCAGCATTCGTCGCTTTGCAGTTGATGGCAATAACGATGGTCGAATTGATTTAAGAAATTCACCAGAAGATGCCATTGCCAGCGTTGCCAATTTCTTAAAAGCTCATGGCTGGGTAACAGGTGAGCCTATTTACCTAGATATTCAGAGCAATGAAGAAGTGATTGATCTTGCTAAAAAATTGGCCGACGGTGAACCTAAAGCTAAATTGAAGTTGGGTGATTTAACGAAGGATCAAATGATCCTAAAAACTGAACTACCTGATACAACTCCTAGCCTAGTGGTTGACCTTCCAAGTCCTGACGGTAATGGCGGCACAGAAGTTAAGTATGTAGTTGGTCTTAGAAACTTTATTGCCATTTGTGACTACAACCGCAGCTTCTTCTACGCTCAGTCGGTGGCTGAATTTGCTCAAGCACTGAGGGGGGAAATTCCTGCGCAAGAGGTGGCAACAAAAAAGTCTTCTGAAAAGACAAAGAAGGCTTCCAAGAAGCCTTCTAAAAAATCCACGAAAGTGAAGCAAGCCGCCAATTAAGCAGGGAATACACCGGTTGATAAATAGCGATCACCTCGATCGCACACGATAAATACAATCGTTGCATTTTCAACGCGCTCAGCTATACGAAGCGCTACCACCAACGCACCAGCTGCTGAGATACCGCAAAAAATACCTTCTTCTCTAGCTAGACGTCTTGTCATATCCTCAGCCGCTGCCTGGCTCACATATTCAATACGATCAACCTTGGCATCAGCATAAATTTTAGGGATGTACTCAGGTGACCACTTACGAATACCTGGTATTTGTGAACCATCTTCGGGTTGAGCACCGATGATTTGAATTTGTTGATTTTTTTCTTTTAGGTATATCGATACACCCGTGATAGTGCCAGTTGTTCCCATGGCTGAAACAAAGTGCGTAATCTGCCCTTTTGTATCTTCCCAAATCTCAGGGCCTGTTGATTCAATATGCGCTAAAGGATTATCTTTATTACCAAACTGGTCAAGGATTTTCCCCTTACCTTCTTTTTCTAGTTGTACTGCATAGTCACGCGCATACTCCATACCACCAGATGCAGGCGTCAAAACTAACTCAGCGCCATAAGCAGCCATACTTTGACGACGCTCAATACTCTGATTCTCAGGCATCACCAAAATGATTTTGTAACCCAGGATCGCAGCAACCATCGCTAAAGCAATACCAGTATTGCCACTAGTTGCCTCAATCAAAGTGTCTCCAGGCTTGATATCACCACGCTGCTCTGCGCGCATGAACATCGAGAGAGCTGGGCGATCTTTGACTGATCCCGCAGGATTGTTACCTTCTAACTTGCCAAGAATGACGTTATTGCGCTCTGCATTGCCAGGGCCTGGAATACGTTGCAAACGAACCAAAGGCGTATGACCAACCGTTTGGGCGATAGTAGGGTAATTGGGGCGTGAAATAGACATATGACGCCTATATTAATGGATTTATAACCATCATATGCCTAAGTTTTATAAGGTAAGTGAAACCCTGATCTTAAGGGGTGTTTTTCTCTTCTTTGGTCTTTCTGCTTTGTTTGGACGTTTTATCCGCTGTTGGCTTTTCTTTTTCTTTACTTTTAGTAGATGGCTCACTTAACGACTTATCTTTCACCAACTTATCTTTTGCCACTCTTTCTCTAGAGGGCTTTTCAGTTTTAGATCCAGCCAGTGCCTTGTTATTAATCGTTAAGCCGTTTTGCATCATGCGCTCAACGGTTTTCTCACCAATGCCTTTAACTCTTGTATGCAGATCGTTCGCGTCCTTATAAGGCCCATTCTTTTTGCGCTCCTCCAAAATTGCTTTGGCTTTAGATGGCCCAAGCCCTCTGACAGATTCCAATGCAGTTTGATCAGCAGAATTAACTTCTACTTGAGCAATGGCATATGAACTTAACAAAAATAGACCTGCGATAGATGCGATCAGAAATCGCATGAATGATTGAAATAAATTTAATAACATCTTGCCTCCTTGAAAAGAAAAAAGCCTCATCGATTGATGAAGCTTTTTCTTAACGAAGAGTTAATCGTGATGTTGACTGAAAATTCGCCGATTACAAAGGTTGGGCAAGAAAATCAGAATTTTCTGACAGCCACTTCATGTATTTCTCTACACCCTGCTCAACCGTATGAAACTCAGCTTGATAACCAGCGGCGCGTAGATTAGTTAAATCAGCTTGCGTGAAAGATTGATATTTTCCTTTTAATGCGTCTGGGAATGGGATGTACTCAATTAAACGCTCATCAGCCAGTTCAGCCAAACTTAGCTGGGGTTCACCGCTAATTGTGCGCAGTGAGTTAATCACTGATTTGGCAACATCATTAAAAGGTTGAGCTCGACCACTACCTAAATTAAAGATGCCGCTTTTTTCTGGGTGCTCTTGGAAAAACAGATTAACGTTAGCCACATCTTCCACAAATACAAAGTCACGCTTTTGCTCACCTTGAGCATAACCATCATACTCACCAAACAACTTGACTGTGTTGTCTTCTAAAAACTGGTGATAGTGATGAAAAGCCACAGAAGCCATGCGCCCCTTGTGTGACTCGCGTGGGCCATACACATTGAAATAACGGAAACCAACTACCTGCGCAGTAGTAGCCTTCTCAGCAAAACGCTTACGCACAACCTGATCAAACAAGAATTTCGAATAGCCATAAACGTTCAACGGCTTTTCAAATTGACGATCTTCTTTAAAAGTATTTGAACCACCATAAGTGGCAGCAGATGATGCATATAAGAAAGGAACTTTTTGAGCCGTACAAATATCCAACAAATCCATCGAATAACGGAAATTATTTGCCATCATGTATTTGCCATCAGTTTCCATGGTGTCGGAACAAGCACCCTCATGAAAAATGGCTGTCACTTTGCCAAACTTCCCTTTAGAAAAAGCTTCTATGAATTCTGATTTATCTAAGTAATCAACAATGTCCAAATCTGCCAAATTGCGATATTTGTCAGCAGGCTGCAGTTCATCAACCGCAATCACATCTTTAATGCCGCGGGCATTCAGCGCTTGAACTAAATTAGCCCCAATAAAACCGGCTGCGCCAGTCACGATATAAGTCATTGCAATTCCTCTAACGATACAGTTGCCGTACCCAACTTACCAACCACAATACCACCTGCTTTATTAGCTAACTTCATGGCTTGACCTGCCGGCCATTTAGCAGCCAAAGCAACTGCCATTGTGGCAATCACTGTGTCACCTGCACCAGATACATCATAGACTTCTCTGGCATCCGCTTTAACATGCTCAACACCTTTAGCCGTAAATAAACTCATACCCTCTTCAGAGCGAGTTAACAATAAAGCTTCTAGTTTTAATTCTTCTCTCAGAGCTTGGGCTTTAGCAGTTAAGTCCGCCTCATCCTTCCAGCGACCTACCACCTGCCTTAACTCAGAACGGTTAGGCGTAATGATTGAGGCACCCTCATATTTGCTGTAATCATCACCTTTAGGATCTACCAATACCACCTTACCAGCCGCTCTTGCTGCCGCAATCATTTTGGTCACGTGCGTTAAACCACCCTTGCCGTAGTCCGACAAAATAACCGCATCAACTTCAGGTAACAAAGACTGAAACTGCTCTAGCTTATTGAGTAGCGCCTCATGCGTTGGCGCTTTTTCAAAGTCCAAACGAATCAACTGCTGTTGACGTGCCACGACGCGCAACTTAACCGTGGTCGGTAAACTTGGATCTCTTTGTAAATAGCTTTTAACACCTTGGGCTTGTAATAACTCTTCCACTCTGCGACCAGGTTCATCATCACCGACCACACCCAAAATAGAAATTTTTGCGCCAATACTGGCAGCATTGCGAGCGACGTTAGCTGCACCACCCAAACGCTCATCATCTTTGCTCACCAATACCACTGGCACTGGAGCCTCTGGAGAAATTCTTTCAGTATCACCAAACCAGTAACGGTCCAACATGACATCGCCAACAACCAGTAATCTTGCTTGGCGAAATTGTTGAATATCTTCAGCAGTTAATCGGATGTCCATGGCTTTATTTTCTATTTGGTTTATTTAATTTTGATGACTATATGGAATTACATTGACGGACCTGATGGTGCAGCACCCTCACCACGTCTTGGCGAATAAGATTCCCAGTGATTACAACCCGGACATTGCCAATAAAAACGTCTAGCTCTAAAACCACAATTACCACAGGTATATCTAGCCAAAGTATTGGTTCTTTGTTTTAGCAGCCCATAAGATGCCTTGAACTCTTGAGCAGCTTTATCATTTTGCGCAACCTCAGCTAGAGTTAAACGCGCCTGCACTCGCAAAGCCATCGCGCTCAAACTCGGTGTGTGACGCATGACCTCAGTCATTAATGCTTCAGCTTGAGGCACACCACGTAACGTCATCACGTGCTTGAATGTGATGTCTAATAATTCACCAGCGGCCTGAGTTTTTAAGGCATCCACCAAAACTTGTAGACCTTGATCTGCTTTTGAAAGGGCTTTGTGCACATCAATCCAACGATCCGCTACCAACGCCAAATAGGCGGGATGATTCTCTGCAATCAAAGACCATGTAGCGATGGCTTTTTCTAATTGGTTTTGAGCAACGAAACAATCCCCACGCAAAATAGTCGCACGCGGGTGATTGGGAACAGACTGCATCGCTAAATTAATATGTCTCTCAGCAGCTGAGATATCTTTACGACGCAAGGCCTCTTCAGCCAACTCACAATGAAAGTGTGCGATTTCTTTTTGACGACTCTTACCTTGCAAAGCCTCTAACTCATTTGAGGAAACAATGGCTTTTTCCCAGTCTTTCTCAACCTGGTACATCTCTAACAAACTTTCTTTGGCTGGAATGCCATATTTGCTATCTGTACTAACTCGATTGAGCGATGTTTCTGCGCGATCTAATAAGCCAGCGCGCAAGAAGTCTCTACCTAACTCATAAGCAGCATGGTCACGATGCCTAGAAGGTAAATCTTCGCGATTAGCCAAATGTTGATGAACGCGAATCGCGCGCTCAGTTTCACCACGGCGCCTAAATAGACTGCCCAAAGCAAAATGCAATTCCGTGGTTTCTGGATCTAGTTGCGCAATTTGCACCAAGGCATCAATCGCTTTATCCGGCTCCTCGTTTAAGAGAAGATTCAAACCTTTAAAAGTAGACTTCTGTTGAGCTAAGCGCTCAATCTCATTTTCGCGTTTCTCTAAACGCATATCCCAGCGCGCACCCACCCAACCTAAAGCAAATACGATAGGTAGAGCGAATAACCACCAGGTTTCGATCTGTAACACGATTATGAGTGAGGTTGTTTGTTTTGTTTAAAGCGACGCAAAGAAATGCCACTTAATAAAGTCAGCAAAATGCCCAAAACAAATGCGATGAATAAAACTAATATGAGAGGCAAATCCCAGATCAAACCCGGAATTAACTGAAAACTAATTTCTTGAGTATTGCCTAAGGCTAGTAATACCAAGAGTATAAAAATAATGATTCGTCCGATGATCCGCAAGGCTCTGAATGCGGCATTCAGAAACGCGGTCATTCTTTAGATTCGTCTTTCTTAGGAAAATCTACGCGCTCTCTAAGCTCTTTACCTGGCTTGAAATGCGGCACGTGCTTTTCAGGAACCATCACTGTTGCACCAGACTTAGGGTTGCGACCCTGACGCGGTGGACGGTGATGCATTACAAAACTGCCAAAGCCGCGCAACTCAATACGCTTACCTTCAGCCAACGCTTGTGACATGGTGTCGAGCAATGTTTTTACGGCCAACTCAACATCACGCGGCAATAGCTGCGGGAATGCCTGAGCCAAACGCTCTACCAATTCTGATCGTGTGATTGTCGATGAATCACTGCGTTCTAAATCGTCCATAACTCAACAATATTCTTTTTTATTGGTTTTGAAAATCCCCATCCTTGCGGATGAGGATTCCCCTATACATTACACCAAGTATTAGTTACCTTGGTTGTCCAACTTAGCTTTTAGCAATGCACCTAGGTTTGTAGTGCCTGCACTAGCTTCGTTCTGCAACTTGCTCATAGCTTGTTGCTGATCGGCGCTATCTTTAGCCTTGATAGACAAATTGATACTGCGTGACTTGCGGTCAACGTTGATGATCATGGCGTTAACTGCATCGCCTTCTTTCAACAAGTTGCGAGCATCTTCAACGCGATCAGTTGAGATTTCAGAAGCGCGCAAATAGCCTTCAACTTCATCAGCCAACTGAATTACAGCGCCCTTAGCATCAACACTCTTCACAGTACCATCAACGATGCTGCCTTTGTCGCTAGTAGATGTGTAGTTGTTGAATGGGTCACCAGACATTTGTTTGATACCCAAAGAGATACGCTCTTTTTCAACGTCGATAGCCAAAACAACCGTTTCAACTTCGTCACCTTTTTTGTATTTACGAACAGCTTCTTCGCCAGTCTCTTGCCATGACAAGTCAGACAAGTGAACCAAACCGTCGATGCCACCAGGCAAACCAATGAACACACCAAAGTCAGTGATTGACTTGATTGCGCCAGTTAGCTTTTCACCTTTTTGGTGTGTACGAGCAAACTCATCCCATGGATTCGCTTTACATTGCTTCATACCTAAGCTGATACGACGCTTGTCTTCATCGATATCAAGAACCATTACTTCAACTTCCATGCCTAGTTGAACAACTTTGCTTGGAGCAACGTTCTTGTTAGTCCAGTCCATTTCAGATACGTGAACCAAACCTTCGATACCTGTTTCGATTTCAACGAATGAACCGTAGTCAGTTAGGTTAGTAACCTTACCGAATAGACGTGTGTTTGGTGGGTAACGACGTGCGATACCAACCCATGGGTCATCGCCTAATTGCTTGATACCCAATGAAACACGGTTCTTGTCTTGATCGTACTTAAGAATCTTAGCTGTCACCTCTTGACCTACAGTCAACATTTCGCTTGGGTGACGAACACGACGCCATGCCAAATCAGTAATGTGCAACAAGCCGTCAACACCACCTAGATCCACGAATGCGCCGTAGTCAGTGATGTTCTTAACGATACCTTGAACCACAGTACCTTCTTTAAGGTTTGCAAGCAACTTAGCGCGCTCTTCACCTTGGCTAGCTTCTACAACCGCACGACGTGACAACACAACGTTGTTACGCTTACGGTCAAGCTTGATAACTTTGAATTCCATTGTTTTGCCTTCGTATGGAGACGTGTCCTTAATAGGACGTGTATCCAACAAAGAGCCTGGCAAGAAGGCACGAATGCCATTTACCATTACAGTCAAACCACCTTTTACTTTGCCAGTTACAGCACCAGTAACGAGTTCGCCTTGTTCCAAGGCCTTCTCTAGGTTCAACCAAGAAGCTAAACGCTTAGCTTTGTCACGTGACAACACTGTGTCACCGTAACCGTTTTCCAAGGCATCAATTGCCACAGAAACGAAATCGCCAGGTTGAACTTCAACTTCACCTTGATCGTTAAGGAATTCCTCAACAGAGATAAAAGCTTCAGATTTCAAACCAGCATTTACCACCACGAAGTTGTGATCAATACGCACAACTTCAGCGGAAATAACTTGACCAGCCTTCATGTTAGAGCGGGCTAGGGATTCTTCAAATAGAGCTGCAAAAGATTCAGACATGAGTTTTCACTATAAAGCCGTCAAAAGACTTGACGGGTTAGATTGCACATACCAGTACTCGCGTGGCAAGGACTGGCTCCTAAATTTCTTCGGTAACTTCAGCTAGTTTTAGCTAGCTTGATGCCACTTCAGAACCTGATTCACCGCCTCTTCAATCGTCATCGACGTGGTGTCGAGATGGTGAGCCCCTTCAACAGCTTTTAGTGGCGACTGACTGCGATTTGCATCGCGGGCATCTCGATCACGTAAATCCTGCAAAAGGACGTCTATATTAGCAGAAAAGCCCTTAGCTATCAATTGTTTATAGCGTCTGTCGGCTCTTGCCTCTGCACTAGCTGTCAAAAACACCTTGGTAACCGCATCTGTAAAAATGACACTCGCCATGTCTCTACCATCGGCCACCAAACCAGGCTTTTGCCTAAAAGCCTGCTGCCTTGCCACCAAAGCTTGGCGTACCCCCATATGAACAGCCACCTCAGAGGCACGTTTACCCATTTCTTCTTGGCGAATCTGATCACTCACATCTTCACCATCCAAAATAACTCTATCTTCTTGAAAAATAACATTTAAATTTTTAGCAATCGGAATTAAATCAGGCTCAGATGCGGTGGAAATGCCACGCTTATAACTAGCCAAACCAACCAAGCGATACAACGCCCCACTGTCTAGATAGTGATATCCCAAACGCTTTGCAACCTGCTGAGCAACTGTGCCTTTTCCCGAGGCAGTTGGTCCGTCAATGGCAATTACTGGAATATTTGAAGTGTTTAACTGGGTCATTTATGGCATTTCTTAGAGTTGATACCAACTTTATCAGTGTTTTATTTTTTATAAATATTTCTTAATGTGAAACGATTAAGGGCTATTTTTGAGGGTTTTCAGATGAAATTAGGCTGTTAATGCTTATTTTTTAGCAACTTCAGCAAACGCCTGGAAGTACTCTGGAAAGGTTTTAGCCACACAAGCCGGATCATTAATGCGCACCTTTAATGGCCCAAAAGCTGCCAATGAAAAGCACATAGCCATACGATGATCATCATAAGTGTCAATGCCATCAGTAGGTGTTGCCCACTCTTTAGGAGGCGCCACTTGAATATAGTCATCACCCGCCTCTACTGTAGCGCCCATTTTTTGAAGCTCTTTGGCCATGGCAGCAATACGATCCGTTTCCTTCACTTTCCAACTGGCAATACCTGTCAATTTGGTTGAACCTTCAGCAAAGAGGGCTGCAACTGCCAAAGTCATCGCTGCATCAGGAATAGCTAAACAATTGAGTTCGATGCCCTTCAATTTGCCAGTAGGTGTATCAACACCATGAACCTCAATCCAGTCATCACCTGATGAAACTTTCGCACCCATTTGAGCAAGCGCCTCTGCAAAAGCAACATCACCCTGAATACTATTTTTTCCAACCCCAGTCACTCTCACAGGACCACCTGCAATAGCGCCAGCTGCTAAAAAATAAGATGCCGAAGATGCATCACCTTCCACATATAAAGTTTCCGGGCTGCGGTATGGATTACCTGAGTTAGCTGGAATGTAAAAGCGTTGCCAGTTGTCATTGCGAACAACAACACCAAAACGATTCATTAATTTGAGCGTGATATCAATGTAGGGTTTAGAAATTAATTCACCCACCACTTCAATACAAATCTCATTGCTTGCCACCAAAGGCAAAGACATGAGTAAAGCAGTTAGAAATTGACTTGATACATCACCGCGCACTTTGATGACTTCATTGGTACGTATCTGCCCTTTTGAAAGTTTAAGA
>JBEEOV010000036.1:0-10952 GCA_041191465.1 Pseudomonadota bacterium
CTGACGTGGTGTTCGTGCATGATAAAGTTGCTGAAGAAAAGTTTGTTAGCGAAGGCTTTGCACCAAATCGCATTGAAGTGATGTACAACGACTTTGTACTCATCGGCCCTAAGGCTGATCCAGCAAAAATTAATGGCGGCAAAGATATCCAAGTAGCCTTGAAAAAGATTGCTGATAGCAAATCAGCCTTTGTGTCTCGCGGCGATAAAAGTGGCACACATGCTGCTGAACTACGTTACTGGAAAGGTGCTGGCATTGAGGTATCTGCTGCACAAGGTTGGTACAAAGAAACAGGTTCTGGCATGGGCCCAGCTTTGAATACAGCATCAGGCATGAATGGTTATATTTTGTCAGACCGTGCCACATGGTTAAGCTTCAAGAATCGTGGTGATTTAACAGTGTTGGTTCAAGGCGACCCAAAGTTATTCAACCAATATGGCGTGATGTTGGCGAGCCCACGCAAACACTCACACGTGAAGCATGTTGAAGGTCAAGCATTCATTGACTGGATCATCTCCAAAGAAGGTCAAGCAACCATTGCAAGCTACAAAGTGGGTGGCGAGCAACTGTTTTTCCCTAACGCGAAATAAATATTAGCTTTTTATAGTTTTATTTATCTTTTAGCCCCGTAACCGGGGCTAAAAACCATTAAGCTAACGCCATGTTCACAGCTTTCAGCGATGCTTTTTCTTTATTAGAAACAATGGATGCCAATTTAATTGGCATTGTTCTTGTTTCTCTACAAGTTAGCATCACCGCCCTCCTCATTGGTTGCATATTGGGTATGCCTTTAGGGGCGCTCATTGCCATTAAGAACTTTCCCGGTAGACAAGGGATTGTTGTTGTTCTCAATAGTCTCATGGGTGTTCCAACAGTCATTGTGGGGGTAGTCATTTATCTACTACTCTCAAGAACTGGTCCGCTTGGTGAATTAAATTGGTTGTTCACACCCAAGGGAATGATCTTGGCGCAAAGCGTTCTCACCACCCCATTGATTGCCGCACTCACTCGCCAAACCATTGAGGATGCATGGCATATCCATGGAGAAACCATGTCAGCACTACGCTTACCAGTTTTAGCGAAGCTGAAATGGCTCATGTGGGACTGTCGCTTCTCTTTATCCATTGCATTACTAGCAGGCTTTGCCAGAGCCATTTCCGAAGTTGGGGCTGTAATGATTGTGGGTGGCAATATTGATCGCGCAACACGCACGATGACAACTGCTATTGCTCTTGAAACGAGCAAGGGTGATTTACCGTTGGCACTAGCTCTTGGAATGGTTTTATTAGGAGTGGTTCTGTTAGCCAACTTAATGACCTCCGTCATCAAATCAGTTGCTGAGCGTCGCTATGGTTAATACTCAACCGATGATTACCCTGCATGACATCAGCGTTTGTAGAGATGAGCGCCAAATACTTTCCATTACCGCACAGATTCCAACCACTGGCATCACTGCAGTAATAGGTCCTAATGGTTCAGGTAAAACAACTTTATTAAAACTGTTACATGGCCTTATTGAAGCCGATAAAGGAAGCTATGCACCAGGCTTTCAACAATTAGGCTCTGCTCTGGTACTTCACCACACACCACTCATCAAAGCGAGTGTTCGAAGTAATTTAGCGATGGCAAAAGATAGTTTGTCAGAGGTGGAAATTACTGAAAGTGACATTGATACTGCGCTCACCTCGGTAGGCTTGAGTCACTTGAAAAATCAGTCAGCCATGAAGCTGTCCGCTGGAGAGCGTCAACGCTTGAGCTTGGCGCGCGCTAAATTACAACAACCTCGCGTTATTTTGCTTGATGAACCGACCGCAAACTTAGATCCGAGCACCACGGAGCAAGTCGAGGCCATTATTAAAAATCTAGCCTTAAATGGTTGCGGCGTGATATTTACCTCCCACCACTTAGGGCAAGTCCAATCACTGTCTGATCAAGTGGTTTTTTTAGCCGATGGCCAATGTCTGGAAGTATCTAATACAGAGAACTTCTTCAAACACCCACAATCAGAACAGGCTAAAAAGTTTATCGCCCGAGAATTAGGCTGGAAATAAATAATGCCGCATCAGCGGCATTATTTATTCTTCTTAGTTACTTTAATTTTGTTACTTTAAGTTTTTTGGCTTAGTTCAAGTCTTGAATCAATGAAGCTAAAGTTTCAGCTGGCAAAGACTCCACATGAAATGGATACTCTTTGTGATCACAACCAACCTTCATCTGCGCACCACCCTTTAATGACTTTCTCATATCGTCAGTCAACTCAAATCTCAAGAAATGAACAGACGATGTTTTTTCTGCAGTGGTGCGATCAAGATCTTCGTTGGCAATCGCATACACACGAGGCTGACCTTCTACCTCAATGAAAACACGATCTTCAACTCCAATGAGTTTGGCTAGCGCAATCTTGCGATCAGCTTCATTCACATACTCCAACTTCATCGTTACTTTGAAGTTCGTGCCATCAGGCACTAGAGCATTGTAGGTATCCATTTCATCTTGAATACCTTCATCTTCAAAGATTTTTTCAACACGTAACATTTCTTGTATTTGATACTGCATCAAGAATTTATTTTCGAAAATCATGTTGAGATGCTCCCCCAACATGACTGTTCTCTTTTTGCGTTCCGCAATTGCTTGCTGACGCATCTCTGGGCGCGCTTTGTAATAGGCTTCTAATGTTAAGAGTTCTTCGCGCTTAATTTTTCCCATTGTTGTCTCCATCTACCCACTCCTAATAATGTTGATTAAAGGCCATAGGCCTTAGCCAAAAGAGAAATCGGATGAGCCATTTGTGACTTCTTCATGCCGTTTTCTTCAATACCTTGCTCAATATGGTGCCCCGCCAACTGGCAGTCAGAACTAATAAAGTCTGGTTCTGTGCTTGCCATGTTTTTAAAGACTGGCTTACCAATCTTCATCGCGGTCTTATGAAACTCTTTCTTAACACCCCAAGTACCAGCATGTCCTGAGCAGCGCTCTACGACATTAACCTCAGTACCAGGAATCATCTGAAGTGTTTCTGCAGTTTTCTTACCTACGTTTTGCACACGCAAGTGGCATGGCACGTGGTAACTAACTTTACCCAACTCAACCTTGAAGTCAGTTTTTAGCAAACCATCTTTATTGCGTGCAATAAAGTACTCAAATGGATCCCACATAGCATCTTTCACCAATTGCACATCCTCTTCATGAGGGAACATCAATGGCAATTCTTGTTTGAACATCAAAGTGCAAGATGGAATTGGTGTCACGATGGCATAACCTTCTCTGGCCAACTTCACCAATTGTGGAATATTGATATCTTTATTCTTAGCTACAGACTCAAGGTCACCCAATTCCAACTTAGGCATGCCACAACAAGCTTCCTTCTCCACCAACTTGTATGGGATCTCGTTGTGAGCCAATAGTTTTAATAAATCTTGACCAATACCTGGCTCGTTGTAGTTAATAAAGCATGTTGAGTACACCGCGACCTTACCAGGTGTTTTTTCACCATCTTTCACCGGCCAAGCGGCAGACTCTTTTGCCACTTGCTTGAATGTTTGCGGGGCATAGCTAGGAATCCAAGCATTTTTATCAACGCCCAAAGTTGCTTCCATCACGTTACGCATCACTTTAGTGCTGTTCACAGCATTCACGGTTTGCGTAACGATTGGAATACCAGCAAAACTACCCAATTTATCTGTTGAAGATAAAACGTTATCTCTAAAGCTTGTTTCACCGTTCTTATGCTTGATCGCTTTAGCACGCAACATCAAATGCGGGAAATCTAAATTCCATACATGCGGAGGTGTGTATGGGCACTTGGTCATGTAACAAAGATCACACAAGTAGCACTGATCAACAACCTTGTCGTAATCCTTCTTATCAACACCATGAACTTCACCATCTTCGGTGGCATCCACTAAATCAAATAGCGTTGGAAATGAACCACAAAGACTCACACAACGGCGGCAGCCATGGCAAATATCAAAAACGCGTTCCATTTCTGCATTGAGAGAATCTTGATTGTAGAAATCAGGATTCTTCCAATCCAATGCATGTCTGGTTGGAGCTTCTAAGTTACCTTCACGTTGACTCATGATCTCGTTCCTCTTGTAGTTGTTGTTTGGGAAATCTTCTATTAATAAGACTCTTTATGAGAGCTCCGAGGTCAGACCTCAGAGCTCCTTAAAAAGCCTTAATTAAGCACCTAGTGCCTCAAGAGCTTTTTGGTAGCGATTAGCGTGTGAACGCTCTGCTTTTGCCAAAGTCTCGAACCAGTCAGCGATTTCGTCGAAACCTTCATCACGAGCGATCTTGGCCATGCCAGGATACATATCTGTGTACTCGTGTGTTTCACCGTGAATAGCTGCCTCTAGAGCCTCTTTTGGCGTACGACCAGGCATACCTGTACCAGGCTCACCTGCGCCACCTTCAATCAAGAACTCCATGTGACCATGAGCATGGCCTGTTTCGCCTTCCGCTGTAGAACGGAACAAAGCTGCAACATCATTCTCACCAGCGATGTCACACATGTTCGCGAAATACAAATAGCGACGGTTAGCTTGAGACTCACCAGCAAATGCGTCTTTCAAGCTTTGTTCAGTTTTACTACCTTTTAATGTTGGCATATTTCACTCCTATCGATAGATTGAACTTATAAGTCGGTTACGATAGCTATGTACGTTGTAAAAATTAAGTGTCTATAGCTATCAAACTAGACAGGCGTAGTTTATGTCTAAAACAGATCGATAGTTAAATTGTATTTATTAATTTTTATGATAGCTTTTAACTAAAATGGATTTAATTCCATAACCTATTGTTTTTAAATGGATTTTAATTATTTCTTGTTGGCCACTAGCATTGTTGCTTTGGCTGAAATTGGGGATAAAACCCAACTTTTATCCTTAATGCTCTCTGCAAGGTACAAAGATCATCACTGGGCCATTATTGGGGGCATTTTTATTGCCACCATCTTGAATCACGCCCTAGCTGCCTTTCTAGGTAGCGCTATTTCTTCATGGTTAAGCCCAGACGTCATGCGCTGGATTCTAGGAGCTGGATTTATAGGCTTGGGATTATGGCTACTCATCCCAGACAAGTTAGACGGTGATGAAAACACTCCCAGCACACATAGCAGTTGGAAAATTTTCACAATCACCACGTCATTATTTTTTATGGCGGAAATGGGTGACAAAACCCAAGTTGCTACTGTGGCTTTAGGAGCTCGCTATGATGACTTACTAGCGGTGGTAACAGGCACAACAGTAGGCATGATGCTTGCAAATGCTCCCGCTGTTTGGTTGGGCAAGAAATTCACCAGAGCCCTACCAATTAAATGGGTTCACAGCATTGCTGCAATTATTTTTATAGCAATTGGTGTGGGCACTTTATTGGTTCAGTATTAATCTGATGCAACACCACAACAATTAAATAGTTAGAGAGACAACTCATGGCAAGAACAGAAACACCCATCACCTTTTTAAGAAGTGATTACAAAGAGCCTGCTTTCACAATCAAATCTGTTGACTTAGATATTGCACTCATCCCTGCCAGAACCATTGTGGTCAATCGCATGATCATGGAAAGAAGCGCTGGCAGCCAAAACCAATCATTGGTGCTACATGGCGAAGAACAAGAACTAGTGAGTGTGCGAGTTAATGGTGAGATTATTCGTGAGTACGAATTAACGCCCCACAGCTTGACACTACATAACTTGCCAGACAGCTTTGAACTGAGCATCACCAGCGCCAATGCACCTGACAAAAATACCTCGCTGATGGGACTCTATGTCTCCAATGGCAACTTTTTTACACAATGTGAAGCGGAAGGATTTCGCAAGATCACTTACTTTTTAGACCGCCCAGATGTGATGGCTACTTACCAAGTCACACTACGCGCTCTGAAGAATGATTTTCCGGTACTGCTATCAAACGGCAACCTCATCAAACAAGAAGAGTTGGGTAATGGCTGGCATAGCGCTGTTTGGCAAGATCCATTTCCGAAACCATCTTATTTGTTTGCACTAGTCGCTGGCAAACTACAAGCCATTCAACGAACTATCAAGAGTCAATCAGGCAAAGAAAAACTCTTACAAGTATGGGTTGAATCAAAAGACCTAGATAAAACAGAACATGCGATGGACTCACTAATTGCCTCCATCAAATGGGATGAAGAGAGGTTTGGGCTAGAGCTTGATCTCGATCGCTTCATGATTGTTGCGGTCGGAGACTTCAACATGGGCGCCATGGAAAACAAAGGTTTAAACATTTTTAATACAAAATTTGTTTTAGCTAATCCAGAAACAGCCAGTGATGTGGACTATGGCAACATAGAGAGCGTTGTGGCTCATGAGTATTTCCATAACTGGACTGGCAATCGCGTGACATGCAGAGATTGGTTCCAACTATCTCTCAAAGAAGGTTTAACCGTTTTTAGAGACCAAGAGTTTTCAGCCGATCAAATGGGTAGCGAATCCGGTCGAGCTGTGAAACGCATTGAAGATGTTCGTCTGTTACGCCAAGTACAGTTTCCAGAAGATGCCGGTCCTATGGCTCATCCTATTCGCCCAGATAGTTATCAAGAGATTAACAACTTCTACACCGTCACTGTTTATGAAAAAGGTTCTGAAGTTGTTCGCATGCAACAAACTCTATTGGGTCGCGAGGGCTTCCGTAAAGGCATGGATCTTTATTTCAAACGCCATGATGGGCAAGCAGTGACATGCGATGACTTTGTCGCAGCGATGGCTGATGCTAACCAAAAGGATCTCACTCAATTTAAGCGCTGGTACAGTCAAGCTGGCACTCCACGCGTGAAAGTAGAAGAATCTTTTGTGGCTGGCAATTATCAAGTGACGCTCACTCAGTCTTGCCCAGCAACACCTGGTCAAGACAAAAAAGAACCTTTCCATATTCCATTGCTCTACCGCTTAATTGGCGATGGCACTGGTCCAGAACAATTATTTGAACTAACAGAACCATCACAAACTATTACAGTGACAGGCCTTTCGAAGAAGCCTGTGTTATCGATTAATAGAAACTTTTCAGCACCAATCGTTGTAGATTTCGAGCAACCAGAATCCGAATTACTCACTCTGCTGAAAGAAGACGACGATGCCTTCAATCGATGGGAAGCTGCACAGAAGCTTTTCATGAGAAGCATCCTGAATGGCAAAGCACTTGATACTGAACTAGTCACTGCACTTAAAGACATTTTGCGCAGTCCTGATTTAGATCCAGCATTTAAAGACCTATTATTTACCTTACCGGCTGAGAGCTATTTATATGAACAAGTAAGCGTGATTGATCCGCAAGCGATTCATTTAGCGCGCCGTCAAGTGCGTCAACAGTTAGCGACGGCTTTACAGGATGATTGGTTATGGGCTTATCAGGAGCACCAAACTCCTGGCTCTTACAAACCGGATGCCAGAAGTGCCGGTAAGCGATCACTCAAAAACTTGGCTTTACATATGTTGGCAGACAGCGGCTATGCAAAGGTTGATGACCTAGCCAGTGCGCAATACCAATCAGCCAACAATATGACTGATCAATATGGCGCTCTAGCAGTTTTAGTCAATTTCTCATTAAGTCATGCACAAGCCAGCTTGAGCAATTTCCATGAGAGGTTTAAATCAGATGCTTTAGTGATCGATAAATGGTTTGCCTTACAAGCCACTCGTCAAATTGACCTTCAGGACACGGGCAGTGTTTTAACGAATGTTTTATCACTCAGAAAACATCCTGACTTTAATATTAAAAATCCAAACCGGGCACGCAGCTTGATTCACGCCTTCTGCATGAACAATCCTGGAGCATTTCATCAACCTTCAGCAACAACTTATCAGTTCTGGGCTGATCATGTGATTGAACTAAACCATATCAATCCTCAAGTAGCAGCCAGACTAGCTAGAGCCTTAGATCGCTGGAAACAATTTGCACCAAATTACCAAGTTCATATGAAATCAGCACTAGAATTCATATCTAAGCAAACAAATTTATCTTCAGATGTTGCTGAAGTGATCCAAAAAGCACTTAATAGTTGATTAGAAAGAAACATATGTCGCAAGGCACCACCTTTACACAACACATCACCACACTAGGCAGCAAAGATGCCAACATTCCAGCATCTTTATTAGTTTCAGTGGCTAATGCCTGTAAATTGATTGCCAAACAGGTAGAGCAAGGTGCGCTTGCTGGAATCATTGGCTCAGCTGGCAGCGGCAACGTTCAAGGCGAAACTCAACAAAAGTTAGACATCATCTCAAACGATATTCTGCTCGAAGCTTGCGGTAAAGATGCCACGTTAGCGGGCATGGCTTCGGAAGAAATGGAAACGATTTTCCCTGCCAATAAGAGTGGTAGCTTCTTATTACTATTTGATCCACTCGATGGCTCATCCAATATTGATGTGAACGTATCCATTGGCACGATTTTCTCCATTTTGAAGAAAAAAACCTCAGGCGATCTAACTGAGAAAGATTTCTTGCAAGCTGGTGTTGATCAAGTGGCTTCTGGTTATGTGGTGTATGGCCCACAAACAACTTTGGTCTACACCACTGGTCAAGGCGTGCACATGTTCACCTTGGATCACGAGACTAATGAGTTCCTATTGATTAAAGAGAATATTCAAATATCTCCAGATACCAAAGAATTCGCCATCAATATGTCCAACATGCGTCACTGGGATCAACCAGTGAAGCGTTATGTAGATGAGTGCCTAGCTGGCGTTGAAGGTGCACGCAAAAAAGATTTCAATATGCGTTGGATTGCCTCGATGGTGGCTGATGTACATCGCATTTTGTGCCGTGGTGGCGTATTCATGTACCCATGGGATAAACGTGACCCAAGCAAACCAGGCAAGCTACGTCTGATGTACGAAGCCAACCCAATGAGCTTTTTGATTGAACAAGCAGGTGGAGCATCTGTGAATGGCAAAGAGCGCATCATGACGTTGCCAGCAGAAAAACTACATCAGCGCGTTTCTGTTGTTTTGGGTTCAAAAAACGAAGTGGATTTGATACAGAAATACCATCAAGCTTAGTTTTTAGTTAATCTCTGGTTGATTAACTAATCAAATAAAAAAAGCCTCATATGTAGATATGAGGCTTTTTGTTGAGTTGCTTGTATTTCTTTTGATTAATGCAAAATTGCAGCAGGCGCTACGTAATCCAACCCATGCGCTCTTGCAACAGCTTCACAAGTAACATTACCTTGATATACATTCAAACCATTTAATAAATGGTGGTTACCCTTCAATGCTTGATGAACACCTCGATTGGCCAACTCCAAAATAAATGGTGCTGTAGCATTCGTTAAAGCCATGGTTGATGTTCTGGCCACAGCACCTGGCATGTTAGCTACGCAATAGTGAATCACATCATCAATCTGATAAGTGGGCTCTTGATGAGTGGTTGGATGTGATGTCTCAAAACAACCTCCTTGGTCAATTGCGACGTCTACGATGACAGAACCAGGCTTCATGTCTGACACCATCTTTCTAGTGACCAATTTAGGAGCTGCCCCACCAGGCACCAAGACGCTACCAATTACCACATCGGCGGCAAGCACTGAACGTTCAATGTTCGCAGTACTTGAATACAGAGTATTGATTCTGTTGCCATAAATGGCATCTAAATCTCTTAAGCGGTCAATATTTTTATCCAAAATGGTGACATGAGAACCTAAGCCCACTGCCATTTGTAAAGCCGAACCACCTACCACTCCTGCACCCAAAATCACAACGTTGGCAGCGGATACACCAGGCACACCGGCCAACAACAACGCTCGTCCACCATTCGACTTTTCTAAATGATGTGCAGCAGCTTGAACAGACATTCTGCCAGCCACCTCACTCATGGGAGCCAACAGAGGCAATCTCCCGTTTGCACTGGTAACAGTCTCATAGGCAATACAAATGGCATTAGACTGAATCAACGCTTGAGTCTGATTAAGATCAGGCGCCAAATGCAAGTAGGTAAATAAAGTTTGGCCGGAGCGCAACATCATGCACTCCTCTGGCTGAGGCTCTTTAACTTTAATCACCATGTCTGACTGAGCAAAAACATCTTTAGGACAATCAACCATAGATGCACCAGCCATCACATAATGCTCATCCATAAAACCAATCGCCTCACCAGCTTTTTTCTCAACCAGGACTTCGTGACCCCAACGCTTTAACTCACTCACCAAATCTGGTGTTAGACCAACACGGTATTCGTGATTTTTAACTTCTTTAGGTACACCTACAATCATGACGTTCTCCTCTCTTTTTTATGTAAACCAAAAACAAAATACAAAACTGTTAAACCGAGCAAAATTGGCGGCCCGACATAGAAAGCCATGCGCGTCATCTCTGAATACGCCATCAAACCAATGACGAACACCACAAAGAAAATCGCGAACCAAGAACCGTATGGCCACAAGATGGCTCTGTATGGCAAAGCCCCCGCCTCTTCTTTTGATAAAGATTTTCTAAATCGGATTTGCGTGTACAAAATAGCAATCCACACCAATAGACCAATCAAGGTCACAGCGGCTGTAATCCACTGAAAAGCCTTCTCTGGAACAAAGTAGTTCAATGCCACACCCAAAGTAGGTAATAAGGCAGTCATCACAATGGCTTTAGCAGGTACACCAGCAGTGGATAGCTCAGAAAATATTTTTGGAGCATTACCTACTTTTGATAGGCCTAACAACAAACGTCCACCACTAAACAAACCAGCGTTGCAAGATGACAAGGCTGCAGTGATCACCACAAAATTAATCACACCAGCTGCCTCACGCAAGCCCATGCTCTCAAACATCGCGACAAAAGGACTACCTTGTTGACCAACTTGATGCCACGGGAAGATGGCCATGATCACAAATAATGCACCGACGTAGAAAATCAAAATACGCCACGCCAATGAGTCAATCGCCATTGGAATAGTTTTAGTTGGGTTCTCCGCCTCTCCAGCAGACAAGCCAATCATT
>JBEEOV010000037.1:0-10508 GCA_041191465.1 Pseudomonadota bacterium
AATAGAGGCTGAACCAAATGGCGCAGCACTAATACGCATCCAATCTAAATCATTCCATTTTGAAGCTGTACCTGCTGTAAATGAGCAAGGTAAAAATTTCGCCAAATGAGAGCGAACAGCCACTGGGCCCACGCCTGGTCCGCCACCACCGTGTGGAATACAAAATGTTTTATGTAAATTTAGGTGGCTAACATCACCACCAAAATGACCTGGGGCTGCAGTGCCAACAAGAGCATTCATATTCGCACCATCAATATAAACTTGACCGCCATGATGGTGAATAATGTCGCACAACTCTTGAACACCCTCTTCAAATACACCATGTGTACTTGGGTAGGTAATCATGATTGCTGCTAAGTTATTGGAATGTTGTTCTGCTTTAGCTTTTAGGTCAACTAAGTCAACGTTACCATTAGCGTCACAGTTAACAACCACAACTTGCATGCCTGCCATTTGTGCAGATGCTGGATTTGTTCCATGAGCTGACGATGGTATGAGGCAAATATTTCTATGACCTTCCCCACGAGACTCATGATAAGCGTGTATGACTAATAAGCCCGCATACTCACCTTGAGATCCTGCATTTGGTTGCAATGAAACCGCATCGTAACCAGTGGCGGCACACATCATGCGCTCAGTATCTTCAATTAGCTTCGCGTAACCGGCCCACTGAGACTCTGGCGCTAAAGGATGTATTTGAGAAAAGCTAGGCCATGTCACAGGCATCATTTCACTCGTAGCATTTAGCTTCATAGTGCAAGAGCCTAGTGGAATCATTGTTCTGTCTAGAGCTAAATCTTTATCTGCCAGGCTGCGAAGATAGCGAAGCATCTCGTGTTCTGAGTGATAACGATTAAATGTTGGGTGAGTTAAATATTCGCTAGTTCTAATTAATGAGTTTGGAACTGCATTTGTAACAGTTGCATCAAGGGCATCAATGTCTAATGCGCCCTGGCCGCCAAAAATATTCCACAATAAATTAAGTTCGTTGCGACCAGTAGTTTCATCAACAGAAATGCCAACATGTTGATCATCGATGAATCTTAAATTGCACTCTAGAGCCTGTGCTGCACGATGAATTTTTGCAGCATCATTGGTTTTAACTGTGAGCGTATCAAACCAGTGTTGATTAACAACTTCAAAGCCAAGATTTTTAAGGGCTAGAGCAATAATGCTTGTTTGACGATGGACTTTAAGCGCAATCTTTTTTAAACCAATGGGGCCGTGATAAACGGCATACATACTTGCCATCACGGCAAGTAATACTTGAGCTGTACAAATATTTGACGTGGCTTTTTCGCGACGGATGTGTTGCTCTCTGGTTTGAAGAGCTAGACGATAGGCTGGTTGACCTTGTGCATCAACAGTTACGCCAACCAAACGGCCAGGCATGCTTCTTTTAAGCGCATCCTTTGTTGCTAAATATCCAGCAGATGGCCCACCAAAACCTAATGGCACGCCAAAGCGTTGCGCACTACCAATTGCAACGTCTGCTCCCCACTCACCTGGTGGGGTTAAAAGCGTTAGTGCTAATAAGTCAGCTGCCGCAATTAATAAACCACCCTTCGAATGAATGGCTTCGGCGATTTCTGAATACTTTTCTTTACCTTCAATAGAACCATTTACACCTGGATACTGAAGAAGAACTGCGAAAGCATCAGTTCTTAGGGCGTCATGAAGACCGCCAACTTCTATGTTGATGTTTAATGGCTTTGCACGTGTTTTGATGACCGCAAGAGTTTGCGGGAGTACATCATTAGCAACAAAGAATGTCGTTGATTTTGATTTGCAAGTTCTTAATGCCAAAGTCATTGCTTCAGCTGCCGCTGTACCTTCATCTAACATTGAGGCATTGGCAATATCCATGCCCGTTAAATCAATCAACATTTGTTGAAAGTTAACAATAGCCTCTAGACGCCCCTGAGAAATTTCAGGTTGATATGGTGTGTATGCGGTGTACCAGGCTGGATTTTCAAGAATGTTTCTTTGAATCACGCCCGGAGTAATGTTGTTGTAGTAACCCTGACCAATAAAAGATTTAAAAACTTTATTTTGATTGGCAATGCTTGCCAATAACTCTAGGGCTTCAGTTTCGCTTTTGGCGTCAGAATAGTCGCCAAGTGGTAGCTTATCTTTGCTACGAATTTTATTGGGAATAACAGAGTTAATTAAATCTTCACGTTGATTAAATCCCAAAAATTTCAACATTGATGCTTCATCATTTGATGAAGGGCCGATGTGGCGCCCTAAAAAAGCATCGTGGTTTTCTAGAGTGGTCAAGGAGCTTTTCATTATTTACGCACCAATATTTTTGCCATAAGCTTCTGCAGTTAGCAAAGCATCAACTTTGCTAATGTCAGCAGGTTTGATTTTGAACAACCAAGCATCGTATGCGTCAGAGTTAACAGCTTCTGGAGTTGCAGTCGCAGCTTCATTGGTGGCAATAACTTCTCCTGCAACAGGCGCATAAATATCACTAGCAGCTTTTACAGATTCAACAACTGCACAAGCGTCGCCAGCATTAAAAGTTTTGCCTACTTCTGGAAGTTCCAAGAAAACAATGTCGCCCAAAGCTTCTTGAGCATGATCTGTGATGCCAACTGTGATGGTGCCATCGGCTTCTTTGCGAACCCATTCATGTGATTCTGTGTAATGTAGGTTTTGAGGGATATTCATAGGTTTCTCCAAAAATTAAACCAAGGCTTTGCCATGGCGTACGAAAGGGGCTTTTACAACAATAGCGTTAAGTTCTTTGTCTCGAATGACCACTTGGACAACATCGCCAACTTCGCTATTAATTGGCAACTTTGCTAAAGCAATAGATTTTTGTAGGGACGGGCTAAATGTGCCACTAGTGACTTCACCCTGCCCTTTGGTTGATTTAACAATTTGATGGGCTCGCAACACTCCTTTGTCTTGCAGAATTAACCCCATAAACACAAACTGCTGAGGAGTTTTTTCAAGCGCTGCTCTGCCGATGAAGTCTCTTTCTGTGGATCTATCAATTGTCCAAGATAGGCCAACATCTAATGGGCTTGTTTGATCATTCATATCTTGACCATATAAATTCATTCCAGCCTCTAACCTTAATGTATCTCTGGCTCCTAAGCCAGCAGGTTGTGCGCCAGCATTGACCAGCAAATCCCATGC
Source organism: Pseudomonadota bacterium (assembly GCA_041191465.1). Lineage (GTDB taxonomy): Bacteria > Pseudomonadota > Gammaproteobacteria > Burkholderiales > Burkholderiaceae > Polynucleobacter. The sequence goes on from JBEEOV010000037.1 coordinate 3,151, forward strand.
TGTAGCAGTGTTTTCAAGAGGTATTAATAACTCTGCGCCGTCTTCACCGGTGTAACCCGTTCTAGCAATCATTATTTCGCCTAGTGAAGTCTTGACGCAGGCAGCATGAAAAACTTTTAAGTCGTTAGCGGCATTGGCTAGTTCAGGAATAGCTTGTTTAATTAAAGACAGTGCATTCGGTCCTTGTACCGCAATCATGCCTTGAGCATTTTGACTATTCTTTAAATCAGCTCTGCGAGGAATCAATGTGATGTCATTAAAGGCGCTCGCTTGTTTTGTTAACCACTCAAGATCTGTATGAGCGGTAGCAGCGTTAATGACTATTCTGTAATTTGGGTCTAAGCGATAGACAATCAGGTCATCAATAACGCCGGCTTGTTCATTTAATAAGCAGCCATATAAGGCTTGGCCATTATTTTTTAGTTTGTTGACATTGTTTGCTACTACTTTTTCCAAGAAAGCTTTGGCGTCTTTGCCAATGACATCTACCGCAGCCATATGCGATACGTCAAAAATGCCACAATTTGTACGTGTTGCAAGATGCTCTTCGATTTGCGAACCATAGTTAACTGGCATTTCCCAGCCACCAAAGTCAACAAGCTTGGCGCCCGCTTTTTTGTGTGTTTCAAAAAGAATTGTGCGTTTTAGATTTGTAGGGACAGCCGACATCCAAACTCCTTAAAGGAATTGATGCCCCCCTGTCCTGTTACCTGAGAGATTGAGGTACGCAAACCTTTTTGTGTACCTTTAGCCCCTTCGGTGGGCAACTAAATGCCGCTCTCCAGAGTGTAAATATCGACGGTCCATTTGCCTGAGCGTTCATGGGCATTGCGCCTTCGGCGTTGGGTAAACCAAACTCTCCCATCGATGCAATATTGTACCTAAGGTCTAGCTATCCTCCAAAAATCCTTTTTTGCACATTATTGGTGCAAAAAGTCCCAAATTGATGAACTTGAGCAATTCATAATCCATACGTTTGTTAAAGCCTTACATGGAGAAGCTTTATGGAAAATTTTAAAACTGGTGTAGACGCCCTTTTTATTATGACTGGCGCCATTATGGTGCTTGCTATGCACGCTGGGTTTGCATTTTTAGAACTTGGAACAGTTCGTAAAAAAAACCAAGTAAATGCGTTGGTAAAAATTTTGATCGATTTTGCTGTGTCTACGATTGCATATTTTTTTATTGGCTACAGCATTGCCTACGGCGTTAATTTCTTTGCAAGCGCTGAGGTCTTGGCGCAGAAAAATGGTTTTGAATTAGTTAAATTTTTCTTTTTGCTAACCTTTGCTGCAGCAATCCCAGCCATTATTTCGGGCGGTATAGCTGAGCGAGCAAAATTCAATCCACAATTAATTGCCACATTTATTTTGGTAGGTTTTGTATACCCAATCTTTGAGGGCATGGTTTGGAATCAACAATTTGGTTATCAGGCTTGGATTAAGGCATTAACAGGTGAAGAGTTCCATGACTTTGCTGGATCTGTTGTGGTTCATGCTGTGGGCGGTTGGATTGCTTTGCCAGCAGTGATTTTGTTGGGCGCACGTCATGGCCGCTATACAAAAGATGGTCGAATTTCAGCGCACCCACCATCAAATATTCCGTTTTTAGCTCTTGGCGCCTGGGTGTTGGCGGTAGGTTGGTTTGGCTTTAATGTCATGAGCGCACAAACGGTTGATAAGCTTAGTGGCTTAGTAGCAATGAACTCATTGATGGCCATGGTTGGTGGAACCTTGGTTGCGTGGCTGCTGGGTAAAAATGACCCCGGATTTAGCTATAACGGACCTTTGGCAGGCTTGGTAGCAGTTTGTGCTGGTTCAGATTTGATGCATCCTATGGGCGCATTGATTGTTGGCGGTGCAGCAGGCGGTTTGTTTGTTGTGATGTTTACTCTAGTGCAAAACCGTTGGAAGATTGACGATGTACTAGGCGTTTGGCCATTGCATGGTCTATGTGGCGCCTTAGGCGGTATAGCTGCAGGTATATTTGGACAAAAAGAATTGGGTGGTTTGGGAGGAGTTAGCTTCTCAGCGCAAATGATCGGAACCCTTACTGGGGTAGCTTTTGCTGCAGTAGCGGGCTTAGTGGTTTATGGAGTGCTTAAGACCGTCCTAGGTTTACGTCTGAGTCAGGAAGAAGAGTTTGATGGTGCTGACTTAGCGATTCATAGAATTACAGCTACACCTGATCGCGAATCTAACTGGTAATTTTTTAATTTATTTGGATAATCGGAACTATGACTTTAAAAGTACTCATAGTTCCGGTGACACCCTTTGAGCAAAACTGCTCAATCTTGATTTGCGAAGAAACCAATCGTGCCGCGATTGTTGACCCCGGTGGCGACATTCCGAAAATATTGGATGCATTAAACAAGTCAGGCGCGACCCCAGAAAAAATTTTATTAACGCATGGTCATATTGATCATTGTGCTGGCGCGGTTGCTTTGGCTCAGCAATTAAATATAGAAATCGAGGGGCCTCACAAAGATGAGGCATTTTGGTTAGATCAACTGCCACTTCAAAGTCAGCGCTTCGGATTTCCTAAGGCTGATGCCTTTACGCCAAATAAATGGTTGGATGATGAAGATGTTGTGACTCTGGGTAATGTTTCGCTAACAGTTAAACATTGTCCGGGGCACACCCCAGGGCATGTGGTTTTTTATAGCCCAAACGATCATTTGGCGATTGTTGGAGATGTATTGTTTGCTGGTTCAATTGGGCGCACAGACTTTCCACGCGGGAACCATGCAGATTTAGTGGGCGCAATTAGAACGAAATTGTTCCCGTTGGGTGATGATGTAGCCTTTGTCCCTGGGCATGGACCAATGTCCACTTTTGGCGATGAAAGAAAGAACAACCCTTACGTTGGGGATGGCGCGTATTAAGCTTTAGCAGAGCCTGTACGATGTGTTCTGTTGTACAAGCAGCTAGCGCAAATCCAGCGTTGCTTACGATTGCTTGTAGGTATCCACGTACCACCTTCAAGGGGTTTTTCTCTGCTGCAAGAAGAGCAAAATTTCATGACTCTTGTATTGCTTTCCAAGGTGGTTGGTGGCGTAGACATATGAACTTCTCTTTTAGTATTAGCCGTCTATTTTAACGGCTTTTTGAAAAACGCCCTTTCGGGCGCCTTTTTGTCTCTATTTAACTTAAAACTACTTTTATTGAATCTGCTGTTTTATTGCCTTCAAAATCAAGCCAGCACTTGTTTTCTGTATCGTAAAGCTTACAAAGCTTAGCTGTTTCAAAGTACCAAGCCCAAGAGAACTTTTGCACAATAATCCTGCCAGGCAACATGGTTTCTAGCTTTGCCTGGGCTTGCTTCAATTGATAAAGCGGCACACTCATATCAACGTGATGAGCAGTATGTTCCATGATGTGGTGCATCCATGCGCCCCACTTGAATGGAAAAACTAAATGCACCGTTGTTGATACAAATGGCTGAGCACGTAACCACTCAGACTTATCTGAATACCAAGAAACGCTAGGATGAGTGTGGTGTACATACACAACAAAACCAATCATGGCATTCCAAAAAATGAAAGGAATGACAAATCCCATCACGATGGTGAGTAAAACAGATTGATCGGTGGCTAATGCCGCATAAATTAAAGCCGCATTCCAGATAACTGCAAATACTGATACTAAAACGTTATCCCACAAGAATGCTGGGCGAGATGCAGGCATGTTTTTCTTGTTTGGGAAAAACATTTTTTTCCACCAAATTTCTAGGAAGTAATAAAGAGCTGGACCCCAACCGCTTCTGTAGTGACGCTCGAGGGCTTTTTGACCATCGGTCAGGTTGTTGTACTCCTCAAGTGACAACGGTGCCCATACAAAATCGAATCCTTTTAGATTTGTTTGGCCATGATGAACCACGTTGTGACCAACTTCCCACAAGCTATAAGGGGTAAGGGATGGTAAAAATGCTAGGCGGCCTAATAATTTGTTTAAGCCCCTATGAGGCGTAAAGCTTTGGTGGCATGCGTCATGGCCAAGAATAAAGATGCGACCAATCATGAATCCTGAGAATAGTGCCAAGAAAAGCTTCACTAACAAAGATTCGAAATAAACCGTGCCAACAATGCCAGCAGTCAAAATAACCGTGTCGAGCAACTGTAGGGCAATTGCCTTAAGAACAACTCTTTCGGTTAGCGGCGTAAGCCAAGACCTAATCACTTTTCTGTGTGGAATAGGCTGACCAACTGGTATTGGTTGATCAATATTTAATTCAGCTGTATTTGATGACATGGCGACCTTTTATAGCGCGGAATTCAAGATAGCGCCATTTTAAGGGTTTTTAGGCAAGTTTGCCTTGTTTGATGGGTATTTATTGAGCTAGGTCATGGTGCGACCGACAGGAATCGAACCTGTATCGAGAGCTTCGGAAACTCTAATTCTATCCATTGAACTACGGTCGCAATATGTAAGATTGTAAGGCTGACAATGATTATCCTCGCTATAATGTCGCCAGCTAGATAAAAAGGGAAACCCGAAATGAGTGAAGAACACGGAAATTTAATTAAATCTCCTAAACAATTGGTTGTAATGGTTTTTGCGAGCTTTTTCGTGCCATTAATCATTATTGCTTTATTAATGGTTTACGTTGGTAGCGGTAAAAAGCCAGGTTCTAATCCCGATGCTGCGGCTGAAGCGGCAAATCAATTGATCAAGCCTGTTGCTCTATTAGATTTTAAAGATGCATCTGGCCCGAAAGTATTTAAAACTGGCGAAGAAGTTTATAAACAAGCTTGTGCCTCATGCCACGCCTCTGGCGCAGCTGGAGCCCCTAAGTTTGGTGATGCAGGCGGTTGGTCTGCTCGTTTAGGCCGAGGCTACGATGGCTTGCTAAGCTCTTTGGTTAAGGGTAAAGGTGCAATGCCAGCTCGAGGAGGCACAAATCCTGATGATATTTCTGATTATGAGTTGGGTAGAGCGGTTGTTTATCTAGCGGCTTCTGCTGGTGGCAAATTCGCTGAACCTAAGGCACCAGAATTACCTAAGGCTGCTGAAGAAAAGAAATAAGTTTTTTGCATTAATAAAAACCCCCGAATTCGGGGGTTTTTTTATGATTGTTTTAAGTCCAACAAATATTTATAGGCATCCTTTTTCGGCATGCCAGTTACTTTAGAAATTATTTCCGATAAATCTTTGTGCCCTATTTCTGTATCAATAGCTTTAATCCAGGCCAAAGTCGTTTCATCAAAAGTTGATTCAGTTGGTTTATTGGGCGCCGCTTCAATTCCAAGAACATATTCGCCCTGCCATGATTTAACTTCAGTTAACCATTGATTGATTTCGTTGGGATGCAAAATGGTGATTTCTTCAAAAATTTTTGTGAGTTCTTTTGCAACAAAAATTCGCTGATTAGATACAACATTAGTGGCAAGAGCTTTGAGCGTGGCTTCAATTCTGTGCGGCGCTTCATAAAAAAAGCTAGCAACATGAGAGTTGATCGCAAGGTTAATCATTGCATCACGTTGTGTCGCTTTGGTTGGTAAAAATCCCAAAAATTGAAACTGACCATGGCTATTGTTTAAAAAATCACCGGCAGCAGATATCGCGGTAACAACCGCGCTCGAGCCCGGCAACGGCACAGTTGAGAATCCTGCTAACCGCACCTCATTACAAAGAGTTGCGCCAGGATCTGATATTCCAGGAGTTCCTGCATCAGAAATGTAAGCCCACCGTTCGCCTTGGGCGAGTTTTTCAATAATGTATTGGCTAGCTGACTTCTCGTTGTGTTCGTGAACAGCATACAGAGGCTTAGAAATTCCATAGGCATTTAACAGGGAGCTGCTATGGCGTTTATCTTCGCAAGCGATGCCATCCACTTGCATAAGAATGTGTAAAGCGCGAATAGTTATGTCAGCTAAATTTCCAATCGGGGTGGCAACAAGATATAAGGTTCCGGGTGGAAAGGTTTGTCCTTGTGCGTATTTAAAGAGATCCATTCTGCTACCCGTTTTATTGGGCCAAAGTAATTAAGTAAACTGATGATGCATCAAACGTCGTAGGCTTGCAATTTTCATGGCATCTTGACGTAAGATATCGCATATCTGCCTCATCTTGGAGGCATAATCTAGGCATGAATATGGATATCAAAAATAAATTAGGGCAACGCATACAAAATCACTTCGAAGATAGCATTGCTACAAAGCAAAAATCGGCTGAAGTGTTGCCTTCAAAAATTATTGATGCAATCAATTTGATGTATTCAGCATTAATGTCAGGCAAGAAAATTTTGGCCTGTGGCAACGGGGGCTCGGCTGCTGATGCCCAGCATTTCGCCGCAGAGCTAGTGGGCCGATTTGAGCGTGAAAGACGTGAGCTCCCTGCCATTGCATTAACAACAGACTCGTCTATATTGACCGCTATTGGTAATGATTACAGCTACGATGTAATTTTTAGTAAACAGGTGAATGCCTTAGGTCAGGCTGGCGATGTATTGTTGGGCATATCTACTTCGGGAAATTCAGGAAATGTTATTGCTGCCATTGAAAGCGCGCACGCTAAAGGTATGAAAGTGGTTGCATTTACTGGTAAAGACGGTGGAAAAATAGGCCGCCTTTTAAAAGACGGCGATGTTCACTTATGCGTTCCTGCAGATAGAACTGCTCGCATACAAGAAACCCACTTACTTTTGTTACATTGTTTGTGTGATGGCATCGATCATTTAATGCTTGATTAAAAAGAGGAAGAGATGAATAACAATTTAAGGCGTCAAATGTTGAAGTTGATGGCCATATCTTTGAGCGTTACCACATTGGCTAGTTGCTTCCCTCTTGTTGCTGGAGGCATGGCAGGGGGTGCATTAGTTATTGCGGACAGAAGAAATCCAGGCACTCAATCGATTGATCGAGGCATTCAATTGGAAGCAGAAAGCTTTTTAATTAAAAAATATGGCGACAACGTTCATGTGAACGTTAGTGTCTTTAATCGTCGAGTGTTGTTAACAGGTGAAACAAGAACTGAGCAATTAAAGTCAGAAGTGGCAAGCAGCGTTAAAGCCATGAAAAATGTCTCTGATGTTTTTAATGAGTTAGTTGCTGCACCGTTGAGCGGACTTAGTGCGCGCACGAATGATGCTTATTTAACAACAAGAATTAAAGGCGCTTTTTTGGCAGATAAAAATGTGCCATCGAATTCAATGAAAGTTGTTACTGAAGCTGGCAAAGTTTATTTGATGGGTATTGTTACTGAGGCTGAGGCTAATGTGGCAGTGAACATTGCTAGAGAGGTTCCAGGAGTTAAGCAAGTAACAAAAGTATTTGATTTGATTTCTGAAGCGGATAAGCGACGCTTAGATGGCGCAAATAAATAAAGTTTGATGTGTCATTGAAATAAAAGAAATACAAA
>JBEEOV010000038.1:0-10407 GCA_041191465.1 Pseudomonadota bacterium
TCAACTCTTCCATGTTGGACTTCATGTCCACACGTTTAGGACTTGTTACTTTGTGGTTATCACTCATCACAGGGCCTGGGTTGGCACGCAACCAGTTCACACACTGCTTGATGATTCTGTTTGATTGGCGCATTTCTTCTACACGCACCAAGTAACGGTCATATGAGTCACCGTTCACACCAACAGGAATATCAAAATCTAACTTGCTATAAACCTCATATGGCTGCTTCTTACGCAAGTCCCACTCGATACCTGAACCACGTAACATCGCACCAGTGAAGCCCATTTGCAATGCGCGCTCTGGAGACACAACACCAATACCGACCAAACGCTGCTTCCAAATACGGTTGTCAGTCAACAATGTTTCGTACTCATCAACATACGCTGGGAATCTGTTTGTAAAGTCTTCAATGAAATCCAACAAAGAACCTTGACGGTTTTCGTTTAATTTCTTAACTGCTTTCTCACCACGAATCTTGTTAGCCAAATACTGTGGCATTGAATCTGGTAGATCACGATAAACACCACCTGGACGGTAGTAAGCAGCATGCATACGTGCGCCAGAAACCGCTTCATACATATCGAATAGATCTTCGCGCTCACGGAAAGCGTACAAGAACACCGCCATCGCACCAACGTCTAGACCGTGACAGCCAATCCATAGCAAGTGGTTCAATAAACGAGTGATCTCATCAAACATCACACGGATGTATTGCGCACGCTCAGGTACTTCAATTTGCAATAACTTTTCAATGGCCATCACATAAGCATGCTCATTAGCCATCATTGATACATAGTCCAAACGATCCATATATGGAACGTTTTGTACCCATGTACGTGTCTCAGCTAATTTCTCTGTAGCACGATGCAACAGACCAATGTGCGGATCAGAGCGCTGAATAACTTCACCGTCTAACTCCAAGACCAAACGTAAAACACCGTGAGCCGCAGGGTGTTGCGGACCAAAGTTGAGTGTGTAATTTTTAATGTCTGCCATGATTAAGACCCGTAGCTTTCTTCACGAATCACTCTTGGAGTTACTTCGCGAGGATCAATCGTGACGGGTTGGTAAATAACGCGTTTTTGTTCTGGGTCATAACGCATTTCAACGTTGCCAGATACAGGGAAATCTTTACGGAATGGATGACCAATGAAACCGTAGTCAGTCAAGATGCGACGTAAGTCGTCATGACCCTCAAATAGGATGCCGTACAAGTCAAACGCTTCGCGCTCAAACCAATTAGCAGAACTCCAAATAGGCGTCACTGAAGCCACTAGCGGGAAACTATCATCTGGAGCAAATACGCGTAAACGTAAACGCCAGTTATGTTTCACAGACAACAAGTGGCTGACTGCTGCAAAACGTGGACCTTCCCAAGTTGCATTGTCATAGTCACTGTAGTCAACACCACACAAGTCAATCAACTGATCAAAGCCCAAAGATGGCTCATCACGCAATGTTTTTGCTACATCTAAGTAATCTTCTGAGCGCACCACTAGAGTTAACTCACCAAGCGCCTCGTGCAAACGAGATACTTTCTTACCAAGAACTTTTTCTAAACGCTCTTTAAGCACAGTTAGCATGTCTGACATATCAAGCCTTTCTCGCTATCGTGCTGGTGCGCTTGATTTTGGCTTGCAATTGAATAATGCCGTACATCAAAGCTTCAGCGGTTGGAGGGCAACCTGGCACGTAAACATCTACCGGCACAATACGGTCACAACCACGTACTACTGAATATGAATAGTGGTAGTAACCACCGCCATTAGCGCAAGAACCCATTGAAATCACCCAACGTGGCTCAGGCATTTGGTCATAAACCTTACGCAAAGCCGGAGCCATTTTGTTACACAATGTGCCTGCAACAATCATCAAATCTGATTGACGTGGTGATGGTCTAAACACCACACCGAAGCGGTCCAAGTCATAACGTGATGCGCCTGCATGCATCATCTCAACAGCGCAACAGGCTAGACCAAACGTCATTGGCCATAGTGAACCTGTGCGAGTCCAGTTGATCAGCTTATCAGCTGACGTTGTTACAAAACCTTCTTTTAAGATACCTTCAAGAGCCATGTCCAGTCCTTACTCCCAATTAAGGGCGCCTTTCTTCCAGATGTAGGCAAAGCCAATCACGAATTCCAACAAGAAAATGAACATGGAGATGTATCCAGCCCAACCAATCTCAGATAACGCCACGCCCCACGGGAAGAGGAAAGCAGTTTCCAAGTCAAAAAGAATAAAAAGAATCGCTACTAGGTAATAGCGCACATCGAATTTCATGCGGGCGTCTTCAAACGCATCAAAACCGCACTCATAGGGAGAAATTTTTTCAGTATCTGGTTTATTAGGGCCAAGAATCTTGCCCAAAGTCATAGGAACCAAGCCTACGCCAATACCAACAAGGATAAATAGCAAAACGGGGAAATAGTTTTCTAAGTTCAAGAGCGTTCCAATTCGTGACTCTAAACAACAACTTCAAATTTTCTCTAACTGGTCTTGCAGCTTTCTGACAGGCTACAGACCCCCATTTGGTGCCGTCGGCGAGACTCGAACTCGCACAGCTTTACGCCACTACCCCCTCAAGATAGCGTGTCTACCAATTCCACCACGACGGCCTACGGTAAAACCCTAAGATTTTAGCCTAATGGCGCGTCTTTTTTAGGGTTTTTTGAGGTTTTCCTGATTATTTAGGAACGCTTTGGCCAGATCCTGCGGCTGGCGCAGTGCTAGCTGGGGCAGCTGCCGGAACTTCAGGCGCTACTGCTGGAGCTGGGGCGCTAGTACCTGACAAAACGCCCGCATTTTGAGATTTTGTTGAACCGATCAAGGTAATGGCCAAAGTTGTCACAAAAAACACTGTGGCAAAGCCAGCGGTTAGACGTGAAAGGAAGTTGGCTGAACCAGCAGCACCAAATAAACCGCCTGATGAGCCGCCACCAAAGGCAGCGCCCATATCAGCACCCTTGCCTTGCTGAACCAATACCAAAGCAATTACGCCAATAGCAGCAATAATTTGCAACACAACTAACAATGTTTTAAGCCATTCCATCTGATTCTCCAAAAACTAATTTAATTACTTGCTTGGCATAAAGCCAAAAAATCTTCCGCGCTCAACGATGCACCACCAACTAAACCACCATCAATATCTGGCATCGCCAACAAATCTTTAGCATTATCAGGCTTTAAGCTGCCACCATACAAAATTGCTACTTTTGACGCTGCTTCAGCATCAAATTTAGCCAATTGCAAACGCAACTCTCTATGCACATCCTGAGCTTGGGCAGGAGTAGGCACTTTGCCTGTACCAATCGCCCAAACAGGCTCATAAGCTAAAACGCAAGAAGCTACCTGCCCTTGCAATAAATCCAAAACCGCCTGCAACTGACGCCTAACCACTACCAATGTTTTACCGTCATCATGCTCTTCTTCAGTTTCACCCACGCAGATAATCGGAGTCATATTGGCTTGTAAAGCAGCTTTCGCTTTTCTAGCGACCAAACCATCACCCTCATGGTGATATTGGCGACGTTCTGAGTGACCCACAATCACATACTGACAACCCAACTCTTGCAACATATTGGCGCTCACATCACCCGTGTAAGCCCCATTGGGATGATCTGATACATCCTGAGCACCTACGGCAACTCCAGAATTAGCCAATAAATCTGCAACTTGAATCAAATAGGGATAAGGTACGCAAAGAGCTAAACGCGCATTAGCAGCTGCATCAGACAAACCCAAGCCCAACATAGCCTGAATTAATTGCTGATTGGCGCTCAAGCTACCGTTCATTTTCCAATTACCAATAATGGTCAATGGTCTCATTGCAATCTCTTTTAATTAACAGTTAAAACAATCTTGCCAATGTGCTGACTCGATTCCATTAGTTCATGGGCACGAGCAGCCGCTTCTAATTCAAACACCTCATGAATGACTGGCTTAATTTTCTTTGCTTCAATCAAGGGCCACACATAAGCTCTCAAAGACCTAGCAATAGCGCCCTTAAATTCCACCGATCTTGCTCTTAATGTTGAACCAGTAATCGTTAAACGACGACGTAAAACATGTCCAACATCTATTTCTGAAATTTTACCGCCTTGATGGGCAATGATGACAATTCGGCCATCATCTGCCAAACAATGAATATCCCGCCCAACATAACTGCCACCCACCATATCTAGGATGACATTGACGCCTTTGCCAGATGTGAAAGATTTCACTTCTTCAACAAAGTCAGCTGTCTTGTAATTGATCGCCAATACAGCGCCTAGTTGTTTACAAGCTTCAGCTTTTTCTTGACCGCCCACTGTGACAATTACATCATGACCCATGGCCGTGACCAACTGAATTGCGGTGACACCAATACCACTACTACCACCATGCACCAACAAAGTTTCTTTACCGCGCCCATCTAAACCCAAACGACCACGATCAAATACATTGCTCCACACAGTAAAGAATGTTTCTGGCAAACCAGCTGCCTCAACATCTGATAAACCTCTTGGCACTGGTAAACATTGCGCCAAAGGAGCAACGCAGTATTCCGCATATGCACCACCAACCACTAAGGCACAAACACGACTACCAATTTCTAAACTAAAAAAATTATCTGGGTGGGCAAGATCGCCACCAATGATTTCTCCTGCTAGCTCTAAACCCGGCAAATCTGAACCACCAGGAGGAACAGGATAAAAACCTTGACGTTGTAATACGTCAGGTCGGTTAACCCCCGCAGCCCGAACCCTGATAAGAACCTCACCAGAGCCAGGTTGTGGCAAGGCCAAATCAGGCCTTACCACCGCCTTCAAAACTTCAGGGGCACCATATTGGCTAATTTCAACAGCACGCATGCCGTTACTTAGCCTAATTATTGCTGCTGTTGTTCAGCTTGTTCTGCAGGAGCAGCATCAGCCGCAGGTGCAGCACCATTCAAAGGAGCAATACTTGTTCCTTCGTCAGCACAAGCAGCCTTCAATGACAAACGTAGACGACCACGCTCATCAGCAGCCAACAACTTCACGCGCACAACTTGACCTTCTTGAAGGTAGTCTTTGACATCTTTCACACGCTCATTAGCGATTTCTGAAATATGCAATAAACCATCTTTACCAGGAAGAATGTTGACCAAAGCACCAAACTCTAGCAATTTCACTACTGGGCCTTCATAGATCTTGCCTACTTCAGCTTCTGCAGTGATGCCTTCGATACGACGCTTAGCTTCTTCCATGCCTTCAGCACTTGTTGAAGCAATAGTCACAACACCATCATCAGTGATATCGATGCTTGTGCCAGTTTCTTTTGTAAGAGCCTGAATCGTTGCGCCGCCCTTACCGATAACTTCACGAATCTTGTCTGGATGAATCTTGATAGTCACCATGCGTGGTGCATGTGCAGACAATTCTGTACGAACACCACTCATTGCTTCTTGCATTTTGCTCAAGATATGCAAACGACCTTCTTTAGCTTGTGCCAACGCAACTTGCATGATTTCTTTAGTGATACCTTGTACTTTGATATCCATCTGCAACGCAGTAATACCATTTGATGTACCAGCCACTTTAAAGTCCATGTCGCCTAGGTGATCTTCGTCACCCAAGATGTCAGTTAACACTGCGAAACGATTACCATCCAAAATCAAGCCCATTGCAACACCAGCAACGTGAGCTTTAACAGGCACACCAGCATCCATCATCGCTAAACAGCCGCCACATACAGAGGCCATTGATGATGAACCGTTTGATTCTGTGATTTCTGAAACAACACGCAAGCTGTAGGCAAACTCTTCTGGAGATGGCAATACAGGAATCAACGCGCGCTTAGCTAAACGACCGTGACCAATCTCACGACGTTTAGGGCTACCTACACGACCTGTTTCGCCAGTTGCAAACGGAGGCATGTTGTAGTGGAACATGAAACGATCACGTTGCTCACCTTCCAAGGCATCAATGATTTGCTCATCGCGTGCAGTACCCAAAGTGGCAACTACCAAACCTTGTGTTTCACCGCGTGTGAACAATGCAGAACCATGTGTACGTGGCAATACGCCTGTACGAATCTCGATTGGACGAACTGTGCGTGTGTCACGACCGTCAATACGTGGCTCACCATTCAAAACTTGACCACGAACGATCTTAGCTTCGATTTCAAACATGATATTGCCAACTTCAACCTCATCAAATTCGCCTTCTTCAGCCAATTTAGCTAAAACGTCTTTAGTAACCTCTTTCAACTTTGTTGAACGAGCTTGCTTTTGACGAATCTGATACGCTTCACGCAAACCTGCTTCAGCCAATGCTGATACCTTAGCAATCAAAGGCTCATTCTTAGGAGCTGGCGCCCAGTCCCACTCAGGCTTACCACCTTCGCGTACTAGATCATTGATCGCATTGATCGCTGTTTGCATTTGCTCGTGGCCGTAAACAACCGCGCCCAACATAATTTCTTCAGACAATTGATGCGCTTCTGATTCAACCATCAACACAGCAGATTGAGTACCAGCAACAATCAAATCAAGCTCGCTAGTAGCTTGTTCTGTGCGTGTTGGATTCAACATGTATTGACCATCTTTGTAGCCAACGCGCGCTGCGCCAACTGGGCCATTAAATGGAATACCTGAAACAGCCAAGGCGGCAGATGCGCCAATCAAAGCTGGGATATCAGCAGGCACATCTGGGTTGATAGATACAACGTGCACAACAACTTGCACTTCGTTATAAAAACCTTCTGGGAATAATGGACGAATAGGACGATCGATCAAACGAGAAATCAATGTTTCGCCTTCTGATGGACGACCTTCACGACGGAAGAAACCACCAGGAATCTTACCGGCAGCATAAGTCTTCTCTAAATAATCTACTGTTAAAGGGAAGAAGTCTTGACCCGGTTTTGCATTCTTTGCGCCAACCACTGTTGCCAAAACGACTGTGTCATCCACATCAACTAAAACTGCACCACCTGCTTGACGAGCAATCTCGCCTGTTTCCATACGCACTGTGTGTGAGCCCCACTGGAAGCTCTTAACTACTTTATTAAACATCGTCATTTATGTATATCTCCAATCAACATTTGCCATAGAAATAACAGCGCTATGGCAGCACTGGAGCATTGGGGGCTTTGCGGAGTAAGGATGCCATTCCAAGGAAAGGCTAGGAGGGAGTGTTTAACCTGTCCTTGGAATGACACGGTTCCTTAACTAACGAGCAGCCACCGACCGCTCTAAACGATAATGCCTGCCAAAGTATTACTGAGGCAGGCATTTTCGGTATTACTTACGTAGACCGAGCTTCTCAATCAAAGCGCGATAACGATCAAAATCTTTACCCTTCAAATAGTCGAGCAAACGACGACGACGGCTAACCATCTTCAACAAACCACGACGGCTGTGATGATCTTTAGCGTTAGCTTTGAAGTGAGGTGTTAAATCATTGATGCGAGCAGTTAACAAAGCAACTTGAACTTCAGGACTGCCTGTGTCATTTGCTGCACGTGCGTTATCTTTAACGATAACGGCTTTATCAGCTGTAAGAATAGCCATTTTTATACTCCATACTTGCGAACATTTGAGCTTGAATCAAGTTCTTACCCAATATGTCGTGCGAATTGTAAAAACTGTTTCCAGTCTGCTTTTCTGTCTATTACTAGACTCTTTCCAAGAATTACCCCAGAAAGAGCCAAGATTATAGCCTAAACCGTCATTTGAGCGTTCAATTTGTGCTGAGATGGGTCATGAAGCTTATTCAAGGCTGCCAAATAAGCTTTTGCAGACGCCGCCACAATATCCGGGTCTGTACCCACTCCGTTCACAATCCGGCCACCTTTTGAAAGGCGCACCGTCACTTCACCCTGAGATTCTGTGCCAGTTGTGATGGCGTTCACAGAATACAAAAGCTGCTCGGCCCCACTTTTTACTTTAGATTCAATGGCATTGAGAGTTGCATCAACTGGGCCATTGCCTTCAGCCTCAGAAACCAACTCCTCTCCACCAGACTTGAATGTCACCTTAGAAAATGGGCGCTCACCAGTCTCAGACCTTTGAGATAAAGCGATGAAACGATAGTAGTCACTAGCTTCTTCAGCATTATTGCCCACGATAGCCGTGATATCTTCATCAAAAATCTCAGCTTTTTGGTCAGCCAAGGCCTTAAATCTTGAAAATGCCTCGTTCAACTCAGCCTCGGTATCCAACTCAATACCCAATTCTTGCAAGCGCTGTTTAAATGCGTTGCGACCTGATAATTTGCCCAAAACAATCTTGTTGGCTGCCCAACCCACATCTTCAGCTCGCATGATCTCGTAGGTATCACGGGCTTTTAATACGCCATCTTGGTGAATACCTGAAGCATGGGCAAAAGCATTAGCCCCCACTACCGCTTTATTCGGCTGAACCACAAAGCCTGTAATCTGGGAAACCATCTTAGAAGCCGGCACAATTTGAGTCGTATCAATGCCAACAGTCAAGTCAAAGTAGTCTTTGCGAGTTTTAATCGCCATAACCACTTCTTCCAAGGAAGTATTACCTGCTCGCTCCCCCAAACCATTGATCGTGCACTCAATTTGACGCGCACCACCAATTTTTACGCCTGCCAATGAATTAGCCACACCCATACCTAAGTCGTTATGGCAATGTACGGACCACACCGCTTTATCTGAGTTAGGGATACGCTCACGCAAAGTTTTGATGAAATTGCCATAAAGCTCTGGCACGCCATAACCCACTGTGTCAGGAACGTTGATAGTAGTGGCTCCCTCAGCAATCACTGCCTCAAGTACACGGCACAAGAAATCAACTTCTGAGCGATAACCATCCTCTGGCGAAAACTCAATGTCATTAGTGTGATTGCGCGCAAAGCGTACTGCTGCTTTAGCCTGTTCAAATACTTGGTCAGGCGTCATGCGCAACTTTTTCTCCATGTGTAATGGGGAGGTTGCAATAAATGTATGAATACGTTTGGAATTAGCAGCCTTCAAAGCTTCAGCAGCACGACCAATATCTTTTTCATTAGCACGCGCCAATGAACAAACAGTCGAATCTTTAATGACCTGAGCAATGGCAGAGATTGCAGCAAAGTCGCCATCTGAGCTAGCCGCAAAACCAGCCTCAATCACATCCACTCTAAGACGCTCTAGTTGACGAGCAATGCGAACTTTCTCATCTCGCGTCATCGATGCACCAGGTGACTGCTCACCATCTCTTAACGTGGTATCAAAAATGATTAATTTATCTGTCATCGCCAACTCTCCAACTCACAAAAAATATCAATAAAAAACCCCAGCTTGACTGGGGTTCGTGTTTGTTTGCTTTTACTCTAAGTGTTTAAGCGTGCACCGACCCCAGGTTTTGACCTAGTTCTAGTAGTAATAGCAGTGACAAGCTGTAATTCATAAGCTCCAATATACACAAAAAATGAATTAATTGTTAGAAAGCATATCCGAAGCTTTTTTCTTGCGCAAGCCAATCTTTTGCCAAACCCAGAAAACATAGCCAGATATCGCATAAGCCACAAACAAACCAAATAGCGCCACTGGAGGGTCGCTAGACACCAAGATAAAGCCGATGATCACCAAAATCATCACGCCAAATGGCGCTCTGTAACGCACATCCAAGGCTTTACCACTGTAAAACATCGCGTTCGAGACCATGGTGATGCCGGCATAGATAGTTAAAACAAACATCACCCATGGCAACGCCAATTCCTTAATAGGTAATTTATTATCAACAGCCAACCAAACAAAACCAGCAATTAATGAAGCAGCAGCAGGACTTGGTAAACCCTGGAAGAATCTTTTATCAACCACACCAATATTGGTATTAAAGCGGGCTAAACGCAAAGCAGCACCAGCACAGTATGCAAACGCTGCCAACCAACCCCATTTACCCAAGTCTTTTAAAACCCACTCATAAGCAATCAAAGCAGGCGCCACCCCAAAAGACACCATATCAGTCAATGAGTCATATTGCTCACCGAAGGCGCTTTGGGTATTAGTCATACGAGCAACACGACCATCCATGCCATCCATCACCAAAGCAAAGAAAATGGCGATGGCCGCAATTTCAAAACGTTGGTTCATGGCCTGAACCACGGCAAAGAAACCGCAAAATAAATTAGCGGTTGTGAAAGCATTTGGTAATAAATAGATGCCGCGATTACGCGGTCTTGTAGGGTGCTCAGAATTTGCACTCGCCCAATCACCCTGACGTAATGGGGTAACGTTGCTAGGCAAGCCCTTTGAAGGGCGTAATTTTCTGCGTCTAAATGTAGTCATAGACTACTTTTTAGTCCAATCCGGGCAATTTGGCTAGTACCGTGCTTGTGGCAGATACTTTATCGCCCACACTCACCATTGGCTCAGCAGTTAATGGCAAATACACATCAACCCTAGAACCGAAACGAATAAAGCCATAA
>JBEEOV010000039.1:0-10332 GCA_041191465.1 Pseudomonadota bacterium
CATGACCGTGGGCAGCTTCTTCCAGTGTGATTTCCATGCTGTAACGCAAATCAGCGCCACGATAAACCTGTGGACCACCACGGCCACCGCGAGCGCCACCACCACCGAAAATATCTCCGAAGATGTCGCCAAAAGCATCAGAAAAACCACCAAAACCTTGACCGCCACCACCAAAACCACCCATATTAGGATCAACTCCGGCATGACCATATTGATCATAGGCAGCACGCTTCTGAGGATCAGATAGCATCTCATAAGCCTCTTTGGCTTCTTTGAATTTACCTTCAGCCTCTTTGCTATCAGGGTTTCGGTCTGGGTGGTATTTCATTGCCAACTTCCGATAAGATTTTTTAATCTCATCATCAGTGGCATTCCGAGCTACCCCCAGAATGTCATAAAAGTCGCGCTTGTTAGCCAAAACTATTCCTTACTTCTTGTCGTTTACTTCCTTGAAATCCGCATCAACGACATTGTCGTCTTTAGGCTTAGCATTATCGCCGCCAGCTTGTGCTGCTTGATTTTTTTCAGCCATCGCAGCATAAACTTTTTCGCCTAATTTTTGACTAACTTTACCCAACCCTTCAGTCTTAGCAGCAATTACTTCTTTATCTGTGCCTTTTGTGGCTTCTTCTAAATCTTTAATAGCCGCTTCGATTTTTTCTTTTTCACCAGCTTCTAGAGAGGCGCCGTGCTCTTCTAAGGCCTTCTTAGTTGAATGGCATAAAGCTTCTGCTGTATTACGTGCATCAACTAACTCACGCAACTTACGATCTTCCTCAGCATTCACTTCGGCATCTTTCACCATGCGCTGAATCTCTTCCTCAGATAAACCTGAGTTAGCTTTAATAGTGATTTTGTTTTCTTTACCAGTTGCTTTGTCTTTTGCACCTACGTGCAAAATACCGTTCGCATCAATATCAAATGAAACTTCAATTTGAGGTGTGCCACGAGCTGCTGGAGCAATACCTTCCAAATTAAACTCACCCAACACCTTATTAGCAGCAGCCATTTCGCGCTCACCCTGATAAACCTTAATGGTTACTGCAGGCTGATTATCTTCTGCTGTTGAGAAAACTTGAGCGTGTTTGGTTGGAATAGTGGTGTTCTTAGTAATCATCTTCGTCATCACGCCACCCAATGTCTCAATACCCAATGACAAAGGTGTAACGTCTAACAACAATACGTCTGTACGATCACCAGATAACACTGCGCCTTGAATAGCCGCACCAACAGCCACCGCTTCGTCAGGATTCACATCTTTACGTGGCTCTTGACCAAAGAACTCTTTTACCTTTTCTTGCACTTTAGGCATACGAGTCATACCGCCAACCAAAATAACATCATGAATGTCACCAACAGACACGCCAGCATCTTTAATAGCTGTGCGGCATGGATCAATTGTGCGACTAATCAAGTCATCCACCAATGACTCTAACTTTGCACGAGTCATCTTGATGTTCAAGTGCTTAGGACCTGATGCATCAGCTGTGATGTATGGCAAATTGATATCTGACTGTTGGCTTGATGACAACTCAATCTTTGCCTTTTCAGCAGCCTCTTTTAGACGTTGTAGTGCTAAGACATCTTTTGAAAGATCAACACCTTGCTCTTTTTTGAACTCATCAATGATGTAATCAATGATGCGCTGGTCAAAGTCTTCACCACCTAAGAATGTGTCACCATTGGTTGACAACACTTCAAATTGTTTTTCACCATCAACATCAGCAATTTCAATAATTGATACGTCAAAAGTACCACCACCCAAGTCATACACAGCAATCTTGCGATCGCCTTTTTCTTGTTTATCCAAACCAAACGCCAAAGCAGCGGCAGTTGGTTCGTTGATGATGCGCTTAACGTCCAAACCAGCAATACGGCCTGCATCTTTAGTTGCTTGACGTTGACTATCGTTGAAGTAGGCAGGAACAGTAATAACCGCCTCTGTCACTTCCTCACCCAAATAGTCTTCAGCAGTTTTCTTCATTTTGCGAAGAACTTCTGCGGAAATTTGTGGAGGAGCCATTTTTTTACCACGCACCTCAACCCATGCATCACCGTTGTCGGCTTTTGCAATTGTGTAAGGCATCAAATCGATATCTTTTTGAACTTCTTTTTCTTCGAATTTACGACCGATCAAACGCTTTACAGCGTACAAAGTGTTACGTGGGTTAGTAACTGATTGGCGCTTAGCTGGTGCACCCACCAAAATTTCACCATCCTCCATATAAGCGATGATGGATGGGGTTGTACGCGCACCCTCTGCGTTCTCAATTACTTTGGGCGTATTACCCTCTAAAACGGATACACATGAGTTTGTTGTACCTAAGTCAATACCAATAATCTTTGCCATGCTTAACTCCTAATAATTGTTTATATCTTTAATTTGGGGATTTATTCGGTTATTTCAAGCCCACTTACTTAGGCTGACTAACCGTTACTAATGCAGGCCTCAAAACGCGATCTGCAATCAAATAACCTTTTTGTAATACTGTCACCACGGTATTCGCTTCTTGCTCATGGGGAACCATAGCGATAGCCTGGTGACGATGCGGGTCGAACTTTTCGCCAATCGGATTAATTTCAATCACGCGCCCTTTTTCAAGAGCAGAAATTAATTGCTTGAGAGTTAGTTCAATACCCTCTTTCATTTTGGCCGAGTCGGCACCACCATCAGTCAAAGCAGCATTTAGACTGTCCAACACTGGTAATAAGTTCTCTGCAAAACCCTCAATCGCAAATTTATGAGCTTTTGCCACTTCCTCCATTGAACGTCTGCGTGCATTTTCAACTTCTGCCTTGGCACGCAAAAACTGGTCTTGGTGCTCCTGGATTTGAGCCTCTAGAGCAGCAATTTTTTCCTCTGGGGTAAGTGGTGCCGCTGATTCTGGCGCAGGATCTGCGGATGCCTGCTCTACAGATTTATCTAACTCATTGATTTCTTGAGTTTTTTCTTGATTATTATCTTGGGTCATAAGTCACTTATTTGTTCAATAAGTGCTCATATAAGGACAAAACAAGGGGTTTCAAGCCCTTGTTTGAATTATTTTTTTCCAGCCAATTCCGTAGCTCGCTGAATACTTAACGCTAATGCTTCTGGCGACTCAGGCAATTGAGGCCATCCAGCTAGATGATCAGCAGCTATTTCCGCCAAACCAGATATCCAAGCAGGGCTGGTATTTAAACAAGAAATATAGTGATATTCACCACCACCAGCTGTCAAAAAGTCATCACGAACTTCCATTGCGATTTCCTCAAGAGTTTCCAAGCAATCAGCAGGAAATCCTGGGCAAAAGATATCTAAGCGCTTTGTTTTATTTTCACCTAGAGATTTAACTGTTGGTGCCGTGTATGGCTTTAGCCATTCTGCTTTACCAAAACGTGATTGAAAGGTCACCATGGCTTGATCTGGACTCAAGCCCAATGCCTCACGCAATAAGCGACCTGTTTTGTGACATTCACAGTGGTATGGGTCACCTTTATCGAGAGTGCGCTTAGGCACACCATGAAAAGAAAATAATAATTTGTCACCACCTGCAAAATCAGGGCGCCCATTGATTTGCCAATATGACTCCACCTGTTCTTTGAGCGCATTAATGTACTCAGGATGATCGTGATAATGCTTAACCAATCTCAACTCTGGTTGATTGCGCCATTGGCTAATAATTCTAAAAATTTCATCAAAGGTTGAAGCAGTAGTAGTTGCAGAGTATTGCGGGTACAAGGGTAATACCAACAATCTCTCCATCCCAGCTTTTTGTAAACGATTAAGTGTCGACTCCAAACTTGGGTTCCCATAGCGCATTGCGAGATCCACCAGCACATCTTTGCCTTGAGCCAAGAATTTTTGCTCTAAAGCTTGAGCTTGCTTTTTAGAGTAGACCAATAAAGGTGAACCACTATCAGGTCCATTTAACCAAATGCTGGCATATTTTTTAGCTGATGCACCAGAGCGAATCGGCAAAATAATTAAATTAAGAATGCACCACCAAATTACCTTTGGGATTTCGACAACCCGTGGATCTGACAAGAATTGCTTTAAGTATGGTTTTACTGCTGCAGCTGTTGGGGCATCAGGAGTTCCCAAGTTAACTAACAGAACTGCTGTGCGCAAAGCTTGACGAGCTATAGCCATTAAAAATCCTTCACTTATTATGAATACCGCTACTTAAAGCACTAGAAAGTAGTTTAGCCGTGATATCAACAATTGGTATGACGCGCTCATATGCCATACGAGTTGGACCGATCACACCCAAGGTCCCCACCACTAGACCATCAACGCTGTATGGAGCTGTAATCACGGCCATATCATCCATTGGAACCAGCGCACTCTCACCACCAATAAATACTTGCACACCGTCTGCCTGTGAAGACACGTCTAATAATTGCAACAAACTGGTTTTCTCTTCAAACATTCCAAAGAGTTGCTTTAGCTTATGCATATCAGAAGATAAATCCCCGACATTCAATAAACGTCTTTCACCAGAAATCACCACCCCAGAATCAGCAGTCATATTTTCAGAACTGGCTTTTAACGCTGCCTCCATCAACGAGGCAATCCCTGAACGCAAACCTTCTAGCTCTTGCATTAAACGTTCTTTAACGGCATAGAAACTTAGTCCAGCAAATTGACTATTCAAATAGTTACTTGCCTCCACCAACTCAGAGGAGCTGTAATCACGCTCAGTCAAAATGATTCTGTTTTGCACGTCACCATCCGGAGTAACCAATATCAGTAAAACTCTCTTTTCTGATAAACGCAAAAATTCAATTTGCTTAAATACTTCAGAACGTCTCGGGGTTAAAACAATCCCTGCAAAATTGGATAAATTAGATAAAACTTGGGCAGCAGCAGTGACAACACGTTGCGGAGCATCTGCCTGAATAGCATCTTGAGCCTCGTGCGCCACCACCTCCTCAATCGGCTGCACGGTGAGCATGGTATCTACGAATAGCCGATAACCTTTAGGGGTTGGAATGCGCCCTGCCGAAGTGTGTGGACTGGCCACAAACCCCATATCCTCAAGATCGGCCATAACGTTACGAATAGTCGCAGCTGATAAATCAAGTCCGGAAAACTTTGATAAAGCCCTTGAACCAACAGGTTGTCCGTCGGCAATGTAGTGCTCAATTAGAGTTTTTAAGAGGCTTTTTGAACGTTCATCCATTATTTATTAATTGTAGGGCTATTAGGGCTATGGTTTAATCAACAACATGTCAAATCTTAAGACAAAATCAACAAAGCATTTTAAAAAAATCGCCTTGGTAGGCAAATACCAAGCCGAAGGCTTCGCGCACATGCTTTTAAACCTTGCAAATATCCTAAAAAATCTAGGTTGCGAGGTTTTTTTAGAGGCAGAAACCGCCTCCAACACCACGATTTCTCAAATTCCGAGTATTCCCTCCAGTGATTTCCATGCAAACATCGATCTAGTGGTTGTTTTGGGTGGTGATGGAACAATGCTTGGCATTGCCCGGCAGATAGCAGGTCAAAATGTGCCATTAATTGGTATCAATATGGGCACCTTGGGCTACATGACAGACATACCACTTCAAGATGTTGAATTGGTTTTAACTGAAATGATCAAAGGTCATTTTGAATCTGACGTCAGATATTTATTAGAAGCAGAAG
Source organism: Pseudomonadota bacterium (assembly GCA_041191465.1). Lineage (GTDB taxonomy): Bacteria > Pseudomonadota > Gammaproteobacteria > Burkholderiales > Burkholderiaceae > Polynucleobacter. Next base: position 5,630 of record JBEEOV010000039.1, read on the forward strand.
TTTTACGTAACAACCAGGTCATTGGCTCAGGATTGGCTCTTAATGATGTGGTGGTTAACCGTTCAGGCATTTCTGGAATGCTTGAACTAACAGTTCACGTCAACAATCAATTCATGTACAACCAACGCTCGGATGGATTGATTGTGGCAACACCAACAGGCTCCACTGCTTATTCGATGTCTGCAGGCGGTCCAATTCTTCATCCTTCAGTAGCTGGAGTGGTATTGGCTCCAATTGCACCACATGCACTATCAAATCGACCCATTGTTCTACCTAACGATGCAACGATTGTTATAGAGCTAATTGGCGGAAAGGATGTCAGTGTTAACTTTGACATGCAGTCTTTAACTCAACTTCAAATTGGCGACCAAATCAAAATTTGTCGCTCTAATAAAACAGTTACGCTTCTTCATCCAGTTGATCATAGCGATTACAAAGCGCTTCGACAAAAGCTTCACTGGAACGAATATCCATCCTCGTTTTAAATATGCTGCGCAGCCTAAATATTCGTGACTTCGTCATTGTTGACGAACTTGATTTAGATTTAGACCACGGTTTCACCGTCTTAACTGGTGAAACTGGTGCGGGCAAATCCATCCTATTAGATGCACTCTCACTAGTTCTAGGTGAACGAGCAGACCCCAGCCAAATTCGAGAAGGAAAGAGTAAAGCTGAAATATCAGCACTTTTTTCTTTAGATGGCTCATTAAAAGAATTGATTTCAAATTGGCTAGATGAACAAGGCTTCAATTTAGAAGACGATGGCGCAACCTTAATTCTCAAGAGAATTATTGACGCATCCGGTCGTAGTCGTGCCTTCATCAATGGTGGCATAGCTACTCTTAATCAAACAAAAGAGTTGGGCAATTATTTGGTTGATATTCATGGCCAACATGCCCATCAATTACTACTCAAAACTGGAGCTCAACGAGATCTTCTTGATCATCAAGCTCAACTTCAAGAACAAGTTCTAACCGTCAAAGGCCTCTATCAGCAATGGCAAGCCGCAAAAAAACAATTGGAACTTGCGAAAAGTGCTGGTGAGAGCTTACAAAAAGAACAAGAACGTCTTTCTTGGCAGCTAGAAGAACTAGATCTATTGGCGCCCAAAGCAGGCGAATGGGCTGAAATTGATGTTGAATATTCGCGCCTAGCGAATGCTGCTAAGTTAATTGAAGGATCACAAAATGCTCTAGCAATGCTCAGTGAGCAAGAAGGTAACGCCGAAGAGCTTTTGGGAAAAGCTTTTACAGAAATCGAAGACTTAGCAAAACTTGATAGCCACCTTGAAGACGCAAAAATTTCTCTAGAATCTGCACAAATACAAATTAGCGAAGCAACACATAGCCTTAACCGCTATTTACAAAAAATTGATGTTGATCCAGAAAGACTTGCTGAAGTTGAAGAGCGCCTAAAAGCTTTACATAGCGCGGCCAAGAAATTCAAAGTAACACCTGAAAATCTTCCCACTATTTGGATTGATATCAAAGAGAAGGTGAATGCCATTAAAGATTCACAAGATTTGGCAGCCCTTGAAAAAAACCTTCAAGCAACACAAGCCGAATACAACAAAGCAGCCAAGTCATTAAGCCTAAGCAGAAATAAAGCTGCGAAGGTATTAGAAAAGCTGGTCACTGAAGCGATGCAAGATTTATCTATGGCAGGTGGCCAATTTGTGATTGGCATTGAGCCATTGGCCGAAGGAAATGCTTACGGTCTAGAAAATATTGAATTTTTAGTTGCAGGTCACCCAGGCGTCTCCCCAAAACCATTATCAAAAGTAGCTTCAGGAGGTGAACTAGCACGCATCAGTCTAGCGATTAGCGTGATCACTTCCGAGGCTAGCCAAATACCAACATTGATTTTTGATGAGGTCGATTCTGGTATTGGTGGCGCTGTTGCTGAAACTGTTGGCAAACGCCTCAAAGAACTAGGTCAAGCACACCAGGTCTTATGCGTTACTCATTTAGCGCAAGTTGCTGCACAAGGTCATCAACATTGGAAAGTAGAAAAACAAAGTTCCGACAACTCCACCACCTCTAGCATTACAGGTCTTAATCGACAAGAGCGCGTTGAGGAAATTGCACGCATGCTAGGCGGCACAGAAATCACTGACACAACCAGACGTCACGCCAGAGAGTTACTAGGTCAATAAAACTTGTTGCCATAGTGTCGTTACAGCCATCCTAGCGTTCTGTAAAGATGAATCCATGGCATCTGGATGTATGCGAGTTTTATCCGCCCCATCCAAACGAATTCGATGCTGATACTCACGATAAAGTCGGTATGCATTGGCCACAGAATTAGCCAAATCCTCAGGAATTAACCGCTCTTCTGCTGCATATCCCAACAAAGTAATGTTTCCCCAATTACCTAGCAACTTACGATGCTGGGCACTAAAACGCAGCACCAAATATTGAACGATGAATTCAATATCAACCATACCCCCAGCATCATGTTTGATATCAAACATGCCGGAATCATTCGGATGACCATCACTTACTTTTTTTCGCATCGAGAGAATTTCTTGCTTTAAAAGTTGTTCATCTCTAGGTTGCGCAAGTACCTCTGAGCGGATCTCCTCAAACTTTTGTCCAATCCTCGCATCACCCGCACAAAAACGTGCGCGTGTTAATGCCTGGTGCTCCCAAAGCCATGCGGAGTTATCCCCCTCTCGTAATTGATATCTCTTAAAGGCATCAATGCTTGTCACCAACAAACCTGCTGCACCATTCGGCCTTAAACGTGTATCGATCTCAAAAAGAACTCCTGCAGAGGTTGACGCTGTCAGCCATGCAATCAATCTTCTGGCAAACATGGCATACCGTTCAGAAGCACCTTGATCAGAATCAGGGGCATCGTATAAAAAGACAATATCTAAATCAGATGCATACCCCAATTCTTTCCCACCAAGTTTGCCGTACGCGATGACCGCAAAAGCTGGTGGGGTATTAGGATTCAAACCATACTTGTTTGCAACGATTGGCCAAACCCTCTCTAGAGTCACACCCAATATCAAGTCTGCCAAAGCAGACAAACGATCACTCACTTTCTCAATTGGTAAAGGTTTATCTCTACCAATACCCAACTCAGCCAACAAGGTTAAAAATGTTTCCGTGTGATGAGCTTGCCTAAGGATATCCATCGCCAACTCAGCTTGATCACCATGCTCTGCAGCATCGTCTAATAAAACATTTATTTGAGAACGTAGCTTTGTCCAGTAAACATTTGGATGATCCTCTGGCGAATATTGCCCAGAACCATTTAATAGGTCATCTAATAAATGCGGGTGTTTAATGAGATAGTCAGCACCCCATTTTGATGCAGCCATTAAATCAATCAATCTACCCAAAATATTTGGATACTCAACCAATAGCGCTAGATAGGACGCTCGCCTAGAGATTGAATCTAATAGATTCATCATGCGCACCATCACACGATCCGCCTGATCCAATGACCAGCGCTGTAAACGCACATGTTCTGCAGATTGAGCCATCAACTGGATAAATCTTCTGCGCGCCGTATCAGATAACGATCTTTGGCGCGCACTACCTATCCAGGCAGCCCACCTTTCAGATAACTCAACATGGTCAGGTGATGGCGACCAAATAGCCAAAGTCTCATCGCCTGACTCAGGCTCCGAACCTTGCTGCCTTAATACAAACGCATTCTCAAATAAATTAGCCACATTGGCGCGATGTGAAGATAGTACTTTCCTAAATTCATCCAAGGTCTCATGCCCCATGGACTTTGCAATTCTTTCTTGTGATGCATCGTCACCTGGCAAATGATGTGTTTGAGCATCTTCCCAATACTGCAAACGATGTTCTAGCTTCCTTAAATAAAGGTATGCATCCGTTAATTGCTGAAGATCAGATTCACTGATGTAATTTCTCTCATGAACCGCTCTTAACACCTCCAAGGTTGGCTTAATTCTTAAGCCTGGATCTTGCCCACCACGCACCAACTGAAACATTTGCGCCATGAACTCAATCTCTCTGATACCCCCACGACCTAGCTTAATATCTGCAGCTCTCTCAGGATGAGCAATACTTCTTTTTTCTGCCTCTTGCTGTATTTGCGCGTGCAACTCCCTAATCGCCGCGATCACCCCAAAATCTAGATAACGTCTGTATACAAATGGCCTCACCAAATCCTGTAGCCCCTTGAGTGAGGCCGCATAAACTGGATCAGACTCTGTCGGATAAATCATCCGACCCTTGATCCATGCATACCTTTCCCATTCGCGACCTTGCACACAGAAATACTCCTCGAGCATCCCCAAGCTACAAACCAATGGTCCAGAATCGCCATTGGGTCTTAAGCGCATATCTACCCTGAAGATAAAACCTTCGGATCTTAATTCACTCAACAAGGCAATCAGTCTTTTGCCAACGCGCGTGTACCACTCCTGATGAGAAATACTTTTGATACCACCCTGAGTTTCGCCTTCTTCCTCGTACAAGAAAACCAGATCAATGTCTGATGACACATTGAGTTCACGTCCCCCCAATTTACCCATACCTACAATCATCATGGGCGAGTAATTCCCTTGCTGATTGAGCGGCTCACCTTGCTGCCGATGGCTGTAATGCAGCCAAAGCCAAATTGGTGCGACAAATAACACGAATATTGTCAATGGAATAGCAAGTAATAGTGCGCTCATCGGGTTTCCTTTTCGACGTCGGCGTCGAAGTCGGCGG
>JBEEOV010000040.1:0-17646 GCA_041191465.1 Pseudomonadota bacterium
GTGTGCGTAGCAAAGAATTCTGCGTGCAATTAAGCCGGCAACTTGAACCAAGGTCACAGTCTGACCATTTGCATCAATCACCACTGCATTACGCTCATTTTCAGTTGAAGCCTTATCCAGATCAGCATTCACAAACTTACCTGGGAAATATTCAATTTTCTTCACAGTACCGTTAACTGAAGAACGATTCGAGTGAACATTAAATACGTTCATGAAAACACTAATCTTTAGTGCTTCACGATTAGCATAAGGATCGAATGATTTTTCAACAATAATCACTCGACCATCAGCTGGAGATAAAACTGCATCTTTAACGAGTGGAACTAAACGTCCAGGATCTCTAAAGAATTGCAAAACAAAAGCGAAAATAATCCAGAAAGGCCAAGACCAAGCGCCGCCAAAACTTGAGTGAACCACAAACAAAACAAAACCTGCGATAGCCACATGTGGCCAACCTTCTTTTGCAATGATTGGGTGCGGATAATGAACGGCCATCTTGTCTCTCTTTCTGGATCTTTTGACTAGTTTGTTTTAGTTCTTGCTTTGATCAACCAACTTGTTTTTAGCAATCCAAGGCATCATCGCGCGCAACTTACCACCCACCTCTTCAATTTGATGCTCAGCAGTCAAACGACGACGTGAAATCAAAGTAGGAGCACCTGCTTTGTTTTCCAAGATGAAGCTCTTAGCGTATTCACCAGTTTGAATATCTTTCAAACATTGACGCATTGCATTCTTAGTATCTTCAGTCACAACGCGTGGACCTGTAACGTACTCACCGTACTCAGCGTTGTTAGAAATTGAGTAGTTCATGTTGGCAATACCACCTTCGTAGATCAAGTCAACAATCAACTTCAACTCGTGCAAGCACTCAAAGTAAGCCATCTCTGGAGCGTAACCAGCTTCAACCAAAGTTTCAAAACCAGCCTTGATCAATTCAACTGTACCGCCACACAAAACAGCTTGCTCACCGAACAAGTCAGTTTCAGTTTCTTCACGGAAGTTTGTTTCGATGATGCCAGCACGGCCACCACCGTTAGCTGTTGCGTATGACAAAGCAACATCACGAGCAGAGCCAGTCTTGTCTTGATGAACAGCGATCAAGTGAGGAACACCGCCGCCTTGAGCGTATGTACCACGCACTGTATGACCTGGAGCCTTTGGCGCAATCATGATCACGTCAACATCAGCGCGAGGAATTACTTGACCATAGTGAACGTTAAAGCCGTGAGCGAATGCCAAAGCAGCGCCAGCTTTAATGTTTGGTGCAACTTCCTTGTTGTACACCTCAGCAATTTGCTCATCAGGCAACAACATCATCACAACGTCAGCACCTTTAACAGCCTCAGCAACCTCTTTAACTTGCAAACCAGCATTAGCAGCTTTGTTCCAAGATGCGCCACCTTTACGTAAACCTACTGTTACCTTCACACCAGAATCATTTAAGTTCTGTGCATGAGCGTGGCCTTGTGAACCGTAACCAATGATTGTTACCTGTTTACCTTTGATCAAAGATAAATCTGCGTCTTTATCGTAAAAAACTTTCATGCTATTTCCTATGTAATATCAGTTTGTTGTTTGTTAAAAATTTATACCTTCAAGATACGCTCACCGCGACCAACCCCTGAACAACCAGTTCGGACTGTTTCCAAAATGGCACTACGGTCTGTGGCTTCAATGAATGCATCTAATTTACTGCTGTCGCCTGTCAATTCAATGGTGTATGCCTTATCGGTGACATCGATGATACGCCCGCGGAAGATATCAGTAATACGTTTCATCTCTTCGCGTTCTTTACCAACAGCACGAACCTTGATCAACATCAGCTCACGCTCAATATGAGGGCCGTCAGTTAAGTCAATCAACTTCACCACCTCAACAAGGCGATTCAAATGCTTGGTAATTTGCTCAATAACATCTTCAGAACCCACTGACACGATTGTCATACGTGACAAAGATGGATCTTCTGTAGGAGCTACTGTCAAAGTTTCAATGTTGTAACCACGGGCTGAAAATAAACCCACCACGCGAGACAAAGCACCTGGCTCATTCTCTAAAAGGATAGAAATAATATGACGCATTACAAGTCCTCACTTCCTAAGAGCATTTCTGTGATGCCCTTGCCAGCTTGAACCATTGGCCATACGTTTTCTGTAGGGTCGGTTTGGAAATCCATGAATACAGTTCGATCTTTCATCTTGAAGGCTTCACGCAATGCAGGTTCAACGTCAGACTTCTTCTCAATACGCATACCTACGTGACCATAGGCTTCAGCCAACTTCACAAAGTCAGGCAATGAATCCATGTATGAGCTTGAATAGCGTTTGTTGTATGTCAACTCTTGCCACTGACGAACCATACCCAAGTAACGGTTATTCAAAGAAACAACCTTCACCGGCGTGTCATATTGCTTGCAGGTAGATAACTCTTGAATACACATCTGGATAGAGCCTTCACCAGTGATCGTGACAACCTCAGAATCAGGGAATGCTTTTTTAATACCCATCGCATATGGCAGACCAACACCCATGGTGCCAAGACCACCTGAGTTAATCCAACGACGTGGTTTATCAAATTTATAGAATTGAGCTGCCCACATTTGATGTTGACCAACGTCAGAACAAACAAAAGCATCACCCTTTGTTAACTCCCAGATTTTTTCAACAACATACTGCGGCTTCACAATCTCTGAATCGCGATCAAAGCTTAAGCAATCCTTTTTGCGCCACTCATTAATTTGCGACCACCAAGCATCTAACTTAGCTTTGTTCTTTAGCGGTCCTGCAGCCTTGATCATCGCTGACATCTCAACCAATACTTCTTTGAGGTCACCAACAATAGGCACATCCACTTTAACGCGCTTAGAAATAACTGATGGATCAATATCGATATGGATAATTTTTCTTGGCACGCTAGAGAAATGCGCAGGATTACCAATTACGCGGTCATCGAAGCGAGCGCCGATTGCAATCAAAACGTCGCAATGTTGCATCGTCATGTTTGCTTCGTATGTGCCATGCATACCCAACATACCTAAGAAACGTGGGTCTGTACCTGGGAAACCACCCAAGCCCATCAAGGTATTTGTAACGGGGTAACCAAGTAAATCAGCGAATTCTTTTAACTCAGGAGCTGCGTCTGAAAGAATCACGCCACCACCTGTATAGATGTATGGGCGTTCAGCTTCCATCAACATCGATACAGCTTTGCGAACTTGACCACTATGACCTTTGATCACAGGGTTGTATGAACGCATAGTTAACTCGCTTGGATAGTTAAAGCGTGCTTTTTGGAAAGAAACGTCTTTAGGGATATCCACCACAACTGGGCCTGGACGGCCAGTTCTAGCAATGTGGAAAGCCTTCTTCAACGTTAAAGCCAAATCAGCCGGGTCTTTAACTAAGAAATTATGTTTCACGATAGGACGAGTGATACCAACTGTGTCGCACTCTTGGAAAGCGTCTTCACCAATAGCATTGGTTGGTACGTTACCAGTAATGATCACCATCGGGATCGAATCCATATAGGCTGTAGCAATACCTGTTACGGCATTTGTCACACCAGGACCTGAGGTCACTAAAGCAACACCTACATTACCTGTGGCACGAGCGTAACCATCTGCAGCATGTACAGCCGCTTGCTCATGACGCACCAAGATATGTTCAAACTTATCTTGTTTGAAAATTTCGTCGTAGATAAATAAAACAGAACCGCCTGGGTAACCCCAGACATATTCCACACCTTCAGCATGAAGAGCATGGACCAGGATCTCAGCACCAATCATTTCTGGGCCGTCTTGGCTTTGATTTTTGTTAGCAGGGTTCAAAAGTTCCGCGCTGTTGTTTGCATTCATTTTCTTTAGTCCTTTGCAATTTTCGGCAAAAAATTGTTTGGGCTACTCTGGCTCCGTGCTTGTGGCTCGGGTTCGAGTGGCGGTCGCTTAATCCGGGAAAAAACCATCTCATGAAAGGTCCGGTAAGTCGAACCTGTGATTTTAGCCCATAACGCCCCATTAGGGGTAGGTTTATTAACCGTTGTCTAATAGAGGGTATGGCATCAGAAAAAGAACTGTCCGACTTCCTTAAGGAGGTAGAGGCAAAATCCTTCAAACGTACCGTGTTTGCTACACGAGACGAGGAGGCAGCCTTGGATATTGTTCAAGAAAGCATGATGAAATTGGCGGAAAAATATGGTCAACAGGACATTAGTGAGATCCCTTTGATCTTTACCAGAATCCTCCAAAACACCACGCTTGACTGGTTTCGACGCCAAAAAACCCAAAATACCTGGGTGAGTCTGTTCTCAGCTCTCAAAGGAAACAACAAGGACGGTGGCGATGAGTCGGAATACTCAGACCCACTGGAATTCATTGAATCTAAAGAAGAAAATCTTGGTCTTGAGGACGGATCGACGGTTTTAGAGCGCAAACAGTTGATACAAATCATGGAAACTGAAATCTCAAAACTACCAGCACGTCAACGAGAAGCCTTCCTCATGCGTTATTGGGATGACTTAGGTATTTCTGAAACAGCCAAATTGATGGCTTGCTCAGAGGGTAGCGTAAAAACACACTGCTCTCGAGCAGCCGCATCTTTGGCGAAAGCCCTTAAAAAACAAGGATTTAAACTGTGAGCATCGACACTAGAAACAACCCATCGACGACCAATGCAGAGTTGCGCGTGGCGATGCTCGCTCGCGATTTGTTGGATGAAGGCTCAGAAAACCTACCAACTCACATCACAGAACGTCTAGCAATCGCAAGAAAAGCGGCTTTAACTGCTCATGCCGCCCAGAAAAAGCCGGTTTGGCACAGAGAATTTGCCTTAGCTGGATTTGGCAATCTTCATGGCGTTAACTCAGACTGGCGCAATAAAGCTTGGGGCACTTTAGGTGCAGCCCCAATCTTCGCACTTGTCTTAGGCATCTTTTTAATTTCTAACTGGCAACAAGATGAGCGCATTTTGGATATCGCGAAGGTCGATAGCGCCATTTTGGTAGATGCAGTACCGCCAGAAGCTTATAAAGACAATGGTTATGTGCGCTTCTTGATGACCAATGGCAAAGACTTGGTTGTTGAAGAAGATGAGGAAGAGAAAATCTAATCAAGATTTATCTTCTTTAGATCATTTGAAAACATGAAATACCAAAATCAATACATCTACCTAACTTGTCGCAAGATGAGTCATATCTTGGTGATGCTTGCCTTGATATTTGGTTGTACATTGTCGGCTAATGCTCAAACATGGCAGCAACTCAATGATCAGCAGCGTGCCGTACTGGCACCCCTTGAAGAAGACTGGGCATCTTTAACAAAGGCTCGTCAAAAAAAATGGTTAGAGGTTGCTAATCACTACCCAAAGATGTCAGACGCTGAACAATCAATCCTCAAGTCTCGAATGACCGAATGGGCTAAATTGTCAACGGTTGAGCGACAAGTCGCGAGAGACAACTATCTACGAACACTCAAGATTTCTCCAGAGAAAAAAGCAGCTGCTTGGGAAACCTACCAGCAATTATCTGACGAAGATAAGAAAAAGTTAGCGGACAAAAAAACATCTACTAGCAAACCCACCGCGGTGACATCACCAACGCTAAAATAGCGCTTGTGAAAAACACCGAAAAATTCATCCCACTTCCGGCTGACTACTTAAGGTCACTGCCAGCCCCAACGATCAAACGCCGCATAGCGCTCAACCTTTATGAGTTACTTGTCCTCTTTGGCGTACTGGCATTGACATTTTTAGTGCCTCATTTGTTAATCGGTGTTTTATTAGAAGTAACAGCGCCATCATCGCTATTAATGGCACATATCTACCTAGTGTTGGCTTTTTACTTTTCTTGGTATTGGACTAGAACAGGGCAAACCTTGGCGATGCAAACATGGCGCATACAGTTAGTTAGCGAGGATGGAAAAATTCTGCAGCGATCACAAGCATTGATGCGCTATGCGATAGGTTCTCTTTGGTTAATACCTGCTGCAATCATGCTATTTCTAGCAATTAGATTGGACCAATCAGTCAGCATGGGAACGCACGTCTCTATTATTTTCTTTTTTATGACTTTATTTTTCTGGCCATTGACTGCTCTTTTGGATCGAAAAAATCGTCAAGCACTACCTGATCGCTGGGCAAAGACTCGCCTAGTGCAATTACCCAGCCTGATTCCGCATCCAATCAGCAGTGGTAAAGAATGATTGCATTAAGCGCTCAAACAAAAGTCCATTAACACCTGTATCTTTAAGCGCTTGGCGCATGCACTGCAGCCACTGATCTCTTTCAGAGAGGCCAATCGGAAATGGGAGATGTCTCGCTTTTAAGCGCGGATGACCATATTGCTGAACAAATAAGTCAGGGCCACCCATCCAGCCACTCAAAAACATATAGAGCTTTTCTCTAGATGTACTCAAATCTGCAGGATGCATAACGCGTATACCCTGATAACTCTCTTCAAGGTCCATCAAATCATAAAAACGATCGACCAACTCGCGCAATTTTTCTGCGCCGCCAATTAGTTCATAAGTGGTCATTTGTGCTGACATAGCTGTGTAATTTAACTCAATTAATGATTTAAATATTAATTTTAAATTTGTCTAAGCACTTCTACAGAAGATGTGTTCGATATTTTTCTTTGCAACCACAATCCACCAATACAACAAATAACCATTCCAAAAATTGCTCCATAGAATAAAACCATCCATGGTGCTGGAAAACTCATTTCAAAAACAAATTGAGCCAAACTCCAACCAACCGTAATTGCCCCACCTCCTGCCAGAGCTCCTGAAATAAAACCAATTACCAGTAGCTCCGTAAAAAATGATTTTTGAATTTGAGCTCGACTTGCACCTAGTGCTTTTAACAAAGCAGCATCTTTTAAGCGCTCATCTTGTGTAGCTCCCAAAGCTGCAATCAACACCAACACACCCGCTGCAATCGTAAATACAAATAACAACTCAATCGCTGCAGATAATCTGTCCAAAACATCTTGCACTTGATTTAATGCAGATTCAATATCCACCACGGTGATATTCGGATACTTAGCGACCAAGGCAATATCAATCGGCAATTGATTGTCTTGACGAGCCACTTGTCGATAAGCAGTGATCCAAGTTTGCGGCATCTCAGACATCAAGCTTGGAGGGAGAATGGCAAAGAAATTAACTCGCATACTGCCCCAATCCAATTGCCTGATAGAAGTAATTTTGGCTTGAATTGGCAAGCCAGCAATATCAAAAATTAATTGATCACCAAGCTTTAGCTGCAGGGTCTTAGCTATACCGGATTCAATAGATAACTCCGCTTGGGTTGTATCACCATGCCAACTTCCAGCCACCACTTTATTTTTCTCTGGCAATTCTGCTGAATAAGATAGATTAAATTCTCGATCGACCAAACGCTGTGCACGTCCGTCTTGGTAATTCTGTGGCAATACCAATTGTTCGTTGATATGAGTTAAGCGCCCACGAATCATGGGATACAAGATTGCCTTTTCAACCCCAGAATCCAATAGATCTTTTTGCAATGCTGTTTTTTGCTCTGGCTGAATATTGATCAAAAACCTATTAGGTGCATCAGGAGGCGAACTACTCCTCCACGCATTCAATAAATCTTGCCGGACAACTGCCAAAAGTAACAACGCCATAATGGCAATTGCTAAAGAAGCTACTTGCAAACCAGTCAATAAAGAGCGGCGTGACAATGATTGCCAAGCAAACCTTTGAACAACATCGCGCCCCAATAAAGTATGCTCTGCTAAGTAACTTGCCAACTTAACCATTAGCCATGCAACCCCTAGAAATAGGATTGTCGCAAAAGTAAAACCTCCTAAAGTTAGGCTCGCTTAAACCTAGGAGCATGAGCAGCCATACTGATGGCGCATGAACAATCACTTCTTTTCTAATAACTCTCAAAGGAGAAATTTGACTCAACGACAAAATGGGTGGCCAAACAAATCCTATCAGCAGGATGATTGAAACCATCACAGACCAAATTAGCGGCCAAATTGAAGTTGGCGGCAAATCAGATACCAACAAGTCTCCCAAGAAATAAAGTAGAGCCTGATGCCCCAACCAACCTAAGAATGCCCCACCAACCCCGCCAATCAAGGCAATCAATAAACTAGCCCTGCCATGCTCCCAAAGAAGCTGCCGTCTACTAGCGCCTAGGCACTTCCATACCGCAGCAGATTGGGCTTGCCTAGTGGTGTAACGTTTTGCTGCCAGAGCTATTGCCACTGCAGCCACCATAGCGGTTAGCATGGCAACCAAGGATAAAAATTTCTCTGCACGATCCAAAGTAGCCCGCATGAGTGGTTGACTGTTATCCACCCCCTCAGACTTTATCCCTCTTAATTGTTTATTTTGAATTTCTTGATCTGCCCACGCAATGAAATTAGTGATGTCTTGTTCATTGCCAGCCACAAGTAATCGATACGTCACACGACTACCCAATCCAATCAATTGGGTCTTTGATAATTCATCTTCGCGAATCATGACCCTCGGTGCAAAATTTAAAAATCCTGCACCTTTATCTAACTCCTGGGTAATGATTGCCTCAACCTTGAATTTTGCTTGCCCCAATGCAAGCTCATCTCCAATTTTGATATTTAAGCTCGGCATGAGCGCTGAGTCGATCCATACTGCACCTGGACTCGGAATAGACTTATTAATAGTTCCCTTTAGATCTGAAAGGTTCTCGCTGGTTTTAACCGACCCTCTTAAAGGGTACCCTGAAGTAACAGCTTTCAAAGCAACTAGTTTTGTTTGAGATTTAAAACTAGACATGGTCGGAAAGACAATGGTCTGCGCTGTCTCTAAACCTCTTGATTCGGCATCCTTTTGAAATTGCTCAGGGATAGGTTGATCAGCCTGCACAACGACATCAGCTGCAATTAATTGCTTAGCATCCCTTTCAAAGGCGCGCTGCATACGATCTGCAAGATAAGCCACGCTGCTCATAGAAGCGACCGAAATAATCAGCGCCCCTAAAAGCCATACAAACTCAACAGAGCGAAATGAACGAGGGATTGAAATCATTTTTAATGTGTCAAACATAAAGGCCATCAATTCAGTTGATGGCCTTTGATGAATTGCTGCCAATCAGTGTATCTGATTAGCATTGAGTTTGCAGGCGTACTAAACGCCCGCTATTTTTAGTTGAGGTTCAAATTTTGCTTAGATACAACATCCTTATAGATTTCGTATTCAGCCTTAATTTCTGCCGCAAACTGATCTGGCGTATTACCAACGATTAAAGAACCAGTATCTTCAATACGCTTTCTAACAGCAGGGTCTTGCAATACCTTTTGAACGCCCGCATGAATTTTATCGATGGCTTCTTTCGACATACCAGCAGGCCCTAATAAACCGTAATAAGCCATGCGATTAACAGGTGCCAGGCCGACCTCAGCAAAAGTTGGCACATTAGGCAAAACAGCCAAACGTTTAGATGACGCCACCACGATTGGCACTAAGCGGCCATCCTTGATGAATGGCAAGGCTGATGGCAAATTATCAAAAATCATCGGCACCTGTCCTGCAACCGTATCAACCAACGCTGGGCCAGCACCTCGATAAGGAATATGAACAATGAATGCCCCAGTCAAACTTTTAAATAACTCTGTTTGCAAGTGGCCAATACCGCCTGTCCCAGAACTCGAATAAGAGTACTTACCCGGATTTTTTTTAATCAAATCTATAAAAGATTTGTAATCTTTAGCTGGAAAGTTGGCAGTGACAGCAATCACATTAGGTGTTGCCGCAATATTGGTAATTGCCTGAAAATCTTTGATTGGGTCATAGCCAATTTTTTTATTGATGGCCGGATTTGATGCAGTAGTTGAAACGGTCGCCATACCAATCACATGACCATCTTTAGAACCTCTCACCACTTCTAATGCGCCAATAGAACCACCGCCGCCTGCTTTATTCTCAACAATCACTGATTGACCTAAAATTTTTGTCAAAGGCTCAGCAATTGCACGAGCAATGATGTCAGTACTGCCACCTGGGGCAAAAGGCACTATTAATCGAATAGGCTTATTAGGAAAACTCTGGGCGTGAACCACACTGGATGCGAGCAGTGCGCTTGTGAGAATCATGCCAAGCAGACGAATAGATTTCATAACAACTCCATATTTAGCCTTATCTTTGCATTTGAACACATAAGCTTAAATTAAAGCTTATCAAAGACTTACAGCTATTTCGCTTGAGGATTTCACTTGAATGAAAAAGGGCCTAGTTATAAACTAGGCCCTTCTATTTGGTGCGGCTGGCAGGAATTGAACCCACGACCCCTTGGTTCGTAGCCAAGTACTCTATCCAACTGAGCTACAGCCGCATTAAGACCGATATTATGCCATGGAAATTAAAAACTACATAACTCCTGCAGGACACCAACGAATGAAGGATGAACTTCTACACCTTTTGGATGTAGAAAGACCTGAGGTAGTTAAGGTTGTATCTTGGGCAGCTTCAAATGGTGACCGCTCCGAAAATGGTGATTATCAGTACGGAAAAAAGCGGCTAAGAGAAATTGATCGCCGCATTTATTTCCTCACAAAACGCCTTGAGGATGCCTTAGTAGTAGACCCAGAAAGTAGAGAAGCAACAGACCAAATATTCTTTGGCGCCACCGTTTGTTATGCAGACGAAGATGGTGATGAAACCACCATCGCCATAGTTGGTGTTGATGAAGTGGATATGGATAAAAATTATGTCAGTTGGATTTCACCAATTGCTAAAGCTTTGATCAAAGCCAGAGAAGGTGATACTGTGAAATTGCAGACCCCAACTGGTCCTAAGGAATTAGAAATACTGAGTGTTACTTACCAAAAACTCGAGTAATTCTTAAAACGTCTTGATTCTGTCTCAAGCGACGCATCACCTTAGATAAGTGATAACGGCTCTCTACTTGCAGAACAAATCGAATAGATACAGCAGATTCGGTGAAACGATCATCCATCGCTACGTGTGCAATATTGGCATCAGCAGAAGTTAATGTGCCCGCAATCTTAGCCAGCACCCCTTTGCCGTTCTTTACATCCACACGAATAGCAACATCAAAACTTCGTTTGGTTTCTTCAGCCCAAAGCACATCCACCCAATGATCTGGATCGCGGTGATGTAAACGCTGAGCTTGCTTACAGTCATGGCGATGTATTTGCAAACCTTCGCCCTTACCCAAGTACCCCAAAATGGCATCGCCTGGAATCGCATAACAACACGATGGGAAAGTGACAGATTCGCCACCAGCTCCATCAATCATGATGGACTGACGATGTATTGGTAGATCCTCAACAGGCGGCTCCCAATCCTCAGAATCCAAGCGCATCTGTTCTGCATGTCCTCTGGTATCTTGCAAAATAAATTCTATTCGCTTAGCAATCACTGCCGGCACACGATGGCCCATAGCAATGTCTGCAGATAATTCTTCACGCCCTTTGGCGCCAGTCCAATGCAATAATTTTTCCCAGACCTCATCTGTGACCAAAGCAGGATCCCCACCTTGCTGACGCAATGCTTGAGACAATAAACGCTCACCCAACTGAATCGCTTCTGAATACCTTCTGGTCTTCAAGTAATGACGAATCGCTGCTCTTGCTTTACCCGTCTTCACAAAGGTAAGCCAGACAGGATTAGGCTGAGAATTGGGTGATGAACTAATTTCAACAATATCGCCATTTTTTAGTTCTGTTCTCAATGGCAACTGCACACCGTTGACTTTAGCCGCCATGCACTCATTACCTAAGTCGCTGTGGACGGCGTAGGCAAAGTCGAGAGCGGTCGCACCTCTTGGCAAAGCTCTGATCTGACCCTTGGGCGTGAACACATAAACAGCGTCTGGGAACAAGTCAATCTTCACGTGCTCTAAGAATTCTTGAGAGTCACCACTGTTATCTTGAATATCCACCAAGGATTGCAACCACTGATGAGCTCTTACTTGCATTTCAGTCAAATCGCTCTCACCATCTTTGTACGCCCAGTGAGCAGCCACACCCTCTTCTGCCACTTTATGCATATCTTGAGTACGGATCTGAAACTCCACTGGCATACCAAATGGACCCACCAATGTGGTGTGGAGCGATTGATAACCATTTAATTTTGGAATCGCAATGTAGTCCTTAAATTTACCTGGCATCGGCTTATATAGGGCATGCAAAATACCCAAAGTGCGATAACACTCATCAATGGTTTTAACCGTCACTCGAAAACCATACACATCCAACACTTGCGAGAAACTCAAATGCTTTTGGCGCATCTTCATGTAGATGCTGTAAAGAGTTTTTTCCCTGCCGCGCAAGTCAGCCTCAAGCGCTGCTTTACTAATCGACATGCGAGCCGCATCTAATATTTTTGCGACCATCTCTTTTCTGTTGCCCCTGGCTTTCTTGATAGCTTTATCAAGAGTGGCATATCTAAACGGAGAAGAGTGCTTGAAACTTAGATCCTGAAGCTCTCTGTAGACCAAGTTCAAGCCCAAGCGATGGGCAA
Organism: Pseudomonadota bacterium; assembly: GCA_041191465.1. GTDB lineage: Bacteria > Pseudomonadota > Gammaproteobacteria > Burkholderiales > Burkholderiaceae > Polynucleobacter. The sequence continues at coordinate 12,488 of JBEEOV010000040.1, forward strand.
TGGGTGCATAGATCTCATTGGTCTCAAGGGCAACGCGCTTTCGCTTGGCAGCAGCCATCGCGTCTAATGTGCGCATGTTATGCAAACGATCCGCTAGCTTTACCAAGATCACGCGCACGTCTCTAGCCATCGCCATGAACATTTTTCTGAAGCTCTCCGCCTGCGCCTCGGCATGACTTTGAAACTCTAACTTATCGAGCTTGGTCAAACCTTCGACCAAATCAGCCACCTTGCCACCAAATACTTCCACGAGTTCTTGGTGGGTACTGCCTGTATCTTCAATCACATCATGCAAAAGAGCAGCCATGATTGAAGGCGCATCAAGACGCCAGCTGGCACATAACTCGGCAACAGCTAAGGGGTGAGTGATGTAAGGCTCGCCACTTTGACGATACTGGCCTAAATGGGCAGAGTCAGCGTACTGAAATGCTTTTTTAATTAAAGCTATTTCATCCGGCTTTAAATGGGCAATCTTTTCGGTAAGACCCGCAATCGATATGACTTGGGCTTTAGGGGGGGTTGCCGGCTGGGACGTAGGTCCAAATAAGTGCCGGCTAGACTGCTCCAGGATGGCGGCTAGGATGCCTTGTGCATCTGAGTTAGGCGCCACCTGATCACCTCTTATAGAGGTACTTTAACCAACATATCTCGATCTGTAACGCCAGCTGCCACTTCGCGCAAAGCAATAACGGTTGGCTTGTCTTTAGCGTTCACTCGTGGGGCGTGACCTTGCGCTAACTGACGTGCGCGATATGTAGCCGCCAACACCAATTCAAATCGATTAGGAATTGTTTTTAAGCAATCTTCAACAGTAATACGTGCCATGTGTTTAACTCAAAAAGTACTAGGAATACCTAAAGGATAACGCACTTGTGAAAAAGTGGCAGAAAGTTCAGTTTGCACCACCAATTGCACCCAGCTCTTTTGCCAACTGATGTTGCCTAGCCAACTGAGGTCCAGTGCGCAAACGACTGGCCAAAACAACTTGATTTAAGTCATTCAAAGCTTGTTCAAAATTATCATTCACAACCAAATAATTTGCTTCTGCCACGTGCGCCAATTCATCTTTTGCTGCCGCCACGCGCTTTTGTATCGTCGCCTCGTCATCTTGGGCTCTCTTACGCAAACGATCCTCTAATGTCTGGATGGATGGCGGCAAGATAAAAATCCAAATAGCCTCTGGAATTAATCGTTGAACCTGTCTAGCTCCTTGCCAGTCAATTTCCAAAATGACATCTTTGCCATTTTGCATTTGAGACTCAATCCAAGACTTAGATGTGCCGTAATAATTGCCATGGACATTAGCCCACTCTAAAAAATCACCAGCTTCTTTGCGCTTGATAAATTCTTGTTCAGATAAGAAGTTGTACTCACGCCCATTGACCTCTCCAGGACGAGGTGCGCGCGTTGTAAAAGATACCGATAAACCAATATCAGGATCTTTTTGCAAAAGAGCGTTCACTAAAGAGGATTTACCTGCCCCTGAAGGTGCGACCACCATCAACATGCTTCCGGTATATGCCATGAACTACTCTCCTAAACTACCTTAACTGCCTACATTGAAATCTATTCAAGATTCTGAACTTGTTCTCGCATCTGCTCAATTAATAATTTAATTTCAATTGATGCATTGCTACTTTCTTGAGAAACAGATTTAGAACCTAGTGTGTTTGCCTCACGATTTAATTCTTGCATTAAGAAATCTAGGCGCTTACCAACAGGACCACCCTTATTTAAAGCAGACTCAACGGCATCCAAATGGGTCTTTAAGCGAGAGAGTTCCTCTGCCACATCGATCCGCACACCATACAAAACAACTTCTTGTTTAATTCTGTCAGAAATATCGGTTTTAGTCGTTGCCTGGCCTTGAGCATCCACCCCCGTCAAAATCTCAGTCAAGCGCTCAGTCAGTTTTGCTTGATGTGCCGCGATAATTTGCGGAATCAACGGCTCCAACTGATCAACAATTGCTCTGATGCCAACAACTCGTTCCATCAAGATTTTGAATAAAGCCTGGCCTTCACCCTGACGACTCTCCTTTAGAGCTGTCACAGCCTCTGTAGCAGCATCTAGAGTCAATTTACGCCACAACTCGTCATCAACATTCTTTTCGTTGATGACGCCCGGCCAACGCAAGATCTCACCCATGCGCATATTTCCCGCATTAGGCATTTCTTTTAAAACTGCTGATTCAAGAGCTTTAAGACTTTTTAAGCTGTCTTGATTGAGTAGATCGCTGGCTTGAGGTGTGGTTTGCACTTCACGGTGCACATTGATTCTAAACTCAACCTTGCCACGCCCTAGCTGCTTAGTCACTAATTCGCGTAAGGACATTTCAGCGGAACGACACTCTTCCGGCGAACGTATGTTCAAATCTAGGAAACGACTATTTACTGAACGGCATTCAACCGCTACAGTTGCATAGACTCCGCCACCCAGATCTAATTGTCTGGAGGCACTACCAAAACCGGTCATACTTTCTATCATTCACACATTGTAAAGTCCTATCATGACAATATCCAAACGCCCAAGTAATCGAGCCCCAGAAAATCTTCGCCCTGTCAAAATCACCAGAGGCTTCACCAAGCATGCGGAAGGGTCTGTTTTGGTGCAATTTGGCGATACACATGTGCTTTGCACGGCCTCCATCCTTGAAAAAGTGCCTCCACACCAAAAAGGTAGCGGTGAAGGCTGGGTTACTGCTGAATACGGCATGTTGCCAAGAGCCACTCATACACGCGGCGATCGTGAAGCGGCCAAGGGCAAGCAAAGTGGCAGAACCCAAGAAATTCAGCGCTTGATTGGTCGCTCCATGAGAAGCGTATTTGATTTAAAACTATTGGGTGAGCGCACGATTCATCTGGATTGCGATGTTTTACAAGCAGACGGTGGCACCAGAACAGCTGCTATTACAGGTGCATTTGTGGCTGCAAGAGATGCGGTTAACCAATTGTTGGATAAAAAAGTTTTATCCCAAGACCCTATTAAAGATCATGTGGCTGCAATTTCTGTGGGCATTTATCAGGGTGTACCGGTACTGGATTTGGATTACGCAGAAGACTCTGCCTGCGACACAGATATGAATGTTGTGATGACAGGCCAAGGTGGCATCATCGAAGTTCAAGGTACAGCCGAGGGCGCTGCATTTTCTAGAACGGAGTTAGACCAGTTGTTAAGCTTGGCAGAAAGCGGCATTAAAGAATTGGTGCAACTACAAAAAGTGGCTCTATCTAAATAAGTATGCCAACCAAGAAAATAGTTCTAGCATCCAACAATGCGGGGAAGGTGAAGGAATTCAACGTCTTACTATCCCCTCTTGGGGTTGAGGTCATACCTCAAGGATTGTTAGGCATACCCTCTTGTGAGGAGCCCTTCCCTAGCTTTGTTGAAAATGCAATTACTAAAGCAAGGCATGCGAGCAAACTAAGTGGCTTGCCAGCACTTGCTGATGATTCTGGCATTTGCGTAGATGCCCTCCATGGCTTACCCGGAGTTTTATCTGCTCGCTTCGCGCTGAGTGACCAAAAGAAAGATCCTTCAGACGACGACAACAATGCACTACTCATTAAAAAATTAGCAGGGGCGAGTCAACGCAACGCTCACTTCACTTGCACCTTGGTTTACCTAGAGTCAGCTGACGATCCAGAACCATTGATCGCAGTTGGTAAATGGCATGGTCAAATCATTGAAAGTCCGAAAGGTGAATCTGGTTTCGGATACGATCCACTTTTTTTAATTCCAGAGCTTGGTAAGACAGCCGCAGAACTAAGTTCTGAAGAAAAAAATAAAATTAGCCATCGCGCTCTTGCTCTAGGGCAACTAATGAGCAGCCTAAAAAATAAAATCAGCGCTTAACTCATGCTGAGTTCTTTACCACCCTTATCGCTTTACGTTCACATCCCTTGGTGCGTCAAAAAATGCCCCTACTGTGACTTCAATTCTCATCAAATTAAGGATGGCGATTCTGCCGGACAAGGATTTGACGAAAAGCGATATCTCGAAGCATTAAAACTAGATCTACAAAGTGTGCTGCCCAAAGTTTGGGGGCGCAGAATCCATACGATATTTATTGGCGGTGGCACACCAAGTCTTTTATCGCCTGCCGGTTTAGATCAACTCCTTTCAGATATACGAGCTTTATTGCCAGTCAATGCCGATGCCGAAATCACGATGGAAGCCAACCCCGGCACTTTTGAAATTGAGAAATTCAAAAGCTTTGCAAAGAGTGGAATTAATCGAATTTCATTAGGTATTCAGAGTTTTAATGATGAAAAACTTAAAGCCTTAGGTCGTATCCATGATTCTGCTCAAGCGAAAGTAGCAATCGCTTCAGCCATGGATTTATTTGATCAGGTCAATATTGATTTGATGTATGCCCTACCTAATCAAACAACGGCTGAGGCTATCGCAGATCTTGAGATGGCACTGTCATTTAATACGGCACATTTATCGCTATATCACTTAACACTTGAGCCAAATACCTTATTTGCCAAGTACCCACCTGTATTACCTGATGACGATAGCGCTTTCGAAATGCTAGATGTCTTAATGGAAAAACTGAAAGCTAATGGGTTTGAGCGTTATGAGGTTTCGGCGTACGCCAAGAATGGTCAACGCTGCCAACATAATTTGAATTATTGGCAATTCGGTGACTATATTGGGATTGGCGCAGGCGCTCATGGCAAGATTTCCGCACACAATCAAATTGCCAGACAGACCAATGAACGACATCCTGAGTCGTATATGCAAAAAATGTTGACTGAGGGTCACGCCCTCATTGAAGAGCGCATCTTAAGCAAAGATGATCTACCTTTTGAATACATGCTAAATGCACTAAGACTGGTAGATGGTGTGCCAACTCCCCAATTTCAGGAAAGAACCGGCTTAGATTTGGCTCAAATCAATGGCATGCTCGAAAAAGCCCTAGCTAAAGGCCTACTTGATGAAGACCCCAGAACCATCAAACCATCCTCATTGGGGCTTCAATATTTGAATGATTTACAGATGCTATTCCTAAAATAAAAAACCTCCCAAGCATCACTGCTGGGAGGTTTTTGGTATTGGCGGAAGCTGTGAGATTCGAACTCACGGAGGACTCGCATCCTCGGCAGTTTTCAAGACTGCTGCATTCAACCACTCTGCCAAGCTTCCAAAACAGC
>JBEEOV010000041.1:0-9887 GCA_041191465.1 Pseudomonadota bacterium
TGGGGAATACAACGCTAGTGGACAAGCTGTATAATCGGTAAAAAAGCTTCCCGTTCCCTTTTTTACGATTTGATTCATACACAGGGTAATAGGTATTTAACAACTGTGCTTGTGAACTAAATGCCAATAAACAAAAAAATAGTAAACGCTTCATTAATTACTCATTTCGCCTGAAACGATATAAACACCCCCTGTATACAAAACAGTTGCGATGGCATATTGCCCAGCGGTTTTATTGAATCCATTTCGATTACTAAAGGTACCCGAAAATGTAACTTGACTATTGGCTGCGAATTGTACCACCATGCAATTAAAGCCTTCTGGAAGTGTGCCCGCAGTGGGAAGCGTCAAGGTTAGCGCAGCCGTACAGCGCAAAACCATCCCATTATCGGAGCTTGTCAAAGTTCTACTTGATGCCTCTGCAGTAACATTCGAAACAAATCCGGAGATTTTGGACGTGGCTACATTGCCACCTGTTAGATTACCCGTTGTACTTATATTTCCTGCCGTGTAAGCAATGTCATTTCCTGATCTTACCCAATCCGTGTTGATACGCGCCCATACGGGCGATGCTGATGTCCCAGTATTGAGGTAAAATCCAGCTACACCATCCGTTTGATAAACCAAAAGGCCATTTGCTGGGGAGGAAATGGCCGTACGTTGCGCGGAGGTCATGCGAGGGGTTAAAAGACCTTTATTGGTCGAATTAACTTCTAATTTTGCAGAAACATCCGGGGATGCTGTCCCAATACCCGTTTGTGCCATGGTATTTATGGCTGATAGGAGAAAGATGAGAATTAATATATTTTTCATCATGATTTATTTCCTGATGCTTGTTGTGGTTTACCGTAAGCCGTGCCCCAACCGAATACATTAGCGCCAGCTGCTTTACCATTTGATTGGCGCTTAACAACACGGTTACGGAAAATATCTGCAACCACATCACCATCACCGCCAATTAATGCTTTGGTAGAACACATTTCAGCACATGCAGGCAATTTGCCTTCAGCCAAACGGTTGCGACCATACTTCTCAAACTCTGCTTGTGTACCATTCTTCTCTGGACCACCAGCACAGAATGTGCACTTATCCATTTTGCCGCGCAGACCAAACGTGCCAGTACCTGGGAACTGAGGTGCTCCGAATGGACAGGCGTATGAGCAATAACCGCAGCCAATACAAATGTCTTTGTCATGAAGCACAACACCTTCATCCGTTCTGTAGAAACAATCTACAGGACAAACAGCCATACAAGGCGCATCCGAGCAATGCATACAAGCAACTGAGATTGATTTCTCAGCACCAATTTGACCGTCATTGATTGTCACAACACGGCGGCGGTTAACCCCCCAAGGAACCTCATGCTCATTCTTGCACGCTGTAACACAACCATTACACTCAATACAGCGCTCTGAATCGCAGATAAATTTCATTCTTGCCATCATCGTCTCCTAAATTCAGTCTCTATTAAGCGAACTTTTCAATTTGACAAATTGTTGTCTTTGTCTCTTGCATCATCGTCACACTGTCGTAACCATAGGTGGTTGCCGTATTCACAGCCTCACCACGTACGATTGGCGCAGCACCCTTAGGGTATGCATCAAGCATATCTTTACCTTGCCACCATCCAGAGAAGTGGAATGGTATGAATGCTGTATCCGGCCCCACGCGCTCAGTAACTAAAGCCTTAACTTTGATTTTTGCGCCCGTTGGGGACTTAACCCAAACATATTCGCCATTTCTGATGCCGCGTTTGTTAGCGGCCGCAGGATTAATTTCAACGAAGTTGTCTTGTTGTAATTCAGCCAACCATGGGTTAGATCGAGTTTCCTCACCACCGCCCTCGTATTCCACCAAACGTCCTGAAGTTAGGATGATTGGGAACTTCTCATACAACTTATCTTCAACGTTCTTTTGTTGAATAGATTTGTAGAGCGTTGGCATACGCCAGAAAGCTTTCTTGTCATCATGAGTTGGATATTTAGCAACTAAATCAGGGCGTGTGCCATACAAAGGTTCGCGGTGTTGAGGAATTGGATCAGGGAAGTTCCAAACCACTGCCCTGGCTTTAGCGTTACCGAATGGATGACAACCATGGTTTTTCATAATCACACGAATCAATCCACCTGACACGTCAGTCTTCCAGTTTTTACCCTCAGCTGCTTTTTGCTCAGCCTCAGTTAACTCACCCCACCAACCTAATTTCTTAACAAGCACATGATCAAACTCTGGATAACCAGTTGTGATGTCTGCACCCTTGGAATGTGAACCATTCTCGGCAAGCAAAGTCTTACCGTCTTTTTCAACACCAAAGTTTGCACGGAAATTACCACCGCCATCCATCACATGCTTACTTGTGTCATATAGGTTAGGACTGCCAGGGTGCTTCATCTCCGGTGAACCGTAGCAAGGCCATGGCAAACCAAAGTAGTCGCCAGTAGTGTCATAACCAGTTACAGGATCTTTACCTCCTTTTGACTTCAAGGTCTTCACATCAAATACATGCATCATGCGCATGTGAGCCTTTAAGCGCTCAGGGGAATGTCCTGAGTAACCGATAGTCCATACAGATTTATTAATTTCACGCAAGATAGATTCAACTTCTGGCTCTTTCCAGTCTTTGCCAGCGAACTTGCTCTTGAGCATCTTGTAATTCTTTGATAGCTCATTACCAAAGCCAAGTTTATCTGCCATCGCTTGCATGATGACGTGGTCGGGCACTGACTCCCATAATGGGTCAATCACTTTTTCGCGCCACTGAATAGATCTATTTGACGCTGTAGCTGAACCACTGGTTTCAAATTGAGTAGCCGCAGGCAGTAAGTAGACTGCACGATCTTTATTAACCTGTGCACCATCAACCTGCATCGCAGCCATCGCTGCTGTAGCACTTGGATATGGATCGACAACTACCAAGAGCTCTAACTTATCCATGGCCTTTTTCATATCAAGACCACGTGTCTGAGAGTTCGGCGCATGACCCCAGAAGAACACGCCTTTAACGTTACTATCTTGGTCAATGAGCTCATTCTTTTCAAGAACAGCATCAACCCAACGAGAGACTGTTGTTCCTGACTTTTCCATCATATTAGGAGCGTATTGAGCTTTGATCCACTCATAATCAACACCCCATACACCAGCAAAGTGTTTCCATGATCCAGCCGCTAGACCATAGTAACCAGGCAATGAATCTGGGTTTGGTCCAACGTCTGTAGCACCCTGAACGTTATCGTGCCCACGGAAAATGTTTGTTCCGCCACCACTCTTACCAACGTTACCTAAAGCCAACTGCAAGATACATGAGGCACGAACCATCGCATTACCAATCGTATGCTGTGTTTGACCCATACACCAAACAATTGTTCCTGGACGATTTTCATGAAGTGTTTTTGCAACCTTGTACATCTCAGCTTCAGGAACTCCACAAGCCTCTTCCACCTTTGCTGGAGTCCATTTTTCGAGCACATCTTTCTTAACATCTTCCATGCCAAAAACACGGTCGTTGATGTATTTTTTATCTTCCCAACCATTCTTGAAGATGTGATACAAAACACCGAATAAGAATGGGATATCTGTACCAGAACGAATGCGTACATATTGATCTGCTTTAGCTGCAGTACGAGTGTAGCGTGGATCAACGACGATCATTTTGCATCCAGCTTCCTTAGCGTGCAGCATATGCAACATCGATACAGGGTGCGCTTCTGCAGCATTGGAACCAATATAGATTGCAGCCTTTGAGTTCTGCATATCGTTATAGCTGTTAGTCATCGCGCCATAACCCCATGTATTTGCAACACCCGCTACAGTTGTTGAGTGGCAGATACGTGCTTGATGGTCAGTATTGTTGGTACCAAAGAAGGAAACAAATTTACGCAACAAATATGCTTGCTCATTGTTGTACTTTGATGAACCGATAAAGAATAGTGAGTCAGGGCCCGATTTTTTCTTGAGGCTCTTCATTTTTGCAGTGATTTCATCAAGAGCCGTATCCCAACTAATTCTTTCGTACTTGCCATTAACCAGTTTCATTGGGTACTTCAAACGGAACTCGCCATGACCATGTTCACGAATAGCGGCACCCTTAGCGCAATGCGCACCTAAATTAATTGGCGAGTCAAAAACTGGTTCTTGTCGAGTCCAAACCCCATTTTCAACAACCGCATCGATTGCACAACCCACTGAACAGTGAGTACACACGGTGCGCTTGACCTCAATCTTGCCCTTACCATCAAGCTTCGCGCCTGGTGTAGCTTTGGCTTTTTGCACCAAGGTTAATTGAGATGCAGCTAAACCTATACCGACGCCAACACCTGAACGCTTGAGGAATGTACGGCGATCCATCATAGGTATCGCTGATTGAAGACTGCGCGCCAAACTACCCACCATTTGTGAAGTGTGACGAGAAGTAGCAGTGACTTGCTGTGACGATTTACGAATCAAACTCATGGCTAGACCCTTTTGAAATCAAAAGAAATAAAAAACGCTCGTTAATTAAAAATTAAACGAGCGTAGTTTTGTAGTACTTACGGATATGATCGGAAACTTTGTAACCCTTGCTGTCTTCGACCATACTTGATGCTTGTTCAGCAATCGCAGTACCCAGAGGTGTTTGAGAAACAACAGCGACTGCACCAGCAGCAACACCCGCGGAAGCAAAGAATTTTCTGCGTGACTCTTTGTGATTTTTTTCACTCATGTCTATCTCCTTTAATTCTTAACAATCTATTACTAAGTTATAAAAGTAATACTTGCATTTATGAATTAACTATAAACCTATCTGAAAATCTTTGCACAAGACAATCACGAATTTTGGTAAGGGGTTTCCCTAGTGTTACTCAACCATGTCCATGCCGTAGCTTTCTACTTCAAAGAAAGCTCGAGCCAATGCCCCTACTGCCTTGTAGTAATTAGCGCTTGGGTGATTTTCTATTGCATCGCACAAATCAGTTAACCATGAGCGCATGTGCTCATCAAAAAACTTTTTCTGCTGAGTTAAATTAGCGACTGCAAGATCATCACCTGCAATCAAATATCTCATGACTTCACACAGAGAAGCAATGTGATCCTCACTCTCCGTAATGTTCTCTGCAGGCTCTAGTCCCAGCACTTGCAAAGCATCTCGCAATCTAACCAATGGTTTTTCATTTAAAAACCCAGTTTGATAGTAAGAACCATAAAGGAATACTTCAGGCTTGCCTATGCCAATAAATAAATCCTGGTACTCGCGACCCCATTCTTGAGCATTGGATGCTGATGCAACGCTCACCAAATTGTCCCAAGCTTGGGTTAGCGCCGCCGTTTCTGGAGCATCCGAACCTGCACCGTATGCTGCTGAAGCAGCCATGCGATGCAATAAGTCATCATCAGGCGCCTTATAAAAAAGCGTTGCCAATAAGCCATACAAATCGGCCCTAGCAACGTCTTCTTCCAGACCATTTGAACTGAGTGAGGCTACTTCTTTATCCATATCTTTACTCATCTGATTAATCAAACCACATCGTTATCATTCGGTTTATTCATCATATCGACCACACGACAATCACTACACATTTTTAGTCTTTCCATCGCCTCACCAGAGAATGCTGCATGTAAGGACAATTTACCTAACATCAATTCAACCATTTTTAATGTGCCAAATGGCTTGCCACAACTGATGCAATGAAATGGTTTGGTTTCATTCAAAACAACTGCCTTCTTTCTGATTTCAGTAACCTGTAATCTTGGCACCAAAGTCAACGCATTTTCTGGGCATGTTTCAACACATAAACCACATTGGACACAATTACGCTCAATGAAGGACAACTGTGGCATATCTGGGTTATCTCGCAGAGCACTCTCAGGGCACGCGCCCACACAAGACATACACAATGTACATGCATCTTGATTGACACTAACAGCTCCAATTGGAGAGCTTGCAGCAAGCATTAGCGGCTGATCTGCTGTTACTTGATGCGGCGCATGTTTCATCAAATGTTCAAGCGCAGCCTCAAGCGTCTCTCTTTTTTCAAGCGCAAAAGCAAATGTGGCGCTTGGGCAAATTGCGGCGCGCACAATCAAGCCACCAATAGTTGCTTGCAGCGACTTTGGATCCTCTGCTTGCAATAAGACAACGCCATTTTTGTCATACCCAAGGCCATGCAATATTGACTGAGCAAGGTCCACCTGCTGCATTAATGCTTGTTGATATTCTGGCGCTTCCTCACCACTCAACAAAATAGCAACTTGGCCGTAACCATGAGCCAAACAACCTAGCCAAAAATCGATACCTGTTGACGCGCTGTGATGGAGACCAAATGGAATCACATGGGCTGGCAAACCTTTGAATTGATTTGACTGAGTAACTGCCAAACGCCCAACAGCTTGAATTAATTCTTGACCCGCTTCATTGCTGTGCAACAGCAAACTTGGCGCACTCTTCGCGCCCGCTGCTTGATAAGCCTTTACCATGGACTTAATTTGCTGTCCTTGATATGAAACACTCGGATAGTTGTAGCGCATTGCACCGGACGGGCACACTGTGGCGCAGGCACCACACCCCATACACAAGTTGGGATTGACCTTAACAATCCCTTTGCCATCTCTAAACTGTGACTCAATAGCTGCTGTTGAACATACATCTACACATGCCGTACAACCCACTTGCCCATTACGTCCATGTGCGCATATTTTTTCGTTGTAGGAAAAAAATTTAGGTTTTTCAAACTCACCCACCATAGTCATCAACTCAGATGCTGCAATAGCTTGATCAACAGGATCACCCTTTGCAGAGAAATAACCCTGAGGGGGTTGACTCATCTTAAATAGTGGCTCTTTTGACAAATCAAAAATGAGATCCCAAGTTTCTGATCTAAGCACATCGGATCGATCGAAGTTAATTGCACCAATTGAAGAGCATGCCTTGACACATGCACGATGACTTTTACATTTATCTAAATCAATTTGATAACTGAGGTTAATGGCATTTTCCGGACATGCATCAACGCAGGCGCCACATCGAGTGCACAATTCCAAATCAATTGGATTTTCCTGAGCCCACTCAATCTCAAAAGCACCAAGGAAACCTTTTACGCTTTTTACTTTTCCGCTGTAAACAGGAAAGTCTCTATCTTGAGGTAAGGTGCCGTTACTTGTTGATAACACCCCAACACTTAAATTTTTGGATAAGCGTTTTGCCCAATCTACTGCAACATCAGCAGGACCAACGATTAATACGCGACCACCACTTTGATAACTCACCGTGTTAACCGGATCTGGGTCAGGCAAAGAAGCTTTAGCTAAGAGGGCTGCAATTTTTGGCATCGCATCTCTTGCCTCAGACGACCAACCGCCAACTTCTCTGATATTGACGAACTTGATTGGTGCAACCAAAGGCTTTTCTTGTTCTGCAGCCAACTCATCAAATAACTTTTTTTCCTGAGTGCAAGCTAAAACAATTTCATCAGAACCTTGAGTCGCAGCAATAAAATTACCAATCTCTTGGCGACACAATGCATTGCTAAGTGAAATATTCTTTGACTCAACACCCATGCCCTTAGCAATTTGTGCAACATCAAGGGGCATGGTTTGATTACAGCTACAAACGAGCGTCTTCTTTGTCATCCTCTACCTTCAGCCATTTAAATGGCACTTATTAATTTTTGCCTTTACTAGCTAGCACTGTCTGCTGGTTTCGACTGATTCGAGCCAACTTCTTCTTGCGTTTTGTTTGATTCTAGTGAATTTACAGAATTAGTGTTATTTGCGTCACTAGGGGTTTCATCAGGTAGAAGATGCTTGTTGTCCTGATCGACTTTTGGAGCATCAGACTTTTTATCTTCATCTTCGGAAGATTTAAATAGACCTAAGAGCTCTGATTGATTTAGTTTTTTCAACATTTCCAATGGAATTGGGTCTGGCTTTGAATAATCATCAATATAAATATCCAAACCATCCATCACGTTGTATCTTGGATCAGAGAAAAGTTTTTGCAGGGCCGCCTGCTGAACGTCAGGATCAATTCCTGGTTTCACGTAAGCAGAGTAATCAGAATCTTTTGTCAACTTAAGAACATCTTCAAGGGTTGGCATCTGTTCTTGTTGAGATACTTGGGCAGAGGTTAAATCACTACTCTGATGCTCACTCACTGACGCATGCAACTCTGATGGGGTTTGAGTCAATTTTGAATCATGCTGAGCATCATCTCTAGATGGCTCGCTAGACTCCAAACCAGCTTTTCTCTTTGACCAGCGATTTAAGAAACCCGCCATTAGTTGGCCTCATCCTTTGGACGATATGCGCCCTTAAAAGAAACAGGACGTGCGCGCTTCTTAGGTTCAGGTTTGTAATGCTCAGCAACAAACCCAGCAAGCCAAGCAGATGTATCTTTATCAAGCGGAACATTTTCAACAGTTTCACCACCGTCCAATAAACGCCCCGCTTCGTAGTAGCTCACACTCAAAAAATGTGGCACAGCAAGTGGTTCAAGTCCATCTGGATGATCTTCTAAACGCCACATCACAAACCATGCAGGTCTTGTAGATGTGGCATTCAAATAATATCCTTCTGCCTCGTCTTTAAATAATTCGAGCTCAAAGCCCGTATACAGCCAACGCTCGCCCTGCTCATCTTTGCGCATGCAAATCGCAGCTCTGTTGGCAATAGTTACGTCGGGACTTTTGTGTGCAAACTGCCCAACATCAAAAACCACCTCATCTAAAGCCCACCGATATGACTGCCAAGGGTTGTCAATCAACTCTTTGCGCATCACAACGGCAAGATGTAGTTTCATATTAGGTGTTTTGGACCACAATACTTGGGAACTTGCTGGTCATATCTTTGGACATTTCAGCTACTTGAATTGCTATCTTGCGCGCTATTTGTTTATAGATCCCACTGATGACACCATCAGGGTCTGCCACCACGGTTGGGCGACCAGAATCGGCCTGTTCACGAATGGATAAATTCAAAGGCAAGCTACCTAAAAATCCAACTTGGTACTCATCACACATTTTTTGACCGCCACCGGCACCAAAGATATGTTCTTGATGATTACAGTTCGGGCAGACATAAATACTCATGTTCTCAACAATACCCAAGATTGGAATACCGACCTTTTCAAACATTTTCAGCCCTTTACGAGCATCCAATAACGCAATATCTTGAGGAGTTGTGACGATCACCGCACCAGTTACAGGCACTTTTTGAGATAAGGTCAGTTGAATGTCGCCAGTACCAGGTGGCATATCAACAATTAAATAATCAAGATCACGCCAGTTAGTTTGGCGAAGTAACTGCTCTAAAGCCGACGTGACCATTGGACCACGCCAAACCATTGGATTATCTGGATCGATTAAAAACCCAATAGAACTGGCTTGTAAACCATGGCCTTCCATTGGCTCTATGGTGTTTTCAGCTATTGACTCTGGTCGACCTGTAATACCCAACATCATTGGCTGGCTTGGGCCGTAAATATCCGCATCCAAAATACCTACTGTGGCGCCTTCGGCTGCCAACGCTAACGCCAAGTTGACCGCAGTGGTTGATTTACCAACACCACCCTTACCACTTGAAACAGCAATGATGTTTTTAACGTTTGGCAACAACTTCACACCACGCTGCACCGCATGCGCAACAATATTCATCGTGACATTTGCGCTCACGTTTTTTACGCCAGGAATCTCTCTTAGGGCATTAATAACCAACTTACGAATAAGGTCAATTTGACTCTTAGCTGGATAGGTTAAAACCACATCTAGGGTGACGTCACCATCCTCAACTTTGATGTTTTTGGCAAATTTTGAGCTAATCAAATCTTTGCCAGTATTAGGATCTATAACGCTTTTAAGCGCATTTTGTATATTTTCTACTGTTACAGACACACCCATCTCCTAGAGGTTTTTTTACTT
>JBEEOV010000042.1:0-9877 GCA_041191465.1 Pseudomonadota bacterium
CAAAGGCGCAAGACGAGCTTCGGTATAACGCATCGCTGCTGCGCCATCACCATCTCTAGAACCAAAATTACCTTGACCATCAATCAACGGATAACGTAATGAAAAATCCTGAGCCAAGCGAACTAAAGCGTCGTATGCAGATTGATCACCATGGGGGTGGAATTTACCCAAAACATCACCCACTACACGCGCACTCTTTACAGGCTTAGCGTCTGCGCGTAGATTCATTTCATTCATCGCAAATAAGATGCGGCGCTGAACTGGCTTTTGTCCATCAGCAACCTCTGGCAGAGCACGCCCCTTAACTACGCTAATGGCATAGTCTAAGTATGCGCGCTCAGCATAAGTTGCTAGCGTTAGTGAATCTACATCTGCAGTATTCGGCACCACTCGAGAGCTCACAGCCACTGGTTCAGAAGACTCATCCCCTAAATCTGCAAACAGATCTGGCTCTTGATTTGGATTATTTTTTTTCTTACTCATTATTTTTTCTAAATATCGGTGGATTAAATATCTGCTTCAACTTCGTTGCCGCGCTCTTCCAACCAACTCTTACGAGCACCAGATTCTGATTTACCCATCAGCATATCCATGGTCTTAACTGTTTCCACTCCACCTAACTCACCTTCAGTCACAGGCAATAAACGTCGAGTATCTGGGTTCAAAGTGGTATCCCATAATTGCTCAGCATTCATTTCACCAAGACCTTTAAAGCGGCTGATTTGCCAAGAACCTTCACGCAGTCCATCTTTGCGCAATTTATCTTCAATCGCTCTTAACTCACCTTCATCGAGAGCGTATAGCTTTTGGGCTGGTTTTTTACCGCGAGCCGGGGCATCTACACGGAACAATGGTGGGCGTGCAATATACACATGACCTCGCTCCATTAATTTCGGGAAATGTTTATAGAACAAAGTTAATAACAACACTTGAATATGCGCACCATCAACGTCAGCATCTGACAAGATACAAATCTTGCCGTAACGTAGATTGCTCAAATCAGGTTCGTCTGCAACACCATGCGGATCCACGCCAATTGCTACAGCAATATCATGAACTTCATTGTTAGCAAATAAACGATCACGTTCCGCTTCCCACGTATTCAGGACTTTACCGCGCAAAGGCAAAATTGCCTGATACTCTTTGTTGCGTCCCATTTTTGCGGAACCACCCGCGGAATCACCCTCCACTAGAAAGAGTTCATTCATCGCAATGTCTTCACTCTCACAGTCGGTTAACTTACCTGGTAATACAGCTACACCAGAAGATTTTTTCTTTTCTACCTTTTGCCCAGCACGAGTTCTTGCTTGAGCCTGTTTAATCACTAACTCAGCTAACTTACGACCATAGTCAACGTGCTGATTCAGCCATAAATCAAGAGCGGATTTAACAAAACCTGAGACTAAACGCACAGCATCTCTTGAATTTAAGCGCTCTTTGATTTGCCCTTGGAATTGAGGGTCTAAAACTTTGGCTGATAAAACGAATGAGGCGCGCGCGAACACGTCCTCAGGCATTAACTTCACACCTTTGGGTTGCAAAGCATGAATATCAATAAAGCTCTTAACAGCATTGAACAAACCGTCACGTAATCCGCTTTCATGAGTACCGCCTGCGGGAGTCGGAATTAAGTTCACATAACTTTCGCGAACCGGAGCTCCCTCTTCAGTCCAAGCAACAACCCAACTGGCACCCTCACCCTCAGCAAATGAATCTTCACCAGGTCGGTTAGGGTCAGCAAAATGCTCACCATCAAATGCAGGTATCACCACAGGACTGTGACCACCTTGAGCCATCGCCTCATCTAGGTAGCCTCTCAAGCCTTGTGTGTATAACCAAGTTTGTGGCTCTCCGCCCTTTTCTTGAATTAAGGTGACTTTTACACCTGGCAAAAGAACTGCTTTAGAACGCAATAAGCGCTGTAATTCTGCCAAAGGAATTTGGGCGCTATCAAAATACTTGGCATCAGGCCAAGCTCTGACGCGTGTGCCATTAGGGCGATCACCCATTGGGGCAATTTTTGTTTTGAGTGCTTCAACCACAAAACCAGCTTCGAAAGCCAAGGTAGAAACTTGTTTGTCACGCCAAACAGTTACTTCCATACGCTTAGATAAGGCATTAGTGACTGATACGCCCACGCCATGAAGACCCCCTGAGAAAGCATATGCACCGCCAGAGCCTTTTTCGAATTTACCGCCAGCATGTAGCTGGGTAAATACCAACTCAACTACTGGCCGCTTCTCTTCAGGATGCATACCCACTGGAATACCACGGCCATCATCTTCAACACTCACACTACCATCGGTATGTAAGGTCACGACGATGTGCTTGCCATAGCCTCCTAAGGCTTCATCGGAAGCGTTATCGATAACCTCTTGGATCATATGTAAAGGGTTATCGGTCCGTGTATACATACCCGGACGTTGTTTGACTGGTTCAAGGCCCTTTAGGACTTTGATCGACGATTCGCTGTATTGGTCTGATTTTTTTGTTGCCATGGCGGAGAATTGTATCCACATGCGAAAATGACTTCCATGGGAGCACTTAATCACCTTCGCGTTTTAGACCTCAGTCGAGTACTAGCAGGACCCTGGTGCGGGCAGAACCTGGCAGACCTAGGAGCCGATGTAATCAAGGTTGAGAGGCCAATTACAGGGGATGACACCCGTCAATGGGGACCTCCTTTTTTAAAGAATTCTGAGGGTCAAGAAACCACAGAATCTGCCTTTTATTTAGCAATTAATCGCAATAAAAGATCGATTACCGTTGATATTTCGAAGCCAGAAGGTCAAGAAATCATCAAAAAATTGGTTTTAGAGAGCGATATCGTCATCGAAAACTACAAAGTCGGGCAATTAAAGAAATATGGCCTTGATTATGAGAGCTTAAAACTCCTAAAAAATGACCTAATCTATTGTTCTATAACGGGTTTTGGACAAACTGGTCCATATGCACATCGACCTGGTTACGACTATATCGTTCAAGGTATGGGCGGATTTATGAGTGTCACCGGTGAAAAGGAAGATTTGCCTGGTGGAGGCCCTCAAAAAGCTGGTGTAGCCATTGCAGATATCTTTACTGGCATGTATGCAACCTCAGCAATACTAGCCGCAGTGGTTCATCGAGATCGAACTGGTGTCGGTCAATATATTGATTTATCGCTGTTAGACGTACAAATTGCCACAATGTGTAATGTTGCAAGTAATTATTTGACCAGCGGTGTATCACCTAAGAGCTGGGGTAATGCTAGCGCGAACATAGTCCCCTATCAGACCTTTAGGGCATCCGATGGATGGATCATCGTGGCTGCAGGCAACGATAGTCAATTCAGACACTTTGTTGAATCCGGGCATGAGCCCCAACTCGCTGATGACCCGCGCTTTTCAACCAACCCAGAGCGAGTTAGACATCGCGCAGAACTAGATCCACTTCTTCAACAAATGGTTTTGAAGAAAACCAAAAAAGAATGGATTGAATTATTAGACATCGCTAATGTTCCATGCGGACCAATTAACAACTTCAAAGAAGTTTTTGAGAATGAACAGGTAATCGCTCGCAACATCAAAATGGAAATGCCCCATCCAACTGCGGGCAAAGTTAATTTGGTGCGCAGTCCAATGAGACTTAGTGAAACACCTGTTGTTGAAAATCGACCACCGCCACTACTGGGTGAGCATACTCGTGAGATTCTTCAGGAAAAATTAAGTCTGACAGAAGCTCAAATTAAATCCTTAAAAGATCGAGGCATCATCTAAACCATGACTTATCAATTAAATCTAACAAGAGTATTGATTGCAGGCGGCCTCTTGGTCACTCTATCGATGGGTATACGTCATGGGTTTGGATTATTTAATTTACCTATCACCCAAGCAAATGGTTGGGGCAGAGAAACTTTTGCATTAGCAATCGCCTTACAAAATTTAACCTGGGGCGCTACGCAACCATTATTCGGGGGTTTATCAGACAAATTTGGCGCATACAAAATTATGTTGCTAGGTGGTTGTTTGTACTGTTTAGGTCTCTATGGGGCCAGCCAATCAGTTAGTGGACTAGCTTTTGTTTTGAGTATGGGCGTTGTTTTAGGTCTAGCGTTGGCTTGTTCTACTTATAGCGTTGTATATGGCGTCATTGGTCGCAACTGCCCACCGGAAAAACGTGTCTGGGCAATGGGCATTGCAGCGGCTATGGGCTCTTTTGGTCAGTTCTTAATGATTCCTCTAGAACAAGAACTATTAGGTAACTTTGGCCCTCAAAATGCCTTAGTCATCTTAGCGATCATGGTGACCTTGATGGTGCCACTAGGCTGGATGCTAAGAGAGAAAAATCATACGCCTGCACAATCGGGACATCAACAAACAATCACTGAAGCAATAAGCGAAGCATTTAAACAACGTAGTTTTCAATTACTAATTCTTGGCTATTTTGTTTGCGGGTTCCAAGTTGTTTTCATTGGTGTGCATTTAGCTCCTTATCTCAAAGACATGTCTGCCACCTACCCTGATGTGGGTCATCCACAGGTGGCAACGCTAGCTCTAGCTTTGGTAGGGTTATTTAACGTATTGGGCACCTACTATGCAGGCGTTCTTGGGCAAAAAATACCAAAGCACTACATACTAGCTTTCATATACGGCTCAAGATCCGTTGTGATTGGCGCATTCTTGTTACTACCATTATCACCATTAACAACCTATTTGTTTGCGGCACTCATGGGTATTTTATGGTTATCGACAGTGCCTCTCACCAATGGAATTGTGGCTCAAATTTTTGGCGTCAAGTATTTATCGATGTTATCGGGTTTTGCATTCTTCTCTCATCAAATCGGCAGTTTTATGGGCGCTTATTTGGGAGGAGTTTTATTTGACAAAACTGGCTCATACAACATTGTTTGGATCATTGCTATAGCATTGGGTATTCTTGCAGCGATGGTTAACTTACCCATCAAAGAAGATGCGATTGATAGAGATGCCAATTTGGCAAAAGCCTAATCAACCAAATAAATCATCATGAAAATATTGCGAGCTGATATTTTAATTAAGACCATGGCAGTCGTTACGCTGATACTGGTCTTCTTGGCTTATTTAAAGCCAGATTTAATGGTTGATGTAGCAAATACAGTACTAACTCTTTGCGGGTGGTAAGCTAGCGACCTATTTCAGATCTCGCCATAGTACAGTGGATAGTACAACTGCCTCCTAAGCGGTAGACACAGGTTCGATTCCTGTTGGCGGGACCAAAACTCCTTGAATGACGCTTATTTTGTAACTGGTGGCACGACAGTGCTGCGAGGAGCCACAGTCAGCATCACATTTGTTTTACCAATCCATCCAGCATCTTCTATTTCAATCGTAGCAGTTCTATCTTTCTTGATAAAAACCAAGATGCTATTTTTTGTTTTGGTGGATGAGACTAGAGTCCAGCCAGCCTTTTGGAATTGATCACGGAAAAATGTGAAAGTTTCATTTGAGTTTTGCTGAGCAATAATTGCGACTCTACCAGCCCAGCCATCACCGCTACCCAAGATTAAAGTATTTTCATTATTAATCTTAGCCCCACCAGGCATAGGCATATCACCTAAAAGCTTAGTTTGAATATCTTGAATAGACTCACCATCAGCATTTGCAATTGGTGTAGATGCACACCCAGCGAAGAACATCACTGATAGGCTTAAAAGAGTTACTAGTAATTTATTCATTGATCTTCATCCATAAAATCCAAAGCGATAGCAACAACGTGATTGAGTTGGCCACAACTATAGGCCAAGCTGCAATTAACACACCATACACCAACCATAAAAAAACACCAAGACTAAAGATCAAATACATCCAAAAAGAAATAGCTCTAGCATCTTTAGATTTGTAAACACGCAGTGCCTGCGGCAAAAAAGAAATTGTGGTAAGGCTAGCAGCTAAATAACCAAGGATATCTTCAAAATTCATCAAAAAATAATTTTCTATTTCTTTGTCAATAGGGGAAAAATATATATTTGCATAAAAATTTAATACAACTTATCCACAGAATTTGTGGACTACTCGATCATTAAAATTAAAAAATCCTTATACGACAAAGCCCGAGCTGACCTGCTTAAAATTTAAGCAATCTAAAAATTGATTGAATTAAATTGCTTGACACAAAAAAATCTTACCGTCTTTCTCTTCGATATTAAGTTTAATCAAGGTTGCTCCATGTGGACATGGTCCAGAAATACACTCCCCTGTATCTGGAAGATATTGCGCATCATGTGAAGCACAAATTAAGGCAGTTTTATCTAGTGTAAAAAATTGACCTGGTTGCCAATCTAATTCCATGGCAACGTGTGCACAACGGTTGAGATATGCATGAGCCTGTCCATCGTAGCGAACCACAAAAGCTGGAAGTGTTTCATCAATACGATGATCAACAGTACCTACCTTATTTGCTATATCTGATGTTCTCACCATGAAACGAAAACCTTCACCCTGGTCTTCAAC
The DNA here is from genome assembly GCA_041191465.1 of Pseudomonadota bacterium. Lineage (GTDB taxonomy): Bacteria > Pseudomonadota > Gammaproteobacteria > Burkholderiales > Burkholderiaceae > Polynucleobacter. The sequence goes on from JBEEOV010000042.1 coordinate 6,468, forward strand.
AGCATTGGCAGAGCAGATGGCATGACCAGCCTGCACTAAAGGCTCAAAATCATCTGTAGATACATCGTTTTGATTGCTTGAAGTCATACTATCCCTTTATTTTTGAGGCAAATTTAGACCAGATTGCCTGCTTTGACAGATAATCTAACAATATTAATAAATATTGTAGACATGTCATTAATTTCTGCCACAACACGCGCCGCACTAGAAGAGATCTTAGAGACCGCTCTAAGACCAGCTCCATCAAACTGGCAATCGATACGTTTTGGCACTGAGGTGATTGGTCATATTCAGCCAGATTACCTAGGCACAATTGAGGCATATATAGCCAATTCAGAAACTCCGGCTCTAGTTCGTTTTGGGGACTACTTACAACTTGAAAAACTATCACCTTATTTGCTGAGCCAAGAGCTTCAAGAATTAGCGGAGTTTTTGAAGAAAGAGGGTTTGGCACCAGGATGGCGCAATGAGTCGTTTGCATGGTTTGACCATTTGGGTCATGAACGTTTTAGGATGGAAAGAGCTGCATTTAGATCTTTAGGCCTTCATAGCCGTGCATGTCACATCAACGGGTACACAGAGAATCAGGAGATTTGGCTAGGTCTTCGCAGTCCGACAAAAGCAACCGACCCGAATATGTTAGATAACCTAGCAGCAGGCGGTGTTAGCGCTGATGAAACCTTATTGCAATGTGTCATTAGAGAGTTATGGGAAGAATCGAGCGTCCCTAAAGAATTGGCACGTCTGGTTGAACCTGTTGGTCACATACACGTGAGCCGTGTTGTAGAACCCAAAGGTCTTCATGATGAAAGCCTCTACACCTATGATTTAGAGCTTCCGCTAGACTTTATTCCTCAAAATAATGATGGTGAAGTTGCTGACTTTATAAAGGTCCCATTTAGTCAAGCTGCTAACTTAATACTTGAAGGTGCATTAACACCTGATGCCGCAGCTGTAACAGCGGAGTTTCTATTGAGAAAAGCATAATTGGCATCAATAAGTTCGATGGAAATTTTTGCGTTCATATTGTCGCTGGCCTGTGTTCTATTGAATGCATATGGAAAAATCCTAACTTGGCCATTGGCAATTGCTAGCTCAACTGCTTATGCCTATGTGTTTTTTAAAAGCCAATTGTTTGGTGATGCCGCCCTTCAATTTGTGTTCGTCGGCTTAGCGATATATGCATGGATCGCTTGGTATAAGAAAGACTCCACCTTAACATCTTCAACACTTGGAAAAGATACATCTTTTTCAAGAACTCCCTCAAGTGCCATCATCCAATGTGGCCTAGCTTGGTTACTGATGTTTTTCCTTATCCGATACATCTTAAAAAGCTACACTAGCTCAGACGTACCTAATATTGATGCCTTCCTTACGGCAGGAAGCTTATTGGCGACATATATGAGCGCTCAAAAATGGCTTGAGAATTGGCTCATATGGGCTTTTGTAGATGTTATTTATATTGGCCTTTATGTTTATAAGGATTTGTATTTGACCGCCTTCTTGTATGTTCTACTGATTACCTTATGTCTCTTAGGTTGGAGACAATGGTCCAAGCAGATGAAAGTTGAAGCAAGTTCATGAGTCATGTTTTCAAAATCGCCATCATTGGTGCTGAATGCACTGGTAAAACAACACTTGCCAAGGATTTAACGGAAGCGTTTAAAAAGGAATACCCCTGCGCCTTTGTTCCTGAATATTTGAGAACTTTTGTTGACCAAGAAAAAAGAACACCAAAGTCAGAAGAGCAAATTAATATCGCCCTAACTCAAAAAGAAGCAGAAAAAAACACTGCCAAAGACTTAATAAATACAAATCCAGATTCAGCCTTTGTATTGTTGTTCTGCGATACCGCCCCACTCTTAACATCCATTTACAGTGAAGTTGTGTTTGCAGGTAGCAATGCTGGTTTGAAAGAAATCGCTCATAACCATGACTATGATTTAACACTCTTTACCCAAGTGGACTTTCCTTGGGTTGAAGATGGCATGCAAAGAGATGGTCCAGTTGCTCAAACAAAAGTTCATTACCGACTTAAAGCTCGGCTAGATGAATTGAAGATTCCATACGAACCTATCAGCGGTATTCCGCTTGAAAGAGTTAAAAAGACCCAAAAAATCATTAGGTCTTTACTTCAAAAACTCCAAAAATAAAAAGTCCTTATAATTACACCTGTCTAGAAGTTTTAGACATTAGCTCGGGGTCCTGCATCAAGCTGTATCGATGTGGGTGAGAAATACCCGTTGAACCTGATCTCGATAATGCGAGCGCAGGGAAGCGTCCAAAATCGCATCCCCAACTCGCCATCGTTTATATAAGGAGTACTGACGATGGCTTATATGCCAAAACTTAATCACATTGCAGGTGCATGCGCCCTGCTATTCGTTATCAATCATGCAATTGCTCAGAGTGAGGCTGAGTTGTCACCTGTGGTAGTAACAGGTGAAAAAGGCACAGGATATGTTGCCAAAAGAGCCATGATTGGTGGTCCAGGTGGCACCGAAGAAGTTGAGCTAAAAGATGTGCCGGCATCAATCAACGTCATCACCAAGGATCTTTTAGACGATCGCCAAGTTAAATTGATTTCAGAGGCAGCTAGAACTGATGCCTCAATTGGAGACTATTACGCAACCTTAGGTTATTACGAGAATTTAACAGTCCGGGGATTTTCTCTAGATCCAGCAACTAGTTTTCGCATGAATGGTATGGCTCTAACAGGTGAGCAAAATTTTGCCTTTGAAAACAAAGATCGAGTTGAAATATTCAAGGGCGTAAGCGCGATGCAAGCAGGTGCAGCGTCTCCCGGTGGAATTATTAATTTTGTTACCAAGCGTTCAAAAGAGGTTATTGCAGCTACTGTTGGTACCGGTGAGCGAGGCACCGAGTACATGGCTGTAGATTACGGAACATTCCTAAATAATGAAAAATCATTAGGCATCAGAATTAATGCTGCCCATGAAAACATCAAGCCTTTTGTCAGTAACGCAAAAGGTAAAAGAGAATTTGTCAGCATGGCTGTTGATGCTAAGTTAAGTAATAAAACTATTGCTCAGTTTGATATTGAATACCAAGACAAAAGTCAAATTGGCGTTTCTGGATTGATGTTATTAGGTAACTTAGCAGATGGCAGCGACAGAAGAGTTCCAACCGGTATCCCTGCAGATATTCAATTAAATAGGTACAACTGGGTTCTACCTACTGAAATTAAATCTCTAAATACTGGCTTAAAGATTGATCACGAAATTGATCAAAATAATTCATTATTTTTTCATGCGAGTCGAAGTGAAGTAAAAATCAATGACAGGCAAGCATATCCACTACCATCAGCAAATAGTCTTGGTGGAACATTTAGCCTCGATGGTGACTTTGCTGTTATGGACTTTAGAAGTGAAAATGAACTACGTAGGAAC
>JBEEOV010000043.1:0-9719 GCA_041191465.1 Pseudomonadota bacterium
TGAATGCCAAGTAAAATGAAGGCATGCAACCTACAACCGCCATCAATGCCGATTTGCATTGCCACTCGATTGTTTCAGATGGAACCTTAACCCCTGAAGCTTTGGCTTGTCGTGCTCATGCCAATGGTGTCAATGTATGGGCGCTGACTGATCATGATGAACTAGGGGGCCAAGAACGAGCTAAGGCTGCTGCTGAAGATTTGGGTATGACTTACGTCAGCGGTGTAGAGATATCTGTTACTTGGTGCTCTAAAACAGTTCACATTGTTGGTTTAGGCATCGATTACAAAAACACCACTTTGATTGATGGTTTGTATCAAACCAGAAATGGGCGCGGTAATCGTGCCAAAGAAATTTCAGCACAACTAGACCAGGTGGGTATTAAAGATGCCTATCACGGTGCTTTGCAATTCGTGGGTAATCCTGAGTTAATCTCAAGAACTCACTTTGCGCGTTATTTAGTGGATTCTGGTGTTTGCAAAGACACCAATGAAGTTTTTGCTAATTATTTAATTGAAGGTAAGCCGGGTTTTGTGCCTCACGCATGGGCTAATTTGAATGATGCAGTCACCTGGATTGTTCAAGCGGGTGGTATCGCAGTCATCGCTCACCCAGGGCGCTACAGTTTTACTGATTTACAGTTTGATGAGCTTTACAGTCAGTTCAAAGACTCGGGTGGTAGGGGTATTGAAGTGGTTACGGGTAGCCATACTCCGGATGAGTACCAAACATTTGCTAAAGTAGCGTTACAGCATGGTTTTTTGGCTTCTAGAGGATCGGATTTTCATGATGCACATGAGAGTCGGATTGATCTAGGTACATTGCCAGATTTGCCATCACAATTACGACCTGTTTGGTTGGAGTTTCAATAAGAGATATATGTTTTCTGAGAGAGTTTTATCGGGTATGCGTCCAACGGGCGCGCTCCACTTAGGCCACTACCATGGTGTTCTTAAAAATTGGTTAAAGCTTCAAGCTGAATACCCATGCTATTTCTTTGTGGCTGATTGGCATGCCTTAACGACTCACTACGAAACACCAGACGTGATTGAGAAATCCGTGTGGGACATGGTCATTGACTGGTTAGCTGCTGGTATTGATCCAACACAAGCAACTTTGTTTATTCAAAGCAAAGTGCCAGAGCATGCAGAATTATTCTTATTGTTATCCATGGGTACCCCATTGGGTTGGTTAGAGCGTGTGCCAACCTACAAAGATCAAATTGAAAAGCTCAAAGAAAAAGATTTACAGACTTACGGTTTCTTGGGCTACCCGCTATTACAAGCTGCCGACATTCTGATTTACCGCGCACAACATGTGCCAGTGGGTGAAGACCAAGTGCCGCACGTGGAGATGACGCGTGAAGTTGCGCGTCGCTTTAATCACTTATACGGTCGTGAGCCTGGCTTTGAAGAAAAGGCATTAGAGGCTGCTAAAAAATTAGGCAGCAAGCGTACCAAGTTATATCTTGAGCTAAGAACTGAGTATCAAGAAAAAGGTCACGAAGAAGCATTAGAGCAAGCGCGTGCAGTATTGGCTGATGCGCAAAGTTTATCGATGGGTGACCGTGAGCGTTTATTTGGTTATCTAGAAGGTTCTAGAAAAATCATCTTGCCTGAGCCGCAAGCATTATTGACTCAAGAATCCAGAATGCCTGGTCTTGATGGTCAAAAAATGTCTAAGTCTTATGGCAACACCATTGCATTGCGTGAAGACGCTGCAAGTGTTGAGAAAAAAGTACGCACGATGCCAACGGATCCTGCGCGTATTCGTAAAACGGATGTGGGTGACCCTGCACGTTGTCCTGTTTGGCAGTTGCATGCTGTTTACTCCAGTGAAGAAACTCGTGCATGGGCTGAAAAAGGTTGTAAGAGTGCAGGCATTGGTTGCATTGAGTGCAAACAACCTGTGATTGAAGCCATCTTGAAAGAGCAGCAACCGATGATGGAAAGAGCGCAAACGTATTTAGATGATCCAAGTCTATTGCGCGCGATTATTGCGGATGGCTGTGACAAGGCTCGTAAAACAGCGCAAGAAACCATGCGTGATGTTCGAGAGGCTATGGGACTTGATTACAGTTAAGCCAAGCTCTCATGCGGAGGTAACTATTGGACCCTCTGCATGGATTCAAGAGCATGCCCAAAAAATCACGCCCGGTGGGCGTGTTTTGGATTACGCCTCTGGACCTGGGCGCCATGCTTTATGGCTAGTTAGCCAAGGTTTTGAGGTGGTGGCCATTGATCGTGACCAAGCCTCCTTGGATCAGATCAAACGCCAAGTGCCATCGATTCATACAGAAAACATCGATTTAGAGGCTGCTAACTGGCCTTTAGGCCATTTGGGCACCTTTGATGCAGTGGTGGTCACAAATTACCTCTATCGCCCATTTTTGAAGAAATTGCCTACTTTGTTGAATTCTCAAGGGGTTTTGATTTATGAAACCTTTGCCTTGGGCAATGAAGCCTTTGGTAAGCCGAGTAACCCCGACTTTTTATTAAAGCCTAACGAATTGCTCGGATTTTCAGAAAACATGCGGATTTTGGCCTTTGAAGACCGAATTATTGATCTGCCAAAACCTGCTTGTATTCAGAGAGTCTGCGCTGTTCCGCTACAATCAAAACCATGACTAAATTAGCTAAAAATATCTCTGGAAGTTTGGTGGCCATCGTCACGCCCATGCATGCGGACGGTAGTTTGGATTTACCTGGTTTGCGCCAATTAATTGATTGGCATATTGCTGAAGGTACTGACGGTATTGTGATCGTTGGAACCACGGGTGAGTCGCCAACTGTTTCAGTGGAAGAGCACTGCGAACTCATCAAAGTAACGGTTGAGCACGCAGCAAAACGTATTCCGATTATTGCTGGTACTGGTGGTAACTCCACCACTGAGGCCATTGAGTTAACTCAGTATGCAAAAGATGTTGGTGCTGATGCGAGTTTGCAGGTAGTGCCTTACTACAACAAGCCAACGCAAGAGGGCATGTATCAGCATTTCAAAACAATCGCTGAAAAAGTAGACTTACCAGTGATTCTCTACAACGTACCAGGTCGCACAGTGGCTGATATGGCCAATGAGACCACGATTCGTTTGGCTAAAGTGCCAGGCATTATTGGTATCAAAGATGCCACAGGCAACTTAGAGCGTGGCACACAATTAATCGCGGGTCTTAAGGCTGCCGGTTGTGAAGATTTCGCCGTGTACTCAGGTGATGATCCAACAGCCTTATTGCTCATGATGATGGGTGGTAAGGGCAACATCTCTGTAACAGCAAACGTAGCACCTAAATTGATGCATGAACTATGTGTGGCATCGATGGCAGGTGATGTAGCGCGTGCTAGAGAGATCCAGTACAAGCTATTACCAGTTCACAAAGCGATGTTTGTGGAAGCCAACCCGATTCCTGTAAAGTGGGCTTTGCAGGCAATGGGCAAAATGGGTCCTGGCATTCGTTTGCCACTAACAACGTTGGCAGACTCAGCGCAAGATCAAGTTAAACAAGCACTCAAGGGTGCTGGTTTGATGGCTTAAGTAAAACGTAGTGAATAAATAACAGATATACAACTTAGGAAAATTTATGCGTCGTGCATCTACTAAATCAAGCTTGGCATTGATGGCAGTTTTAGCAACTGGCCTATTGGCGTCAGGTTGCACCAGCACATTCTCTGGCGACACGATTGACTACAAGTCAGCGGGCGAGAAGAAGGGTCCTAATTTGGCATTCCCGCCAGATATGACAACCACTGGTGGTGACAAGCGTTACGTGGTGCCTGATGGTGGCGCCACATTATCTGGTTACAGCACAGCTGTTAAAGCTAAGCCAACTGGTAAAGATGCCGTATTGCCAGCAGTGTCTGGTATGCGCATTGAGCGTGAAGGCAATCGTCGTTGGTTGGTGGTCACAAAGCCAGCCAAAGATTTGTACCCAAGCGTACGTGAGTTCTGGCAAGAGAATGGTTTTATCTTGTTAAGTGATTCACCAGAGACTGGCATCATGGAAACTGATTGGGCAGAGAACCGCGCCAAGATTCCTCAGGACATTATTCGTCGTACGATTGGTAAAGTATTTGATGGTCTTTATTCAACAGGTGAGCGTGACAAGTTCCGCACACGTTTAGAAGTTAATGCCAAAGGTGAGACTGAGGTTTACATCACGCATCGTGGTGCCGTAGAAGAGTTAAAGGGTGCTGATAAGACCCAAACGATTTGGACAAACCGTGCCAACGATCCTGAGCTTGAAGCTGAGTTCTTGGCGCGTTTGATGCAGCGTCTTGGTTACACAGAAGAAGCTGCTAAAGCATCTGTGGGTAAGAAAACAACTGCAACTGCAGGCGCTTCATACTTGAAGAAAGACAACAGCCCTCGTTTAGAGTTTGCTGGTAGCTTTGATAAAGCATGGAGAGAAGTTGGTGTTGGTCTAGATCGTTCTAACTTCACTGTAGAAGATCGTGATCGCAGCAAAGGTATCTACTACGTACGTTTTGTTAATTCAAAAGATTTGTCACCTGAGAACAGAAGCTTCTTTAGCAAAATGTTCAGCGGTAAGAGTGATGATGATATGAAAAAAGCGAAGCGTTATCGCGTTGTGATCAAAGATACCAACGGCAATATCACTGTAGTTGTTCAAGATGAAAAAGGTACGCCTGAAGTAGGTGATACAGCTGTACAAATCTTGACGCTACTAGATCAACAAGTTGGTAAGTAATGATCTAGTGTGAATACACAGAAAAATGTAGAGCAAAAAAAAGACCGCCTAGGCGGTCTTTTTTATTACTTAAGAAGAATTACTTCTTAGCTGGTTCAGCAGCAGGAGCAGCTGGAGCAGCAGCAGGAGCTGCAGCAGCAGGAGCAGCAGCGTCAGCAGCTGGAGCTACTGGAGCTGGAGTTTCTTTTTTACCGCAAGCTGCCAAAGCGATTGCCAACAAAGAAGCGATTACTAGTGATTTTTTCATTTTATTTCCTTAAAAGATTAGCTAATCATCTAACGGTGATTTAGACCGGACTCTTCAAATTTTTAGAATTTTTGAGTCAGGTGGAATTATAGTTATTTTTTCGGAAAATACTAGTAATTACCCTAACTATTCCTCAGTTGTAACCATCCTGATTGATAAGCCTCAAACCAGGGGTTGTCGGCGTCATCAAGCAAGCTTGCTAAGCGGCTAGTCATAGGTGCTGGCAAGGAGTGGGTTTTGGCTAAATGACACCAAAAGTCCCAATCTTCTGCCTCAGAATCGCTCATGCTTTCGCCATTGAGATATAAAAAGTCTTTGTCATACAAGGCTTTAGATAATGGGGATAGTTCAAGGCCTTGAGTCCTAAGTGCTTTTTTAAATTCAGCAAAACTAAGGAGCGGTGTTGGGGGCGTAAAAACCACCTGAGGCTTGGGTTCGCTTAAGACAGCAGCCAAGGTGCAGGACACATCACTTTTGCTCCAATGAATCCTATTCAGTTTGTTTTGTATGACCTTGATCAGTTCATCCGGAACCAAGGCAGGATCCTTGGTGGCTGGCTGATTGGGGTCCGTATACAACTGACAAAGCTCAGGATCGTTTTCTAGAGCCTCTGTGGTGCGCCACAGAATCTCGTTGATTAACTCTTTGTAGGTAGGCACTCTAAAGCCCACAGACCAAGTTTGGCAGCCAGCATCAAGGGCAATGCCATCATGGGCAATGTTGGGTGGCAAGTACAGCATATCGCCAGGCTCTAAGACCCAATCATCGGTAGCTTGGAAGTTCTTTAAGATTTTGAGTGGCAAGCCATCTTTGAGGCTTAAATCTTTTTGATCAGAAATTTTCCACTGGCGGCGACCTGCCATCTGAATAAGGAACACATCATACGAGTCAACGTGCGGGCCAACACCACCATTGGGACCAGCAATACTGATCATCAAATCATCGAGGCGTGCCTCGGGGATAAACCTGAACCAAGACATCACTGTTTTGGCTGCAGGATGGTGACCGTTGACTCCTTGCACCAACAAAGTCCAATCTCGCTCAGTTAAAGCAGGGATCTCGGTCTTTTTAAATGGCCCATGCCCCAATGACCAAGGTTTACTCTGAATTAAGCGTGACTCAACGTTCTTTTGGCTAGCCAGGTTAGCTAAATCGTCCATGGATAGGGGGCTTGCCAATGTTTGCCCAGATAGAGCAAATGCAGGGATGGCCCCACGCACTAAGAGGGGCTTCTTTTGCCAATATTCTTTCATGAAGCGCTTGGGACTGATACCGCCTAATAGGGCCCAAGGAGCTTTGATTGGTAATGGCTGGGGTGCCTCTGGGGGTTCGTAGGGTTTTTTGGTTTGTGGCTTCATGGCAAGGTTATAGCAGGAACGAAACTGAAGAAAAAGACCTGATTAAGTCGACTCACGTAAAATAGCATTTATGAAAGTACAAAAGAATACTATTGTTTCCCTGAAGTACCGTTTAACGGATGCACAAGATAATTTGATCGAAGAGTCGGCTGGTCCGATGATTTACTTGCACGGTGGCTATGATGGCACTTTCCCAAAGATTGAGGAAGCGGTAGATGGTCACGATGTTGGTTACGAAACCACGATTCAATTAGAGCCAACGGATGCTTTTGGTGACTATGACCCTGAACTATTAAAAATTGAGTCGCGCGCCAGATTCCCTGAGCCGCTAGAAGTAGGTATGCAGTTTGAAGGACTACTAGATGACCAGGCTCAAGCTGAAGAAGATGACGATGAAGATCCATTGATCTACACCGTCACAGATTTGGCAGAAGACAAAGTGGTTCTAGATGGTAACCATCCTTTGGCAGGTTTGGCGCTTAAATTCTGGCTAGTGATTGCCGATGTGCGTGAAGCCACTGAAGAAGAGTTGGAAGAGGGCCATCCTAAAGGTGCTTTTGGTCTTGATGTTGAAGATGGCGATGATGACGATGATCTAGATATCGATGATGGCGCACCTGCGGCACCAGAGCAACGCCCAACACTGCACTAAATTACGCACCAATATCTTTTTTGAGGCGGTAGAGTAAATCTAGTGCTTCTTTCGGACTGAGGCTATCCAATGCGATAGCCTCAAATTCTTTTAAGAAGGCCATTGCTTTAATAGACGATTCATCCACGCTTGGGATAACTTCATCTGCAGCGTGGCTGAATAAATCAGCTTGATGGCTTTCTTGGTTAGCTGTTTCTTCTAGACGATGTAAATGCTTGCGGGCTTCTTTGATCACCTCTTGTGGCACGCCTGCCAATTGAGCCACTTGTAGTCCATAACTCTGATTGGCATGACCCGCTTGCACGGTGTGCAAGAACACAATGCCATGACCTTTTTCTACAGCACTCAAATGCACGTTGACGCATTGAGGATACTTGCTTGGCAAACTGGCTAACTCTAAGTAGTGCGTAGCAAACAAAGTCCATGAGCGATTCTTGGCAAGTAGCTGTTGGGCAATTGCCCATGCCAAGGCAAGGCCATCAAATGTAGAAGTGCCTCGACCAATCTCATCCATGAGGACCAATGAGTTGGCAGTAGCTCTGTGCAAAATAGCAGCCGCTTCTGTCATCTCCACCATGAACGTGGAGCGACCGCTCGCCAAATCATCGGCTGCCCCAATGCGAGTGAAAATTCGGTCAATCGGACCCAGCGTGGCAGATACTGCTGGCACATAAGATCCGACATAAGCCAACAAAGTGATCAGCGCAATCTGACGCATGTAGGTTGATTTACCGCCCATGTTGGGACCAGTGATCAAGAGCATGCGGCGACTGTTATCAAACAGTACATCATTGGGTGCAAAAGATTCGGAGCGTTTAGCCAGTTGGTTTTCAACCACAGGGTGACGACCAGCTTTGACGTTGATGCCTGCTTGATCGCTTAATTGTGGGCGGACCCAAGCTAGAGTTTGAGCGCGCTCAGCAAGTGTTGCTAATACATCGGTTTGAGCCAGTGCTGCAGCAGTTGTTTGACAAGCCAACACATGGGCTTGCAACTCAACCAAGAGTTCGTCATACAGTTGTTTTTCTAATGCGAAGCTACGTTCTTTAGCAGACAACGCTTTGTCTTCAAATGCTTTGAGTTCTGGCGTGATGTAACGCTCGGCATTTTTGAGAGTTTGGCGACGACGATAATCTTCAGGAACTTTATCGGCTTGACCGTTGGTCACCTCAATGAAGAAGCCGTGTACTTTATTAAATTCAACACGCAAATTAGCAATGCCAGTGCGAGTACGTTCACGCGTTTCTAAATCTAATAAAAACTGACCGCAATCGTCACCCAAGTGACGTAACTCATCGAGCTCTGCGTTGTAACCATCTGCAATCACGCCACCTTCACGGATCACCACGGATGGCTCGGGAGCAATGGCACGTTGCAATAAATCTAAAACAGGAGGCGGGCAAGCAAGCACCTCAGCTAACTTAGCAAGAGTGACACTTTGTCCACCCAAAGGATTTAACAAAGTTGCCAAAGTTGGTAGTGATGCCAAAGTATCTCGCAAACTACTTAAGTCTCTTGGACGTGCACTGCCAAGAGCCAAGCGAGTACTGATGCGTTCTACGTCTGCCACTTGCTTGAGTGTTTGTTGCACATCTGCCAACACAAATGGGTGGGCTAATAAAGTCTCAATCGCAACGTGGCGATTGCTTACCACCACTTGATCTCTGATCGGGTGGTGTAGCCAGTGCCGAAGTAGGCGACTACCCATGGCACTCGAGCAAGTATCTAATAATGAGAACAATGTTGGATCAGTTTCACCGCGCAGTGTTTCAGTGATTTCTAAATTGCGACGAGTCGCAGCATCAATGCCCACATAACTCTGATCATCTTCTACTTGGCATTGCTGAATGTGAGGCAGCTTGCCATGCCAGCCTAAGCCTTGGGTATTGGCGCCATACGCCAACACTGCTGCTCCAGCGCTGAGAGCAGTGGCATATTTATCAAGATCATCAATCCCTAGACCTTGCAAACTACTCGTCTGGAACAATTCCATCAGGCGACGTTCGCCTTCATCAGGAGTCCATACCCAATCAGGGATTGTCTGACCACCTAAGTGAACATCTGCGCCATGCGACTCGCGCAAAGTTTCTTTGATGGCGGTAACACTCTCAAGCGGGCAGAGTAATTCTGCGGCGCCGATGCGTGCCAAATATTGCGGTAATTCTTCTGGGCTGCATTGCGTGAGACGTAAGGTACCGCTGGTGATCGTGAGCCAAGCTAGGCCCCAATTTTTTTTACCAGGCACAATTGCCAATAAAGGTGCATCTTGGCGATCACTCATCAAAGCTGAGTCTGTCACGGTGCCTGGTGTGATCACACGCACCACGCGACGCTCTACAGGTCCTTTGGATGTGGCAGGGTCGCCAATTTGTTCAGCAATCGCTACTGACTCACCACTTTTAACTAACTTAGCTAAATACTGTTCTGCAGCGTGATAAGGCACACCTGCCATCTTGATCTGGTTGCCAGCAGATTGGCCACGTTGCGTGAGGGTGATGTCTAGGATGCGAGCAGCTTTTTCAGCGTCTTCAAAGAAGAGCTCATAAAAATCGCCCATCCGAAAAAATACCAAAGAGTTAGGGTGCTCTGCTTTGATGCGCAAAAACTGCTGCATCGCTGGCGTATGCTTGGCTAAGTCAGCCCCCAACGCTTGAGTACTCATTAATTGCTTAGGTCTTCTGGTGTGATGCCGTAGGCAGTAAATGAGTGTTGTGAGTCTGAGGTCTCAACAATGCGAGCAGGGATGCCCACAGCAGT
>JBEEOV010000044.1:0-9567 GCA_041191465.1 Pseudomonadota bacterium
GTACCCAGTGCTGAGGCCGCTGTTGAATTATTAAACCGTTTTCAAGCAGGCGCATCAGCTCAACTCACTGGTTTCGAAATGATGTCAGATGAAAGTTTGGCACTTTTAAAACATTACTACCCTGCCTTAGCCAGCCCATTAGTAGGACCGAATGCGTTCGAGGTATTAGTTGAGATTTCTGATTACGAAAGCGAAGAGCACGCCACTCAACTAATGGAATCAATCTTGGCAGGCGCCCTAGAGTCAGGTTGCGCCACTGATGCAGCGATTGCTAGCAGTCTTGCTCAAGCTAGAAAGTTTTGGGACATGCGTGAGCATGTGCCCTTGGCACAAGCTGATGATGGCCCGAACATCAAACACGATGTATCACTACCCACTTCCGCGATTCCAACATTTGTGACTGTGTGCAATGAGATGCTCAGGAAAAAATACCCTGGCATACGCATCATCAACTACGGCCATTTAGGCGATGGCAACTTGCACTACAACGTTGCAGGCCCAACTTCGGCGGAGACAGAATCATTCTTCACCAATCGATCTAAAGAGATCCAAGGCTTGGTTTATGCCGAAGTAGAAAAATTAAATGGCTCAATTTCTGCTGAGCATGGCGTGGGACAGCAAAAAGTTGACTACCTAAAAGGTCATCGCGGCGAAGTAGCTCTGAACATCATGCAAGCGATTAAGAAAGCACTGGACCCTCATAACTTAATGAATCCAGGCAAAGTGGTTTCTTTATAAGAAACGCTAACAATTGAAATAAAAAAACGCCACAAATCTGTGGCGTTTTTTATTGGTGATTTTTTTGATTGAAGCTGTTTTATTTCTTAGTTGCCTCGAGCATGCAATGAGAAATTTGTGAGAAATATTTCAAGGCGCCTTCGGTTGGCTCAATGTATTTCTTGCGACCATCCGTCTCAATCACATAAGTGATCATCTCTTTATCACGCAATTGTTTTAAACGTGCGTGCAAAGTTGCTGGTGAACCAATCGCACGCATAGCAATTGCATCGCTTACCAATAAACGCTGACCCTTTTTCCACTGCTCCGCTATCAGATTTAGCAACTCATTTTCAGTGGCATCTAACTTTGGAAAACTTGGCAACTCTTCCACAGAGCGAACCAAGTTTAGAAATCTGAAATAGATTTCCTGCAACTCTTTGTTTTTCATGGTTTTATTGTCCCCAAGGTGATTAACCTTTGTTTGATATATGAATTATAAGGAAATATAAGAAAAGTTTCAGAAATAACAAAAGTGGTGCATCTGAGGGTTTTTCCTAGGCAATTTTGGGGCTGAATTAAGGGTGAATGCCCTTAATTAGTATTAATAGGTAAGGATAATAGAAGGTTGAACACTTAGAATCTAAGGCTGTAGATTTTTACGAGTTCAGCACCCCTTAACCTTATAAAAAGAGGAGATATCGATGGCTAAAGATAAATCGAAGATTATTTACACACTGACAGATGAAGCACCTTACCTAGCTACCTGTTCATTCTTGCCCATCGTTAGAGCTTTTACTGCACCAGCAGACATTGAAGTTGTTGAAAGCGATATTTCAGTTGCCGCTCGTATCCTTGCCGAATTCCCAGATCGTCTAAAGCCAGAACAACAAGTTCCTAATAACTTGGCTGAGCTTGGCAAATTAACTTTGTTGCCAGACACAAACATCATCAAGTTACCAAACATCAGTGCTGCACTTGGTCAACTTAAAGCGGCCATTAAAGAATTGCAAACTCAGGGCTATGACATCCCTGACTATCCAGAAGATCCAAAAACAGATGAAGAGAAAGCGATTCGCACGCGCTATTCAAAATGTTTAGGTAGTTCTGTGAATCCAGTTTTGCGCGAAGGTAACTCAGACCGTCGCGCGCCAGCTGCTGTTAAACGCTATGCACGTAAGAACCCACACTCCATGGGTAAGTGGAGTCAAGCATCTCGCACTCACGTATCACACATGCACGGTGGCGACTTCTACTCTAGCGAAAAATCAATGGTGATTCCAAAGCCATGTGACGTGAGAATGGACCTTGTCACAAAGAGTGGCAAGACAATCGTTCTAAAAGAGAAAGTATCTCTTTTAGAAGGCGAAATCATCGATAGCATGTACATGAGCAAAAAAGCTTTGTGCAAGTTCTACGAAGATCAAATTCAAGATGCTTATGAAACACGCGTGATGTTCTCTCTTCACGTGAAAGCAACGATGATGAAAGTGTCACACCCGATCGTGTTCGGTCATGCTGTGAAAATTTTCTACAAGACAGCCTTCGAAAAGCATGGTGAGTTATTTAAGCAATTGGGCGTGAATCCTAATAACGGTCTAAGCAGCGTTTACGAAAAGATTGCTAGCTTGCCAAGTTCTAAGCGTGAAGAAATCATCAATGACCTACACGCTTGTCATGAGCACAACCCAGAGTTGGCGATGGTTGACTCTGCTAAAGGTATTACTAACTTGCACTCACCTAACGATGTGATCGTGGATGCCTCTATGCCAGCGATGATTCGTGCGGGCGGCAAGATGTGGGGTGCTGATGGTCGTCTTAAAGACACTAAAGCCGTAATGCCAGAATCGACATTCGCTCGTATTTATCAAGAGATGATTAACTTCTGCAAAACTCACGGCAACTTTGATCCAGTGACCATGGGTAGCGTACCTAACGTGGGCTTGATGGCTCAACAAGCAGAAGAGTACGGTTCACACGACAAAACTTTTGAAATCCCTGAACCAGGTGTAGCGCGCATTGTGACGCTTGATGGCAACGTGTTGTTAGAGCAAAACGTTGAAGAAGGCGATATTTGGCGTATGTGCCAAGTGAAAGACGCTCCAATCAGAGATTGGGTGAAATTAGCGGTCACACGTGCACGCCAATCTAATACTCCAGCAGTGTTCTGGCTAGATGACTACCGCCCACATGAAGCAGAATTGATCAAGAAGGTAAAAACTTATCTAAAAGATCACGATACAACTGGTCTTGATATCCAGATCATGTCTCAAACACGTGCGATGCGTTACACACTAGAGCGCATCATTCGTGGCAAAGATACTATTTCTGTTACAGGTAACATTCTTCGCGACTACTTAACAGACTTGTTCCCTATTCTTGAATTGGGTACTAGCGCCAAGATGTTATCTATCGTGCCATTGATGAACGGCGGCGGTTTATTCGAAACTGGTGCTGGCGGTTCTGCACCTAAGCACGTTAAACAATTGGTTGAAGAAAACCATTTGCGTTGGGACTCTTTAGGTGAGTTCTTAGCCTTAGCGGTATCTATCGAAGAAGTTGGCATCAAGAAGAACAATGCGAAAGCAAAGATCTTGGCAAAGACCTTGGATGACGCTACGGGTCAATTGCTAGAAAACAGAAAGTCACCTTCTTCACGCACTGGCGAATTAGACAACCGTGGCAGCCAGTTCTACTTGGCTATGTATTGGGCCGAGGCTTTGGCTAACCAAACAGAAGATAAAGAGCTTCAAGCTCACTTCGCCAAGTTGGCGAAGAAACTCAAAGACAATGAAGAGAAAATTGTTGCTGAGCTTTCATCTGTTCAAGGTAAAGCAGCAGATATTGGTGGCTACTACAAACCTGATCTAGCTAAGCTTGAAGCTGTGATGCGCCCAAGCGCTACTTTCAATGCAATTGTGAAAGAAGCACTAGGCGGTTAATCAGTCATCAAACTTAATCTACTTCGGTAGACTACTCTCATAAAAAATGCTGGTTTTAAACCAGCATTTTTTTATTGGCATGCGGAAACACTTTCTTTCCATCCATTTACAATCCCGTTCATGATGCGTCATTTAAAGAAAATAGTTTTTATCAGTTGGATAGTTGCGACTAATGCCTGGGCAATCGATTTATTGCCAGGCGATGTTGTAGCACCCAAACCAGATATCAACCTATTACAAGTTAGCTATCAACGCATAGAGCGCGGGGACTACTATCAAAATAATCGAGTAGCCCTCAATAACAATCAGGTTGTTAATAGCCAATTACAAGTTAAATACGGTCGCTCATTTGAAATACAAAATTTACCAGCCTTCTTCTATTTACAAACCCCCTACACAGATATCAAAGCAACTGGCAATGCAGTTTCTTTATTAGGACTATCTGATGCATCTGGTGTTGGTGATACGACATTTGCTCTGGCTATTTGGCCATACGCTAATCACAACACCAGAAGGTATTTGGGTGTAGCTGGATATTTAACTGCTCCTACCGGTGACTATCAAAATCAACGCGTGGCAAATCCTGGAGAAAACCGATACAAATGGGCAGGTCAGATTGGTTACCAACAACCAATTTATAAAGATTTAGATTGGATGGTTGCTTTTGACACTTTATGGTTTGGTAAAAACTCAGATTACAAAGTCGGCAGTTATTCAACTCTTGAGCAAAAACCACTCTACTCATTGCAAACGAGTTTTTTATATCAACTAAATCCCAACTACTCTGCTGCGCTGGCTTACTTTTACTCCAGTGGCGCTGTTAGTTACAAGGATGAAGTGAAGCAAAGCGATCAAACTGTTAGTCAACGTTATCAAGCAAGCCTGATTGCTAACGTACCCATGGGAAAGGTGATCTTCCAGTATGGCCAAGAGATATCCACCAAATCAGGCTTTAAAGAAGATAACCGCTGGGTATTGCGATACAACAGATATTTCAAATAAAGTGAAATACTAAAGCCGTCAAATAATTTATTAAGCCCTTGTTTTTACTTAAATTTCCCTAGTTTTAAAGTGGAAATTGCAAATTTTTGCCATTGGGGTATATTGGACTCATGAGAATTACAACTAAAAGCCGAACAGCAATCACTGCCTTGATTGACCTTGCCCTGCACTCAGAGCAAGGTAGGACTGTTTCATTGGCAGAAATTGCAGAGCGTCGTCAAATCTCCTTGTCATATCTTGAGCAATTATTTGCCACTTTGAGAGCAGCCAATATTGTGAATAGCTTTAGAGGTCCAGGTGGCGGCTACACACTTGCAAAAGAAGCGGCGGAGATTAGCTTGAAAGATATCGTGTTGGCTATTGATGGTGGCAACTCCAAAAAGAGTCCTACCAATGATCTATGGTCATCACTAGAAACATTCATGTTTGAACACATGGCAGGTATTAGTTTGGCTAGCCTGGTTCAAGATAACCTAGACAAGCTAGAACCTGTTATCGCCAAGCCTAAAAAAGAAAAAGTGGCTAACAAACGAGTTGCTAGTCTTCAGAAAAAAATCAGTGTGGCCAAGAAAGCCACTGTAGAAAAGAAGAGATTTATTGCAAACTCAGTCTTTTCTTGGGCTAAACATCTGAAACAAAGCTAAAAATAGGTTCAACACAATTCTAGGGCGACAGCCCCAGAGTTGATTGATTGTGTTGCCTTAGCTTTTCTTAAGAATCACATATAACTGATCTTTCAAGCTCAGTTTTTCTTTTTTAAGCGTTTCAATTTCTTCAGGAGTACCAGGCTCAACATGGGACTCCATATTTTTAATCTTTTGGTCTAGAGCATTGTGCTTATCAAACAGATTTAAAAAATGCTTATCTGTTGTTTTAAGTTTAGTAATTAGATCTCTGTATTCTGGAAACATAAACTCTCTCTAGTTAATTAAAGATAAATAAACCATACAATCAGTATGATTTTTTCACTCTACTGGATTTTGAGAGATGATTCAGAAAATAACTTGTTTTGCATCAATAAATATTAGTTTATTCAGCTAACTAATATTTTCTGTATGCTTATACAAAATGTACATCATTAACGAGGAGTGGTCATGCCTGGCTTATTACCTAATGTAGATCCAGATGGTTTACTAGAGTTTTCTGTGGTTTATACAGATCGCTCACTAAACCATATGTCTAATGAATTTAAGCGCGTGATCACAGACATATCTGCCATTCTCAAAGATGTGTATCAAGCACACTCCACAGTGGTCATTCCAGGTAGCGGCACTTACGGTATGGAAGCTGTGGCAAGACAATTTGCCACCAATCAAAAATGCCTTGTGATCAGAAATGGTTGGTTTAGCTATCGCTGGACCCAAATTTTTGAAGCAGGTCAAATCAGCCAAGACGTACATGTGATTAAAGCTAGCAGAAGTAGCGACTCTGCCACTGCCCCATTTGCCCCAGCACCTATTGATGAAATTGTTAACTTCATCAAAACTGAAAAACCTGCTGTAGTGTTTGCCCCTCATGTCGAAACATCAGCCGGCATGATTCTTCCAGATGACTATCTCAAGAAAATCGGTGAAGCTGTTCGCTCAGTAGGCGGTTTATTCGTTTTAGACTGCATTGCTTCAGGTGCTATGTGGGTCAATATGCGTGATTGCCAGGTAGACGTCATTATTAGTGCGCCACAAAAAGGTTGGAGTAGCTCACCCTGCTGCGCATTAATAGCTTTGAGCGATAGAGCCAGAACAAAAATTGATAGCACCACAAGCACTAGTTTTTCATGTGACCTTAAGAAATGGCTACAAATCATGGAAACCTATGAAAGCGGTAACCATGTCTATCACACCACCATGCCAACCGATGCGCTCAAAACATTACGCAATGTGATGAAAGAAACTCAAAGCATCGGTTTTGAAAAACTGAAAGCTGCTCAAGTTGATTTGGGCAGCAAGGTCAGAGCATTATTGGTTTCAAGAGGCTTTGACAGCGTTGCAGCGCCCGGCTTTCAGTCACCATGCGTGGTGGTCAGCTACACCACAGATCCAGATATTCAATCGGGCAAGAAATTTATTAACGTGGGTTTGCAAACAGCAGCAGGCGTTCCTTTGCAATGCGACGAAGGCCCTGAATTTAGAACTTTCCGGATTGGCTTGTTTGGTCTAGAGAAATTACAAAACATTGATAGAACTATCAAACATCTTGAGCATGCATTAAATACAATGAGCTAAGACTAGCTTACTCAGAACGACCCTCAACTTGATCAAGGGTCTTTTTGGCATGCCAGCCAAGGCGACCCTCAGGATCCATTCTTTGGATATCCTCTAGTGCTGTTTTTAATACCTCATTCTCATCTTTTAAGGCATAAACGCGATTCCTGAGGTTGCCCGCATCCAACCACGATCCAATGGCACTAATTAAACGGGCAAAGAGGTAACTCCAATCAGGCATACCGAAAGTATGCCACGACACCCCTAACTGATTAATAACTAATCATGGCAAAGCATAGCCATGAGCTTTGATGGTGTCTCTAGCTTTGTGGCTTTGCATGTAGTGATAGAAGTCAACCACAGACTGAGGTGGGTTCTTGAGAAGAACCATGCGTTGACGAATAGGCTCGTGAAAATTTTCCGGAATTAATACGTAGTCAGCATCTTTAGCCACCTCTTTTGAAATAGCTAATGAATAGGCTGTAAAGCCAACTTGAGCAGCCCCCACCACCACGAAGTTGGTTGCCGATGAAATGTTCTCCCCATAAGCAAATTTATCTTTTGCCAAGTTGATTAACCCAACCTTGGTCAAGAATTCGACTGCGGCTTTTCCATAAGGAGCAATTTCAGGTTTTGCTAATGCCACTTTATTGGCACTAATGATGATTTTCTTTAAATCATCTTCTTTCAAACTGAGTTTTACGCCCTTACTTTTATTGGCAATCATGGCCAATCGACCAATTGCATACACCTTGCCGTCATCTACTGTGAATCCTTCTTTACTTAAGATAAGAGGAAAATTTTCATCAGCAGATACAAATAGATTAAAAGGTGCGCCTTGCTGTATCTGACGGGTCAAATTACCCGATGCGCCATAAATGATTCTGAACTCTTGGCCAGTTGTTGCTTTGTATTGCTGGTAAATATCCTCCATCGCGGGCTTCATATTGGCAGCAACAACAATGGTTGGGGGATTGGCCCAAGCCACATTAAGCCCAAATATTAAATGCAGGCTTAGTAAAAACCGCTGTATTTTCATGATCAATTGATGCTAATTATTTATGAGAGTTGCACCAATTTTGCAACATAAATATACAAAGGGATACCCAAAATAATATTGAATGGGAATGTAATACCTAAAGACATGCCCATGTATAGGGCAGGATTTACCTCTGGCAAGGCATGACGCAATACCGCTGGCACGGCAATATACGATGCACTGGCAGCAAGAACCATTAATAGAATTGATTCGCCTAGGGGTAAGCCAATTAGCGTAGCCAAGGTCAGCGCTAAAGAAGCATGTATTAGTGGCGCACACAAGGCATAGATCAAGGTGATAGGTGGCTTGCCTTTAAGGCCTCCAAAATTTTTAGCTGCCATCAAGCCCATGTCTAACAAGAAGAACGCCAACATTCCTTTGAACAAGTCAATCGAGAATGGCGCCATGATTTTTTGACCATCATCACCACTGACCAAACCTACGACCATCGCACCTAATAAAAGTAATTGAGCACCATCAGTAAATGACTCATGCAGTACTTTTGACATGCGAATCGGCTCCACGGCATGAGTTGATGCTGCTCTTGCTTTGTTGGCGAGAAGAATCGCTAATATGATGGCAGGTGACTCCATGAGAGCCATGGCAGCGGCCATATGTCCGCCAAAAGGAATACCGTATTGATCTAACGCTTGAGTTGCAGTGATGAATGTCACGGCACTCACAGATCCATAGGTGGCAGCTACAGCGGCAGAATCATAATTATTCAGCTTCGTCTTTAGAATCACATAGCCAATCAAGGGAATAATGACTGCCAAGAAAATTGCTAGACCTAACGCCAAGGCGATTTCTAAAGTGAATCCAGATTTATGTAAGGCAAAACCACCCTTCAATCCCAAAGCCATTAATAGGTACAGCGACAAGAATCTTGCTATAGGTTGAGGTATTTCCAGATTGGATTTAACAGCACCAGCGAATGCTCCAAAGATGAAGAAAAGAATGGCTGGGTCTAGGAAATTGCTCATAAAGTAATCATAGATGTTTTTTAAATAGCATCCAATTAACCCCTATAAATTTAAGGATTAATTACTGATAGGATTATTAACAACAAAAACAACCGAGGAGCAAATATGAGCAAATGTTGTGAGTTGTGTAGTTCAGATAATCGCATTAATCTGCAAAAAATTGATGCAAAAAATAATGCTCAACTTGATATTTACTATTGCTCTGATTGCAGTTTTGTTCAACAAAAAAATATTCCTAGCGATGAAGAACTAAATATTTACTACTCTCACAACTATAGACAAGACTATAAGAGCATCTACTCACCCAAACCTAAATATGTCCATCGTGCCGGTCTAGCTGCTATTGATCGGATTAAATTTCTAGAGTCACATATCCAGCTATCCAATCAGACTCTCCTAGATATTGGCGCGGGCGGCGGTGAGTTTGTATACATAGCCAACAAACGAGGTCTTCAAGCGAGAGGTATTGAACCAAACGTAGGCTATTCAGAATTTTCTAAAGAAGAGTATGGCGTTGAGGTCAAGACAGCCATGTTATCTGAGGTTGAGGATGCATCAGCAGATATTTTGACGCTATTTCATGTGTTTGAGCATATGGCAAAACCACATGAGGTGATGAAGAAGCTTTATGCAAGCATTAAAGATAATGGCTATTTATTTATTGAAGTTCCCAATATATTGCA
>JBEEOV010000045.1:0-9530 GCA_041191465.1 Pseudomonadota bacterium
GCCAATTGCCATCCCGGAGCGTATGGTACGACGAATTTCCCATAAATCTGCATTTTTTGGAATTTCTTTTAGAAGTTGCTCAATAACAACGTTTTTGGGGTGCTCTATATAGATCACAGAACCAATACTTTTTTTATTGATCCTCACAGCCTGCGTCAATGCCTTTAAATATAAATCTTCTTGAGCAAACGGCGGGTCGATAAAGGTGACATCGACTGAATCATCCAACAAGTTAGTCACCTGATGAATTGCATCACCACGTACCAAATCCAAATGTCCCAAAATGCCATCCTGACTCAAAGCTTGATAATTTTCTTTGATTGACTGAATAGCTTTGGGGGACTGCTCAATCATGTGAACTAGTTTTGCTCCTCTAGATAAAGCCTCAAAACCCAAAGCGCCAGTACCAGCAAACATATCCAAACAAGTTAAGTCATCAACGCGCTGCCCCAAACAGTTAAATAATGTCTCGCGTGTTCTATCTGCAGTTGGTCTAAGACCGGGAACATCAGCAACCTTGATATTTCTACCTCGCCATGAGCCGCCAATGATTCTAACTTTACCGGCACTCATGGGGCACCAACTACCACAGTGACCATACGATTCATATCTAGGTGAGTTTTAAATGCAGCCTTCACTTGTTCCTTAGTGACAGCTTTTAATTGGTCTCTCCAGGTATCCAAGGTGTCCAGAGGCAAATCATTCCAGGCAATACTTGCTACGTTATCAAGAATTTTACGATTGCTATCAATTCTTAATGGGAATCCATTAATCAAATTGTCCTTTGCAGCATTCATCTCTTCGTCAGTAGGGCCATGCTCAATGAATTCTGAAATCGTTTTCTTCATGACATCAACTGCGAGATCCGCTTGAGACTTTTGTGTTTGCATTCCAGCAACATAAGGTCCAACTTGGCGGCCCGGGGATAGATAACTGTATACGCTATATGCTAAGCCACGTTTTTCACGAACCTCTTTGACGAGCCTAGAAACAAATCCACCGCCACCCAAAATGTAATTACCAACCAGCATTGGAAAGTAATCAGGATTTTTTCTTGCAATCGTAGGCATACCCATTGAAATATGGGCCTGCTGAGCAGCATGTGGAATTTTTATAATTTTTGATGAATTAGGTGGAAAGAGAGTCACCTCTGCAACACTTTGAGTAATCTTTGGTTCTTTTGGAAAGCCCGCCAAAACTTTTTCAACCAACTGATCTGCTGATGCTTTATCAATATCGCCAACAATTGATACTTTGACGCCCTTTTTGGCATATCTATTGAAATAAAAATCTTTAATGTCTTTCTGAGTAATGGATTGAACGGTAGCCACGCTTGCACTTAATCCATACGGGTGGCGCCCATATATTTGGCGATCAAACTCTTTACTCAAAATAACTTCTGGTTTGATTTGTGCCTCTTTAATAGCCATGATGGTTCGATCTTTTTCTCGACTCAATACCTTTGAATCAAATAATGGCTCATTCAATATTTGAGCAGTCAAGCCAACAAGCTCATTGACACGCTTTGCATCACTCAAACTTCTCATCCGCATACTAGATCTCTCGGCGCCAGCACTAAAACTAAACACCGCACCAAGATCGGCCAACTTATCTGCAATAGCTGCCTCTGTTAAAACTTTCTTATTCGCCACCGCACCCTTATCAATTAGGGATGCCGTCATAGAAGCCAATCCAATTTTTGACTGTGGATCACTAGCAGAACCTACTGGCCAATCAACTTGTACGTCCACCATAGGAATGGTCTTGGCCTCTACCAAATAAATCGATACGCCATCGCGGTTAACCCAATGTTGAATCGTGGTCGCTGCCTGCGCAGAGATTGATGTAATCAACAAAAAACAATAAACAAGATGTTTCATACTAATGCCTCATACCAGTTGGCATCTTTTGTGCCACTGCATTTTTTTCTTTAATGGGCTGCGGCTCCAAGATGGCCACAGTTAAAGCGTCATCAATAAAATATTTCTCTACAACTCTTTGTATGTCTGATGAAGTGACAGCTTGGATATTAAAAAGGATCTCATCCAAATATTTCCACGAAATACCATTCATCTCCGACACACCAATTTCCATTGCTTGCGCAAAGATTGAGTCTCTTTTATAAATTTGGGACGATAGCAATTGAGACTTCACACGATTTAACTCAGCATCAGTCACACCCGACCGTTTAATTTCATTCAAAATTAATCGCACATGTTTCTCTATGTCAGCAATAGTTTTTCCTTTTGCTGGGCTTGCTGAAATGCCAAATAATTGTGGACCTCTGCCAGTCATGCCATATGATGCGTCAACGCTATCCGCAAGACGCAAATCTCTTACTAGACTTCTGTTTAGCCTTGAGTTCGCATGCCCATCAAGTATTCCCGCAAGAACACTCAAAGCATATGGATCAATCATCTTAATATCCGTTGCCTCAACCTTGGGAACTTTCCAAGCAAATGTAATGTCTGGATTTTCTGCTGGCGCTCTAACTTGAATTCGACGAGCCCCAATTTGCTGTATCTCGTTTTGAGGCTTTCTATCTTTAATTTTTTTTGCAGGAATCCCGCCATAGTATTTTTGCGCTAGCGCGAATACTTCAGCAGGCACAACGTCACCGGAGACTACTAATACAGCGTTATTAGGCGCATACCAATCCTGATACCACTCCAAGGCATCCTGATAGGTCATATTTTTTAAATCATCCATCCATCCAATAATCGGGTTTCTATACGGGCTATTGGTAAATGCAGCAGCCACTAATTGTTCATAAACTATTGCCGATGCTTGATCATCCGTTCTTAAGCGACGCTCCTCCATCACCACCTGAATTTCTTTAGCAAACTCATCTTCTCTAATTTGCAAATTAGCCATTCGATCAGACTCTAGTGCCATCATTTTTTCTAAATGGCTTTTTTCAATCTGCTGAAAATATGCTGTGTAATCTTTACTTGTAAAAGCATTGTCTCTGCCACCAACAGCTGCGACCTGCTTTGAAAAATCACCTGGCTTTAATTTCTTGGTTCCTTTGAACATCATGTGCTCTAACACATGCGCAACACCTGTTTTGCCGTTAACCTCATCAATTGAGCCAGCTTTGTACCAAACCATATGCGCAACTGTTGGAGCTCGATGATCCTCTTTGACAATAACCTTCATGCCATTCGAGAGCATAAATTCATGAGTATCAGTCGCCTTTAACTCTTTCGCATGAATGCTTGAACCACATAAAAGGATTAGCCCAATTGAAAAAGTTAACGTCTTAGTTCTAAGGGTTGTTAATATGCTCATAATTAATCAATTGTATCGGTCATGTTCGGATTACGTAAAACCCTATCTAGCCTATTTAGTAGGCAAAAAATCGATGAAGATTGGTATGAGTCCCTAGAAGAAACATTGCTTCTAGGAGATGTTGGTATGAATGCCACACAAAAACTCATCAAGCAACTTCGATCAGAGGCCAAGCTCCAAAAGGCAGAGACTGTTGACGACCTCAAAAATATTCTAGCTACACTAGTTAAAACTAGTTTGAGCAAGCTTGAAAGACCCCACAATCCTTTGGTTAATTTACCCAAGGATCCCAATTACCCACAAATTTGGTTAATTGTTGGCGTTAATGGCGCAGGCAAAACCACCAGTATTGGCAAGATATGCCATCACCTACAAAACCAGAATCACCATGTATTACTTGGGGCTGGCGATACTTTCAGGGCTGCAGCCAGAGAACAACTGATTGCATGGGGCGAAAAGAATCATGTTGCAGTCATTGCGCAACAAAGTGGTGATGCTGCTGCAGTCGCACACGATGCCGTTAAAGCTGGGCAGTCTAGAAATCAAGATATCGTGATCATCGATACAGCAGGACGACTATCTACTCAAGCCCATCTGATGGATGAGCTTAAGAAGGTTAAAAGAGTGATCACCAAAGCCCAAGAAAATAGCCCCCATGAAACTATCTTAGTGATTGATGGCAATACTGGACAAAATGGTTTATCGCAGGTCAAAGCTTTTCATGATGCGCTAGAACTATCGGCCATTATTGTGACCAAGCTTGATGGAACAGCCAAGGGCGGCATTCTCTGCGCTATCGCTGAAGAGTTTGCTGATAACCCTCCTAGCGTTTTAGCCGTTGGCCTTGGTGAAAAACTAGAAGATTTAAAGCCTTTTAGCGCCTCTGATTTTGCTAAATCCTTGATTCCGCAATAGTTTTTATCCATATAAATCATATGGTTACACAGCAATTAGCACTCTAATCTGAGGAGTGCTAATATAGCGGTATGACACAAATGAATGCCTTAATTCCAATGCAATTAAATGTCGGCAGCTTAGATGCCTACATTTCTAGCGTTAATCGTTTGCCCATGCTTAGCGCGGCAGACGAGATACGCCTTGCCCGTGAATTCAGGGATCATGAAAACCTAGAGGCTGCACGCACATTGGTTATGTCTCATTTGCGTTTAGTCGTATCCATAGCACGCCAATACCTTGGGTATGGCCTACCTCATGCTGACCTGATTCAAGAAGGCAATATTGGCCTCATGAAGGCGGTAAAACGCTACGATCCTGAGCAAGGTACTCGATTAGTTACTTACTCAATTCACTGGATCAAAGCTGAAATACATGAGTACATTCTTCGCAACTGGAGAATGGTGAAAATTGCCACAACCAAAGCTCACAGAAAGCTATTTTTTAATTTACGTAGCAACAAGCCTAGCCTTAATGCTCTATCTCCAAGCGAAATCCAAAATCTTGCTCACGCGCTCGATGTTCGCAATGAAGACGTTCGCGAAATGGAAAAGCGTTTATCTGGTGGTGATGTAGCAATTGAATCTAACGATGTCAGCGATGAAGATAGTTTTGCGCCAATTAACTGGCTGTCTGATAACAGATATGAACCATCAGAAGTCATCGCTCAAGAACAGCATCGCCAACTACAAGGCCCTGGCTTAGAAAAAGCCTTAGCGAGTCTTGATGAACGCAGCAGAAAAATAGTGTCTGCAAGATGGTTAGATGTGTCAGATGACGGATCTGGGGCAACAACCCTACATGACCTTGCTGCAGAATTTAATATCTCTGCAGAGCGAGTTCGTCAAATTGAAACTGCCGCCCTTAAAAAAATGAAGTTAGCACTATCCGCCTAACCTCATTCAAAGTTACTTAAGAAGCTTTTTCAAATCTTCAGCTATTGGCTTTGGCCCTTGCTGATGCTTCAAAAATAATCGTAGCTGCCCCTTGGTATCAAAAACATAACTGCCTGCCGTGTGGTCAATCGTATAAGAACTAGCAGTTTTACCTGGGACCTTGCTATAAAAAACTTTAAAGTCTTTCGTCACTTTTTCGAGTGCCGCAGCACTCTCTGGGCGAAGACCTAAAAACCGCTTATCAAAAGAAGGTACATACTGAGATAGAAGTTCTTGCGTATCCCTATCTGGATCAACGGTCACAAATAAAACTTGTACCTTGTCTGCATCTTTACCCAACAAATCCATAACGCCTTGCATCTCAGTCATAGTTGTCGGACAAACATCAGGGCACTGCGTGTAACCAAAGAACATGACGACCAATCGTCCGTTAAAGTCAGCTAATTGCTTCTTTTGACCATGATGATCAATCAATGAAAAATCTTTCCCAAAAGCTTTACTGCCCGTTATGTCGACATTATTAAATTTAATCGCATCTTGTGAACATGCCGAAAGAAATGCAGCGGCCAAAAAAATGGTGATGTATTTAATTAAAGAAATTTGGTAATTTTTCATGGCTTATAAATAATGATCGATGAGCAAAGCAGCAAACAACAATGATAAATAGATGATGGAGAATCTAAATGTTTTCTTTGCCAACTCATCACTGTATTTTTTATAAAGTGCGATTGCATAAGCCAAGAAACAACCTCCCAAAATCAAAGCGCTTGCCAAATAAAAGTAACCGCTCATTTGATATACAAATGGCAAGATAGTTGCCGCAATTAATATCAACGTATAGAGCAATATGTGCAACAGAGTAAATCTCTCGCCATGCGTAACCGGCAGCATCGGCAAGCCTGACTGCTTGTAATCTTCCCGACGATAGAGGGCAAGAGCCCAAAAATGAGGTGGCGTCCAAGTAAAAATAATTAATACTAATAACCAAGCTTCGGCCGGGAAATCGTTTGCTACTGCAGCCCACCCTAACGCAGGTGGCATTGCTCCAGATAACCCACCAATCACGATGTTCTGAGGAGTTGCTGGCTTTAACAATAAGGTGTAAATAATTGCATAACCAATAAATGTTGCAGCGGTAGCCCACATTGTTAATGGATTAGCGAAATTCCATAAAAGAATCATTCCCGCAGCACCTATCACTAATGCAAAAATGATTATTTGTATATCTGTGATCTCACCAGTGGCTGATGGTCTCCATGCAGTTCTACGCATCTTGGCGTCAACCTTTTGCTCAACTAGACAGTTCACCGCAAAAGCTGCACCTGCCAAAAGCCAAATACCTAATGAACCCCCAATTAACACTGGTAAAGGAACCATGCCTGGAGTTGCTAGAAACATCCCAATAATGGCGCAAAAAACAGCCAGCTGAGTAACTCTTGGTTTTGTTAAAGCCCAGTACTGACGCCACCTTGGCATCACCTGCAGAGTATTTTTAGACACGATCAAACTCCTCTGCACTTAACGTTAACATCCTTATAAGAACCACGAGTATTGCTGCAGCTCCACCAGTATGGAGTAAAGCAGCAACCAATGGCCAATCCAAAATAATGTTACTCATACCAGTAATTAATTGAATAATGCACAAACTTAATAATGTAAATGCCCAACGTCTTAGCTCTGGATTTGCTGAAACAATCGACGCCCTTAAAGTTTTAAAGCCTAAATAAAATAAAACACTCAGCGCAAAAACGGCAGCCATTCGATGAGCCCAATGTATGGCTCTTAATCCTTCAATACTTAAATGCACCCCATCCACTGTTTTACCTAACTCTCTCCACAAACCAAAACCCTCTGAGAAATTCATTGCGGGAAATAATGATCCATGACACAAAGGAAAATCATCACAGGCCAAAACAGCATAGTTAGTGCTAACCCAACCACCTAAGAATATTTGAATAATTAACACCATCAACGCAAACCAAATCGAGCCTCTATTCATGCGATAAGAACTAACTTTTTGATGGCCATATATGCCATGCTCCAATTTAGAGCTTAGGCTTGATAAATAGGTTAAGGCTGCCAATAGAGATAACCCCAACATCAAATGGGTAGTAACAATGATTGGCTGCAACTTCAAGGTAACAGTCCACGCCCCAAACGCCCCCTGCAAACACACCAACAACAAAATCAGACCAGCAGTAAATGGAATGCGCGCGCCAAACTGTTGACGCTTTAACCAAGCCCAAACTGTAATCACAATGATTAAGAACCCGACGCCCATCGCAAAATAACGATGCAGCATTTCAATCCACGCCTTACTAAGAGTAACCGGTCCTGTTGGCATTAAATTTTCTGCTTCACGTATTTGAGTTAACGCAGCAAGTGGATTAGATAAACCATAACAACCTGGCCAATCAGGGCAACCAAGACCAGAATCAGTCAAGCGGGTAAAGGCTCCAAATAAGATTAAGTCAAATGTAAAAAAAACCGTGAGCAACACCAATCGATGAAAACTAAATGTTTTAGATTTCCACCATAAAACAAACAGCAAACATGCCCCAATTGCAAAACCAATTAACAAAAGCTGTATCCAAACAACCAAACTCATATCAATTAACCTTGCCTGTTGGATTCCACTTCAGCAACTTTTCCATGTCTTTAGACATTTTCTTAAAATCAGGGGCATCTGGATTAGTCGCAAAGCGCATCATCCTGTCCCCATGCGGATCCATCAAATGAATCGCTGACTCTGCACTATCTAGCTTCAACCATTGCAGTAATTTTTCTTTTTGAGCTTGGTCTTTGGGCATTCTGATAAAAGTAAAACCAGCCACCTCTTTGTCATATGCTTTTTGCAACTCAGCATTAATTGGCTCACCATCAGTCACCAACCATATCAATTGCAATCGCTGACTCTCTTTGCCCATGGCAATCCTTACCTGTCTCATTAAATACAGTAATGAGACACAGGCATCATTCCCAATCTTGCATTCAGATGCAGGGCGCGCAAGTAACAAGGTCCACTTCCCTTGTATTTGGGCATCCAATCCATCAAGTGGCATTGTCTGCACGGGGCTGACCAATTGACCAATATTTGTTTTGCCCCCCTGGGGCTTGATCACGTAAAAAGTAAAATATGAAGCAAGCACTGGTGCTGCACACACCAACAACAGAAGAATCATCTGTATACGACCACGCTTTGTCGCAGCATCAATCCTTTGACTGCCCGTTGCCGGGATGAGCGGATCTAAATCATCTTTTTGCATCAAACCTTTTTCCTTAATAACCCACTAAACAACCAAAATAAGACAGTTAAAGCAGCCAATGAAAACCACTGAAACGCATAGCCCTTATGCTTTTCTGAACCATTTTGCATAGGCGCCCAATCACGTTGCAAACCATCATCTAGACCACCTTGCACCTGTCTTAATATAAATGGCAAATACGGCGCATTTATTTGCGCAGATTGTTTTTCAATATCAAGATTTTGCTGAATTTTTTGCTTTTGTGCTGAAACATCTACATTACCCACATTCATGACTCGCGCTGGATGCTCAAACACCAAACCTTCCACTTCAACTTGCCCCCCTGGGGTTATTAGAGGTGGCAATTTTTCACGATCGATGCCATCTCTAGGAACCCAACCCCGATTAATCCATATCAACTGACCACTGTATTGCAATTTCAATGGGGTTAAAACATAAAAACCAACCGTAATACCTGTTTTTGGATCTCGTCCCTGTGGGTGCGGACGGTTTTCCAGCCAAACTGTTGCATCGGGTATGTATACCCCTCTAGCAACCATACGATGGTGCTGGGCCTCTTCATAAGTCCATTGCTTTGCATTGGCTAACAAAGGTGCCGCACGTTCTTTTTTTGCTATATCAGCAGCCAACGATAACTTTTGATCCATTCGATCAACCTGCCAAAAACCTAAAGCCATGGCAATCGCGAATGTCACTAAAGCAAAAAAAGTGGCTACCGGTCTTAATAAAACTAACTGTTTAAACATAAAGCAATGATACGATGCATACCTATGAATTGGATTATCCCTATCGCTTTTTTATTGATTTTAGGCAGCCTTGGCTCAGCCCTCTTTTACATGATGCGAGACAAAGGTAAAAGCTCTAAAACCGTTTACTCTTTAATGCTAAGAATTGGTTTATCTATTGCCCTCTTTATTGGCATATGGATTGCGCACTCTTTGGGTTACATACAAAGTACTGGCATTAGAGTTGCCGGCTAATTCTAGAAAATTTCTGCTTAGCTTGAATCTCTAAACATTTGTATCTGACATTAAAAAACGCCGCTTAAGCGGCGTTTTTTAATGTGTGATTGTTTACATCCAGTAAACAACTACATACAGACCTAACCAAACCACGTCCACGA
>JBEEOV010000046.1:0-9206 GCA_041191465.1 Pseudomonadota bacterium
TTATGCGGGATTAGCTCAGTTGGTAGAGCGATACCTTGCCAAGGTATAGGTCGAGAGTTCGAGCCTCTTATCCCGCTCCAAATTACGAGGGAAGCTTAAAAAAGCTTCCCTTTTTAATTTCACACAACACGTCCCTGGCGGGATGGCAGAGTGGTTATGCAGCGGCCTGCAAAGCCGTGTACCCCAGTTCGATTCTGGGTTCCGCCTCCAACTTCATATATAGTTTTCATTGCAATTGCTGCAATTTAAACCGCATCAGTTGATGTGGAGCAAGGTTTGTTGGTAAGCATTGGGTTAGGATTGACCAATGAAGAAACTACTCCCAATCATCTTATTTGCACTAGTCAATAATTCTTTTGCCTACGATGGCTTTACAAGTGAGTTGAGCCACGCCGCTGGTGGTGCGATCATAGCTGGGGCCATTACTAAGTTAGTTGAAGATTCTCCAAATCGAGTGCTCATTGGCGTTGGTGCTAGTTCAGCAGTTAGCTTTTTGGCGGAATCTCGTCAAGTTCTTAGTAAAGATGCCAAAGTTTCTAGTTCATTGCTAGACTTTGGCTCGCACACACTAGGATCTTTTGTGGGGGCTTGGGTATCTGATAAATATTTGCTAACACCAGTGATCACTCGTTCATATAGTGGCATTGCCATTTATAAGCAGTTTTAGTTTTGTAATTTGTCGGTTTCCCCGACATTTAAATTACTCGCTATGTCGATGCCTTGAGTAATTAATTACTATTTTCGCGAGCTGCTTTGGCGGTTGATGCGGCCGCATTAGCCATTTTTACGGCATCTGCCGCAGCTTCCGCAGCACGTTTTGTTGCTTCAGCGGCTTCAGCTGAGGCTTGTAAAGAGGAGGCTTCAGCTTGATGTGCGACAGCTGCTGCCGCGGCAGCGGCGGCTGCTGAGGCAGCAGCTGCGGCTTCTATTGCAGATTCAGCAGATAGACCAGCAGCTTGCGCAGCAGATTCTGCAGCAACGATAACAGAATGAGCGGCTGCTTCTTTGGCAGTATTTGCGCACCGCTCAGTTGCGGTTTTGGCCTTTTCTGCAGCAAGACATGCTTTTTTAGCAGCTTCTGCAGCGCTGGTTGTTAGTTCTTTTAATGATGAGAGTGCCTTGGTGTAGCGCTCATTAACAATCATATAACCTTTACGTAGGTTAATGATTTCAGTTTCGTGAGCCACTAATTTGGCATATATTTTTTCAATATCATCATTCATATTTTTGACTTACTTAAAAGGGAAAAATTAATTCGCCCATAAAGTAACGATGGGAATAATTTGGACCGCCAAAACTAGCGGATTCACTATAACCTGCTTTAGCGCGTATGTGCATATTATTTGCGGTAACAGGAGGGCTTGTTAATGCAAGCTCATATAACTGGGTAGTGGTGTGAGGGCCGCTATCAACACTTTGTTGGCCGACTCCCGCGACACCATTGACCATCCAGTTATTGATGCGTTTTCTCAAACCAAGGGCAAGCATTGATTCTGAGTACGTATTAGGGTTGAAATAATTATTGGTAACACCTGTATTGGTATTGCGGAACTGACGGTAGCGGATTTGACCTGTGATGCCATAGTCTGGGACTAAGTCATAAATTATTTTTGCCTTAATAGTGGGGCGCGTATTGGTATCAGAGAAATACAAGTTTCCACCAAATACAACGACACTTAAGCGATCAATAATTTTTTGTTCAATACTGACGCCTGCCATTGTGTAATAAATACCATTTGTCAGAGAGTTTTGTGTTTCTACTCGATCTCGGAATAACAAAAACTCAGCTTGTGTGGTGTTGGTTAGTTTTAATGAGTAGTTACTATCAGTGGTTAGTAATTTATAGCCATTCTGGAGGTTATATCCAACATTTAAGTTGTACCCCAATCCTGTGCGTGTATCTACCGCTTTAGTCACTAAGCCATATTGTTGGGCTGATGAATCCCAATTATTTTGTCGGAATTGATTGTGCTGAATCTGTATGCCTGTGTAATTGTCAGGATTTTTATAGATTCCATATGCACTAGCTTTATATTTGTTAGTAACAAATCCCTCGCTATCAGAGGAAACGTAATACTCTGGAATAGAGGCGGCATATTTAGCACTTGTGGCTTCTTCAGCAAGAGCGCCAGTTGTATAGCTCAGTGCCAACAGGGCGTATAAAAGTTTACTCATTTTGTACCCCAGTGCTTTCTAAGATTAAAGACTTCGCTGATATAGCCCCAGACGCAAGCTGGTTGCAAAATAATTCCATATGCGAGGACATAAAAGAAAAAGCCGAAGTAATTCTTTCGTACCTCTAGGTGCTCATGTTTGAACATTGCTCTGCCTTTGTTGTACATCACAATGTTAAGTAAAAATGCCATAGGTATTAAGGCAACAGTCATGGGGCCAACAATCCAAAATATGCCAAAACAAGCTAAAACTAATCCCGGAATAAAGCCAAAGGTGTATGCAATATCAATTACTGGGAAAAGTGTGTTCCACCATATATAAGTGGTACTGAGGCGAGGCTTGAATAAAAGACGCCAGTTTTCTTTGAATGATTCAATTAATCCTCGTGACCAACGTCTACGTTGGTTAATAAAGCCCATCATAGTATTTGGGCAATTCGTGAAGACGCATGCATTCTCGGCATGACCTACGCGGTGTCCGGCCAATAAGATCTTCCAAGTTAATACAATGTCTTCTCCTACTTTATTAGGCCAGCCACCTAAATTCTCAATAGTTTTTCTGTCGTATAGAGAAAAAGCCCCCTGAGCTACTAAAGTCCCTTGAAATAGTGACTGGATTCTTTTGACCGATGCAATTCCCAAAAAATAATCCCATTCCTGAGCTTTAGTGATCCAGTTGTCTCGTGAATTTCTGATTAAGACCTCACCGGCAACTGCTTTTGTATTTACTGGATCAGATAGGTAGCGTCCAACAATATTTCGTAATGCATCTTTCCATAGATAAGAGTCGGCATCAATTGTTATTAGGATATCGGTGGTGCATTCTTTTAATCCAGCATTTAGAGCATTTGCCTTGCCAATATTTTTATCTAGATCAATTAGTTTTAGGTTGGGATGATTACTCATGAAGTCTTTAACAATGGAAGCTGTTCCATCACTAGAGCCATCATTGATCACAATCACACTCACTTCTCCTGGGTAATCTTCTAAGAAGATACTTTTAAGAGTGGTGGCAATGTCTTTTGCTTCGTTATAGGCGGCAATTAAAATAGTGATTGGTGGGTAGTGTTGCTCAAGAAGAATGTCGGGTCTTTTATCTAAAAGTAATGAGCTAATCACAAAAGCATTCATAAACCCCGGAACAATCGCTATGAACGCGATAAAGAAAGCGGCTAAGAACCAGCCAATTTCTTTTGAAAGATCTTGATACCAAGGTAAGGATAGCCAAATAGATATAGCCATCCAAGAAAATGCCAATAAAAGGCAGGTTGCAAATTTAGTTTTAATTGAGAAATAAGCCATAAATTTCAGGCTAACACGCTGCAATAGGGATGTATATAGATATCAGTTATATATTTGATATCAATTAAAAATAACATGCAGAGATTGAATTTAATTCTTATCAAGGCGTATCATGGGACGATATGCCCATCATTGGTACATGAATGCTGAACGAAACTGACCTGCAAAAACAAAATTGGGCTTTGATGGCTCACGCTAAAGCTTCATCAGTTTTGGTTCAATCTAAAAATATTTCAGATTTAATCAAGGGGGTTTGCGATGCAATTGTTAACCAAGCCCCATATATCCTGGCGTGGGTAGGTATTGCAAAAAATGATCCCGAAAAAACAGTGGAAGTATTGGGTACGCATGGAGTTGCTGCTGGCTACGCAGATCATATAGATGTTAAATGGTCTGAGGAAACATCAGCTGGAAGAGGGCCTACGGGAACTTGCATTAGAACTGGTCAATCTGTGGTGATTCGAGACTCTCAAACTGATGAGCGTTTTGCGCCTTGGCGAAAGCGCGCAGAGCCCTTCGGAATACGCTCAGTTATTGCTGTGCCAATTCAAAATCATGATCCCCAAACAATTGGCGCATTAACGGTTTATGCAAATATTCCTGATGCATTTGGTGATACTGAAATCAGTTTATTTGAGAGTCTAGCCAAAGAACTTGGTTTTGGTTTGGCTAGCATTGAAAAGCAACATGCTTTAGATGTGGAAATTATTGAACGCGATCGATTGCATCGGGAACTGGTCCAGTCATTATCTGCAACCATTGCGGCAATCTCTAAAACGATGGAGCAACGTGATCCATATACCGCGGGCCATCAAAAAAAGGTTGCTGCCATCTCAGAGGCAATTGCAAAAAAAATGGGGTGGGATGACGAAAGGGTTCAGGGGTTAATTCTTGCTGCATTAGTACACGACATAGGCAAGATTGCTATACCAGCAGAAATCTTGACCAAGCCATCAAAGCTAACAGAAGTAGAAATGACTTTAATGAGGCAGCATCCCAATACAGGCTATGAGATATTGAAAGACATACCATTTACATGGCCAATTGCAAAAGCTGTTCAACAACATCATGAGCGTATTGATGGCAGTGGATATCCAGAAGGCTTAAAAGAAGATCAAATTATCGATGAAGCACTCATTTTGGCTGTGGCGGATACGCTTGAATCAATGAGTTCTCACCGCCCCTATCGGCCTGCGATGGGAATTGATAAAGCAGTTGAGTACCTCAACCAAGAGTCAGGAAAAACACTCGATGCAAAGATTGTCAATATTGTTAATGACTTGATTAAACAAAAAGATTTTCAGGCAGCCCTATGCCAGCCATGATTCCAACTTCATTTGTAATTTTTTTATATGTGGTTGCTTTGCTGTTTCAGGTGGTGGCAGTAATTTTGTCTATTAAATTGTATAGACAGGCGGCCATTTACAGGTTGCCATGCTTATTATTTGTCATTGGATTTTTACTGATGGTGGCAAGACGTATTTATCCCATATTGGATGTTCTTGATGGTAGAAGTCATAATGTCTTGGACGCGGTAACTGCTTTTACTATTTCTGGATTGTTGATGCTCGGGACATATTTTATTGCTCGGGCATTTTCATCGATAGAAGCTCAAAGTATGATTTATGAAGTTCACTCCAAGGTCGATGCCATGACGGGGGCAATGAGGCGTGACGAAACATTTATTCGTTTAGAGCAAGAGGTGGGGCGTGCCTTTCGTAATAAGCAACCTCTAGCATTGATTATGTTAGATATTGATTTTTTCAAATTTGTAAATGATCGATATGGACACATGATTGGAGATCTAGTGCTTAAAAACTTAGCCCATTACTGCCAGAAGATGTTGCGTGATATTGACTTGTTTGGACGGGTTGGTGGTGAGGAATTCTTGGTGATTTTGCCAAACACTAATCAGTTGCAAGCACTTGAGGTAGCTGAACGTTTGCGAGTTGGAGTCGAGCAAGCGGTGATTGCTGATGACAATGGTGATCCTGTAAAAATTACTATCAGCAATGGCATTAGTCTTTTAAATCCTGATGCTGAATTAGATCTAGTCCACTCTGCATTAGCTGAAAAATATTTCAAGCAAGCTGATATGGCGATGTATCAGGCTAAATTGGCAGGTCGTAACCGAAGTGTTGTTTGGGAAGATTCCTAACCGCATTAATTATTCAAAATAAATCTTTTCTGATTAACCATTAAAGCTGGGTTACTTAATATTTTCTTGAGTTTGGCGAAACTCGCTACTTGGAGATATGTCAACTAAGAAAAACTGATTTACCTGCCCAGTATCTGAATATGGGATATCGGGTTTCTCGAAAATGCGTCTCCAAATCTGTCGATGCTGCTTCACGCCATTTGACGGCCACTCAACACCAAATTAATCAATGCAAAAACCACATCGAACTGCAGGGATGGTTAATCGTTGAAGAAAATACTATTTAAATCATCAGCGTATCTGCAAAGCCGTGTACCCCAGTTTGATTCTGAGTTCCGCCTCCAAACTTCATACGAGTAGTTTTGCTAAATCCGTGCATGGGATTATTTTTTTGAGCCCCATTGTTCCATCAGTCTTTGGTTGTGTGCATTTTCACCTTCGATTGAATCTTTGGGTAATTGTTTAAGGCATTCAGCGAGTGCCTCAGGATTTAATTTTTCAGCAACTTGATTCTTTCTTACCTCTTGAGGGGACTTACCATCCCAAGCAAATGGATTTTGAAATGATGGCGGGTCAGGCAGGCAATCATCCCTATAAAACGGAGTATCGTCTGAAGCGAATGGTGAGAACGTGATCGTTCTCTCAAAAATAAGAGGTTTGCCTGTAGGTGTTGGTGGCGGTGGCGGCATACTCATGATTGCCTTTCTTGCCAGCATCTCAGCAACATCTGAAGTTGCCCATAAAGTTTCTAGTTTTGTTAGTGTGCCATTAGGTGCAATCTCAATCCGGAATCGAACGGCACCTTGGTCTGGACCTTCAACAGCAGTACCCATCATGCTGCGTACCTGTTGGCCCCATGAGTGTCTGTAGCCTTTACTATTCTTTAAAGTGTACTTAGCAGCAAATGCCCATTCCTCTGCAGTGGGTGCATTTGGTGCTAATTGAGTTGCTGGTGTTTTATCGCTTAATGTTTCTTTTGTTTGAGGAGGAGTAGATTCTTTTTTCTCTAGCTCATCTAGTTGAATGACAACAAGAGTTTCTTCATGATTCTTTGGTGGCTTAATGCTTGATGGCGCATAAATAATCAGCAAGCACAGGTGTATCACTAAGGATAAAAATACTGCAACTTTAAAAGCAGTTTGTGGCGTTTGAAAAAGTCTATTAATCACCTTGGCGTCATATTTATTTGTTTATAGCAAATGAATGCCAAAGTTTTTCATTAGTAGGGCAAATAAGCCAAAGCAGATAACAGTAACAAAAATACTTGCACTCATGGTGATCCAAAAACCTACTTTGGGAAGTAGATAAGGAAATAGTAAAAACATCGGTAAAGTTGGAATCACATACCAAAAAGTGTAATAGGCATGATTACCAATTTTTTCTTCTGATTGATTTTCAATAAATAACCAAATAAGGGTGAGTAGAGTCATCAGTGGTAGTGCGGCAATGAAGCCGCCCAATTTGTCACTACGTTTAGCAACTTCGCTAATGAATACAACCATTCCAGCAGTTAACAGATACTTTGTAATGATCCAAGCCATGATTTGCCAAATATGTCAAAAGTAATAAAATGAATTATGCGTCGTATTTGTGTGTTTTTGTGCCTTTCCGTTTTTATTAGCCTTATTCATGCGAGCAGTTTTATAGCTCCCGATGATGTGGCTGGGCAATCATATGCTGAGCATATGATTGAGCACAATTGCCATACCTCAACCGATGTCAAGGTGGGTAATTCCCACACCGTCAATCACCAAACACACCACCAATGCTGTTTAGGTATCTTGGCTGACTTATCAAAAAATCAATATATTCAGCCTGATTTCTCAAATCACTTTATTGCCTTTGTGCCACAACTCATCCTTGAGGCAGTTCCAAGCCACATATTCAAGCCTCCAAGACATATTAGTTAATCGCTTATTAACTAATTTTGTGGTCCATAGCCACTGTATATCTATTGGAGAAATCTTATGAACATGACCCATTACATGGAGTTATTGGCTGTTAACCAGCCTTGGAATTTAATTATTTTTATGGCTATTCCAGTCGTTTTGGCTGAAACGCTTGCCATTACAGAGCTTTATCTACTCTTTACTCGCAAATTTGATGGAGTTATTTACTATCTCAATCGTTTTGCCGGTATTTCAGTGGGTATATATTTTGTTGGAATCATTATTTACATAATGACCAATGCTGTTGTGCCTATCACTAAAGCAGGTGAGTGGAGAACGGTTATTGATGTGATTGCAGTGGGCACGTATTTAATTGCCGGATTGCCGCTAATATGGATTGCCTTGCAAGAGATGGGGCTAATCAATAAAGCTTTAGATCAAATGGGTAAGCTAAAGGTTCATGCAATTTGTGTAGCTTTGTTCCTGGTATTTGGACATATCGCAATGATTGCTGGCATGTTAGATCCAAGTATTCTTGGATATAAGGGCGCTAGTTCTCATGAGATGACTCATGGCTCTGATGATCATCAATATTGTGATCCAAAAGATCATGACAGTATGATGAAGCAACATCATAAAATGATGCCTCATATGCCTTCTAATCAAATGCCAATGAATAAGCAAAACCACAGCCATTGATTACTATATTTTTTCGCGGTCAATTTTCTTTAGACCGTAAAAAATCTTTTAACCACCCTTTTAGGGTGGTTTTTTTATATCGGGTTTCCCCACATTTATGGTGACGCTTGGCATTGGTACAATCAAAATCAAATGAAGCGCCAAAGTAAATTTTTACTAATTCTGCTATGTCTCAGCCTTTTATTGTTCAAGGCTGTTTCTGGGAATAGATTTATTGAAAATGGCATTAAGCGCGCAGAAATTTATAGCAATTACTCTGCATACATATTGGCCCAACAACAAGTTGAGGCCTCAGGTATTGATGATAAAAATAATTTGACTAGAGCTATCTCAGTTCACATGTTGGCTATAGTGATTGGTATATTCCTATTATTCGGTGCTACCCAGCTTAAGCAAACTATGCGAGCTATTGTTAAGATCCTTAACAGTGCTCAGTTAAACAAAAAAATATTTAAACCGCCCAAAAACACATATATCTCTCTTTAAGTTTTTTAATTATTTTTTTAAAGGAATATATATGTCTAAGTTATTAAAAGTTATTTTGGCTATTGGTTTTGTTTCAATTTTGGGTGCTTGCAGCACTACAGACTCAAACAAGGTGGCATCTGTTGATGTAACAGGTCAGGGCATGGGTTACGACCCAATTAACGATCCAAAATCAAGTGTTTATGGCAAAAGAAGTATTTACTTTGATTTTGATAGCTACAAAGTTAAGCCTGAGTACCAGTCTGTTGTAGAAGCTCATGCGAAGTATCTGCGTGACAACAAAGATAAGAGAGCCAACATCGTTATTCAGGGTAATACGGATGAGCGCGGCACTACAGAGTACAACTTGGCGCTTGGCCAAAAGCGTTCTGAGGCGGTTAAAAAGTCTTTATCTTTGTTAGGTGTTGATGCGTCTCAAGTTGAAGCAGTGAGCTTTGGTAAGGAAAAACCAAAAGTCGCTGGTAGCAACGAAGCAGCTTGGAAAGAAAATCGCCGAGC